>JAKSLL010000005.1 GCA_024401215.1 Bacteroidaceae bacterium
TTAAGAGTTTTTAAGACTCTTCTTACATACTGCAAAGTTAAAGCGAAAGTTGAATTAACTTATATTATTCATAGCCCTCTACTTACATAAAAGAGGATGCATCAAACGGTGCATCCTCTTTCATATATATAAATTAATGTGTTTACTTCATCTTGATAGCAGTAAGCGTTACATTCTGTGACACTTTCAAGATTGTCATGCTGCTTTGCTGCTTCATCAAGTTGATATTGTCGGCAGTGAGAGTGACGGAAACAGATGTTGTGCCTGCTTTGACTTTTGTGTTGATTACACTTGTGTTCCATCCTGTGCACATCTCGATGTTGCCATCTCTAGTTGCTGTATAGACATATTCGATAGTGTGCATGCCCTCGTTGTACGCTTTCTCTAACTCAGAGAACTTGAGTCCGTCGTACCAACCGTGATTTGTGATGTTGCCTGTCCAGACAGTCTTTTCGCTGCCTTCCTCAAACACAGCCTTGTATGTGGCATTACCTTTCACTGTTATTGTACGAGGATTTTCTGTGCTGCCGTCATTCCACTTCACAAATTTATAACCCCTTGAAGGTGTTGCCGTGATTGTTACAGTTTGACCTTCGTAGTATGAGTTAGTACCTGTGGATGAACCGCCTGGTCCTGCCAATACTGTAATCTGATATTTCTGAGCCATTGCGAATGTAGCAGTATATGTGGCATCAGCAGTTACTGTGATGGTGCGAGTTGCATCTTTATTGCCATCGCTCCATTGTGTGAACTTATATCCCTCGTTTGGAATAGCAGAGATTGTGATGCTGCTGCCAGCTTCTGCTTTTGTACCGCCTGTCACATAACCATTTCCATTAGAGTTGACGGTGATAGTGTAAAGCTTGCCTGCTACAGCTTCTTCAGATGCAACAACCTTTGTGATATTAGCGCCTGACACCCAGAATTCGAGTCGCATACCTCCGTCTTTGCTGATGTGGTTGCGCATGTCGTCTGTAAGTTCAATGGTGATGTAATTCTTGTTGTTGCCATTGCCGCTGGCAAGTTCATCCCATTTATCATCGCGGATGGTGTAGTTACCATTTATCTTGTTGTCAAGGAACAACGTGATATACTTGACATCAGGATTCTTGACAGCTTTGACGATTTTTGCGTAAGCTTCCTCGTCGCCTTCGCCATTTGTACTTGTCTTGTTGAACTGGCTGTAGTTGCCTGCCCATTCACGTCCTTCCCATAATGTTGCGACACCATCAACGAAATCGAGGTCAACATCTTTGATTGGAGTGTCTGGCTTTCCATCACCTGGTTTCTGTTCGCCATTGAACCCGCCTGTAGCCCACTGCTCGACGAGTGCTCTTGTGATATGCACGCGCTCAGGCATCCATTTGCATCCCGGGTCAGCTGCGATAATCATAGGAGCATGGTTCTTCTCAGGGAATCCAATAGTACATACTGGCTGACCAATCATTGACACAGCCTCTACCTCTCCTGTTGCTTTGTTGTAGCGGTTGTACACTTTAAGGTAGATATTGTTGGTCTCCGGATTCCAATATGATGTTCTTGAATCATTGAAGATTTCGATAGACACATCTGCGCTTGGTAGAGGAGCTACTGAACCATATATGCTAGGGTCAATGCGACCAGATGACTTTATGCTGCTGTCAGTGAGATAATCACCGAAACAAACCTCAAAAGGGTAGATACCACCAAGGTGAACAATCTTAGCAGATTCAGTCTCGTATGGACTTTTTCTTTTCTGAATGACACCAGAACCTTGCTGACCAACGATATGTATATCAGATACTTCTCTGCATTTGTACATATCGACAACGACATCGTTGAAGTCTGCATCTTCAAGGTCACCGAGGTCTTCCATGAGATAACGCTTCTTGTCAACAATCTCCTTTACAACAGGTCTTTTTGCTTCCACACCGACAATGAGGAATACTACATCGTTGAAGTCCCAGTCAGAATCGTCAAGGTTGGCGTCCTCGCATCCAAGGAGGATGGCATCACTTGCGTCAGAAAATCCTTTGACAGTTCCTAAGTTGCTTGGTATTCCGCCAACTGTGCCACGAGCGTAGTTAGAATAGAAGTCGAGTGGTATCATCATGCCGTAGCCGCTTCGCTGACCTGTATTGTCAACGGCGTAGTCACCATTTGCATGACCATCTTTGTTTGGCTTCCATGTTGTCTGTCCGTCGGTAATCTTCAGATAGAGTTCAAACTCACCGTCAATAACAGAGCCATTAATGATGATTGGCTTTGAACGTGTTGCGAAAGCATTCATTGTTGAACTCTCACCACCAGAATTGTCATCGAGGTGTGTTCCTGGTTCAACCCAGTTGCTGCCTTCTGTCTTTTTGATTTCCATGCCTTCAGACTGTCCCCACACTCTGTAGTCGATATTGTTTGCTACAAGGTGAAGCTCCCAGTTCATACCTGCTTTGCCCTGATAGATAGGGATTATGGCAAAGTCGGTCATGTCTTTTGTCTGCATGACGAAGTCGAAGGCATCGTCTTTGTCGATGAGTGCCTGCTCTTCTTCTCTCAAATATTGCTTGATGTATTTGATGGTGTTCTGCTGAACATTGTACCAGTCGCCAGTTGAAACGAGTCTGTTATACTGAGCTTCAGTTGCTGGCTTATATATTGACGGGTCAAATTCTGGCTGTGCTCCAGAACGCTCTTTGGCGTTACCGAAGTTGTCAACGGTCAAGTCCCAAGACTGGTTGGGGTCTATAGATCCGTACATTTGTTCAAAATTGCGAGCGTACTCGAGTTTTGAAAGTGTTTCTTCTCCGAGAGGTTCAAAATCCTGACAAGCGCTAAACACTAAAAGCGCAGATAACATAAGTAACGAAATAGATGATTTCACAATAAATTACAATCTGAGTTTACCTTATTATTTATCTCTGTACCCTTAAAACGGCTGCAAATTTAGATGTTTTTATTAAACTAAAACAATATAAAAGATAAAAAAATGCTATTTTGAACGACATTTCTTTGATGTGAGTGTTAAAATGTCACATTACGGAAGTAGGTATGGTGCTGTTTGTGGTAGAATCGTGCAAATGGTGACATAATGTTTTGTGCATGGTTGAAAAAGTGACAAAAAGTAAATCGTGTGCTGAAATTTGAACATTAGTATCAGTTTCCTTTACTTTTTTTAATCGAAATAGTCATAAATGCAGAGGGTGTTGTCTTTTTGTTTTCGAAAATTGAAAATATGGCATATTTTGCTAAAAAAGTCTTGTCAGAAATGATAGAAATTCTATGTGTTTTGTTTGTTAAATTGCTGTTCAATAAAGGTTTATATATGGTATTTAGAATTTGTGCTTAATACTTTAGAATTTGTTCACAGGCATTAAATAGCCTTATCAGCAAGTTGGATAGGTCTGACAAAAGGATTAAATGTGTTTTTCTGCTTAGCTTTCATGGTGTTAGTCAAATATGACATTTTGAAATTTCGTCCACTTCTTGATGAGTGAAAAGTGTGTGCCAAACACTATTAGAAGGGGAATGCAATTTTGTCCTATCTGCTATTTTTTACTTATTTAAATAAAGTATTCAACTTTCTCAGTTGGGGAGATAAAGGGTAGTGAAATAGGAGTTATCGCTTCGCTCGGAATTAAAGAGACGTTTGCTATATACAGATATTCGTCACTTTGACACCTCTTTAACTTCTCTTTAACTACCCTTTAACTCCACAACAGGTGGAGCTTGTGAAACTTGTATAAAGGATATTATTTTTGTACGTGGAAATCAACAAGTCCCTCAAGTGGAGCTTGCTTTATGTTTCCTATCTCGTAACCGAAAGTGTTAGCTACCTCTTTGAGTTCCTGCTGATAATAGTATGCTACGCTTCCTACAAAATTTACAATACGGCTGTCTATGTTGAAATCAGATTTCATGACAAGAATGTTTCTTTTGAAAAACTCGCTGAAGCAGTCTTTTATCAATGCTGATACTTCAGGGATATCTCTGTGACGCGCACAGAACGGACTTAATGAGGCAAGGAATCTGTTTGGCAGCTGTTCACGGTAAACCTTCTGGATTATTGTTGCCTGACTCTCTTTTGTCTCCTCAAAAAACAAATCCTGAACAGATTTAGGCAGCTGTCTTTTGAGAATGTCGCCAACGAGTCGCTTGCCGATGTACGCCCCGCTTCCTTCGTCGCCAAGTATGTAGCCGAGAGCTGGGTTGCAGGTGTGCATGTCACGACCATCATAATAACACGTGTTGCTGCCAGTTCCAAGAATGCAGACAATACCTTCACTCGAGCCGCAAAGACCTCTTGCTGCTCCAAGCATGTCGCTTTCTACCATGATGCGTGCATCGCGACTGACAACACTTCTCAATGCCTTGGCTACAATAGGCGATTTTTCTGCAGTACAACCTGCTCCGTAGAAAAATATCCCATTGATGTCGGGGAAAGGGTGAGGGAGGGAAGGAAGAAGTTCGTTCTCCAATACCTCGCATATCTCACCCTCTGACTGCTGGAAAGGGTTGATGCCTTGTGTGTGGAATATTTTCTGTGTATTTGTGCTTTTGCTGTCAGCAAGGCACCATGCAGTTTTTGTTGAACCGCTGTCGGCTATTAGTATCATATTTTTTCAACTTATGCTAAGTTTGCAACTTGTTTGTTTGGGGGAGTTAAAGAGGGGTTATCGCTTAGCTTGGATTAAAAGTGGCGACACCATATACAGACATTCATCACTTTAACTCCTATTTAACTGCCCTTTAACTACCCTTTAACTCCAAACAAGCAAAACTTGTCTATTATTATCTAATTCAATATTCTCAAACGTTCTTTGAGTCTAAACCTTCACAAATTTATGATTTTATTATTTAAATATCGCTATAACTATTCATTTTTCTTTGAAAAGCGATAATATTGTTTGTTTTCTTATTACCTTTGCAATAACTAATTATAAGATTGTTTACAACTTGAGAAGAATTGTATAAATAATAAAGTCTATGGGCGATTTCATTAATCCAAATAACAACCTTGTTATTATGGCAGGTGGTGTAGGCAGCAGATTCTGGCCTATGTCAACAACAGATTATCCAAAGCAGTTTATTGATGTGTTCGGTACAGGCCGCACATTCATACAGATGACATACGACAGATTCAAAGGCGTTGTGTCTCCTGATAATGTTTGGGTTGTCACTTCTGAGAAATATGCTGACATTGTTTCTGAACAGCTTCCTGACATACCAAAGGGCAATATTCTGCTTGAGCCTTGCCGCAGAAATACTGCTCCTTGTATTGCTTATGTGTCATGGCGTATTAAGGCTAAGAATCCAAAGGCAAATCTTGTCATCACCCCTGCTGACCATCTTGTTACTGATGTTGTTGAGTTCCAGCGCGTCATCAAATCTGCTCTCGGATTCACTTCTGAGACTGATGCTATCGTGACTCTTGGTATGACTCCTACTCGTCCAGAGACAGGTTATGGATATATTCAGGCTGACCTTCAGGAGGCATCGCTCAGCAATAAGGAGATATTCCGTGTTGACTCTTTCAAGGAGAAGCCAGACCTCGCAACAGCCAAGGAGTATGTGAAGAAAAAGGAGTTCTATTGGAATTCAGGCATATTCATCTGGAATGTAAGCACTATCGTTAACGCTCTTCGTATCTATGAGCCGGGCATCTCTCGCATATTCGAGAATCTCCTTCCTGTGTATGGTACAGATAAGGAGCAGGAGATGATAAACAAGAACTTCCCTCTCTGCGAAAGCATCTCTATCGACTATGCGGTCATGGAGAAGGCTGAAGAGATTTTTGTGTTCCCTGCAAACTTCGGCTGGAGTGATGTGGGTACATGGGGCTCTCTTCACACAATAGCTCCTGTTGATAAGAATGGAAATAACATAATAGGCAATAATGTGCGTCTTTATGAGACAAGCAACTGTGTGGTTCACACAACAGAAGAGAAGAGGGTTGTCGTTCAGGGCCTCGATGGATATATAGTTGCAGAGAAAGGTGACACATTACTTATTTGCAAGCTCGAAGAAGAGCAGCGTATCAAGGAGTTCTCTGCTGAGTAATGCAGATGATTTCAGTTTTTTTAGGATAATGCTTTTTAATTTTTACAGGATATACATATTATTTATATTGTCAGTGTTTTCCGTCTGCATTTGGGCGGAAAACACTGATTCTATTGCTGAACATGTATATCCTGATTATCCATATAAACATGGTGCGCTTAAAAATTATGTGGTGAAACACACCATGTTTAATGTTGACTCTGTGCCCAAGCATATTTATAGCATTGGCGGCAATGCGAGTATAAACCATCTTTTCAATATCGAGATACGAGGCGAAAAGCTTGTTAAGAGAGGGTGGGGCGGCAATTATGGGCTTTTCATGGATTCTCAGGCAAATCCTTTAGACAAAGAAATTTCCGTGTATGACAGAGTGTTCGGCTTCCCTACGTTGGAGGCTGGTGTGCAGTTGTTGGACTTTTCCCATGTGCATTTGCATACTGGCGACACGCCTTACATCTCGGGTATGGGATTGACATGGGCGGCATACATTGCTTTCAGACGTGATGTGTATAGAAACAAGAAATGGTCGTATGGCTATTCGTTAGAGAATGGACTGTCTTTAAGTTCTCGTACATACGAGGGAGACACTAATGTTGACAATGACTTCATCGGACAGCATCTGTCGGTGTATTTCGGCTGTGGACTGTTCGCAGGATACCGTATCTCTCCAGAGACGGAAATTGCTGTTTCTGTTGACTATAAGCATGTGTCGAACGGGGCGACAGATCGTCCTAACAAAGGTGCAAATCTATATGCGATGGGATTACGTGCAAGATGTGACCTTAACCGTCCAAAGAATGATAATGGTCTGACTTTCCATCAGAGAAGAGACCGTCTTGCTGCCTTTAAGAGGGAGCAGTTCATGCCATACATGTATTTCGATATCAATGCAGCTGTGGGATTCCGTACTATGTATGATGAGTGGCTTTGGCATCGTGAGTACATGCATGAGGGTGATCCTGGTTACCTGAATGGCAATCTCGCTCTGCATAATGTGTGGAGTGCCACATTTGTGCCTATGTTCAGATACAATCAGGTGCATGCCTCTGGAGTCGGACTCGAATATATGTTTGCTGGATATGCAAAACGCTCGCAGTATGTGGAGCAGCAGATAGGCATCACTCGTAAGTTTACTCATAGCAAGCATGTACTTTCTATTGCCGGCTACCATGAGGTGTATTATAAGAATGTGTCACTTCACATGTCGGTAGGCGCATATCTGTATCGCAAACTTGGTTGGGTGTCGCACACCTATGAGCCAGGAGTCATCGAGACAGTAGGATTGAGATACTATCCTAAATTCTTCCGTCCTTTCTATCTCGGTTACAATCTTAAGGCAAATCTTGGCAAGGCTTATGCAATGGAGATTAGGGCTGGCTTGCATGTCGGTCATTGGAATTTGAAGAAGCAGAAGAAGGAGGTGAACAAGTAAGTTCTTCTCCTTCTTCTGCTTTACTCAATTTTGACATTTGAATATCTCAAGAATTCCTACTCAGCAAATGCCATTTTAAACAAGGATTGGCTTAAAAATATCCGCTGAATAGTTACCTTTTAGAAGTTGCAAATGATAAAGTTGAGGAATTGAAATCCACTCTTCATGAATGCCTTGTAACTGATTGTTAATCTTAACCATGCGACTATGAAGAGTGCATGAAGAGTAACAAGCAACTCTACATGGTGTTAAAGGCTTTAATTTCAGTTGTTTATGGATTGATTATGAAGAGTGAAGAGTTTGTCATTAAATTCGTTTCTACAGAACAATCAACGTGGTTCTTTTATGACATATATCTCTCACTAAGTGAATGCGGTCATTCAGTTCAAGTGCATAATGTTATTCATGCCGTGTGAATAATGTCATTCTCGCCAGCAGCATAATAGCATTCACGCTAAGTGAATAGAAAGAAAAAGACCAAGCAGGCTTCTGTTCTGACAAATGCCAGCAAAATAGACCTTAAGAGCCGATGTTTTTGGGGTGATTGATGATTTGTATAGTATTATTGTTTTTCATTTAAACAAAAAAAGGTGTGCCATAAAGATGACACACCATTATTCTTTTTGTGCTTAATAGAAGATTATGCCTCCTCAGCAGCTGGAGCCTCTTCAGCAGCAGCCT
This sequence comes from Bacteroidaceae bacterium, assembly GCA_024401215.1. GTDB lineage: Bacteria > Bacteroidota > Bacteroidia > Bacteroidales > Bacteroidaceae > Minthosoma. The sequence continues at coordinate 8,147 of JAKSLL010000005.1, forward strand.
GAGCAGCAGCTTCTGCCTGAGCAGCAGCAGCGGCAGCCTTCTTCTCTGCAACCTTAGCAGCTACAGCCTCGTTAGCCTTCTTCTCAGCAGCAAGACGAGCAGCCTTGTCAGCAGCCTTGTCAGCAGCCTTCTTGTCAGCAATCTTTGCAGCCTTAGCTTCCTTCTCAGACTTCCAAGCAGAGAACTTAGCATCAGCAGCAGCTTCGTCGAATGCACCCTTCTTCACACCACCGAGGAGGTGCTTCTTGAGGTAAACACCCTCGTTTGAAAGGATGTTGCGAACTGTGTCAGTAGGCTGTGCACCAACGAGCACCCAGTAAAGAGCGCGGTCAAAGTTCAAATCAACTGTAGCAGGATTGGTGTTTGGGTTGTAAGTACCAATCTTCTCGATGAAGCGTCCATCACGTGGAGCCTCTGGAGTAGCGATAACGATGCTGTAGAACGCATAGTTCTTACGGCCGTGACGCTGTAAACGAATTCTTGTTGCCATTTTGCAATAAAAATTTTAATTTGTTAATGATTATGTCGCCAACTCGTAGCGACGTTGAACTCTGTCGTTAACTCGTAACGACGCTACAAAGTTACAGCTTTTTATTGCATTTTTAATAGTTAATTAAAAACTTTTAATGCTTTGCTCGTTTTTTCCCTGTTTTTCTTTTTCAATATTATTATAATTACTACTTTTGCATACAAAGTTGTAAAGTAAACTTTGCAAAATGAAAGTTTTCAAACGTTGATTAATTCTCCATGTTTGACTTTTGTTTTGTTTGGAGGATTGCTACATGAAATGATGCGCATATAGTGCTGATGTGTCGTTGTCCTTCGTTTGTAGAGAAATGAGAAAAGATACTATAGAACATGACGGCGTTATAGACTCCATAGAAGGTTGCCATATCAGAGTTAAAATACTGCAGCAGGCTGCCTGCAATGGTTGTAAAGCTAAATCAATGTGTACACAAAGCGAAAGCAAGGAGAAATATATAGATGTATATGTTGACGACATCTCACATATTTATAATGTAGGAGATGTTGTTAAGGTGTGCGGTGCTCTCAGCATGGGTAAGCAGGCTGTGCTTTTTGCTTTCGGCATACCTCTTGTATTGACGGTTTTGTGGATGCTGTTCGCTATAATATACCTTGGATTAGGCGACCTTGTTTCTGTTGCCATCCTGGTTGCTATCATGGCTATTTACTTTTTTATACTTTATCTTAATAGACAGAGTTTTTCTCGCAAGTTTGCGTTTTGGATTGCTAATTAATAAAAACTAAATAACTCTTTTATGGATTTTCAACTAATTCTAATTGCTGTTGCTGCTTTGGCGATTTTGGGCTTCGCTCTTGCGATGCTCTTATTTGTCGTCTCAAAGAAGTTCGCAGTAAAGGAGGATCCTCGTATTGGCCAGGTTGCTGAGGTGCTGCCGGGTGCGAACTGTGGAGGATGCGGTTTTCCTGGTTGTGGCGGTATGGCTGCTGCTTGTGTGAAGGCTGCTGATGCTGGTTCGCTCGAAGGACTTAACTGTCCTGTTGGCGGTGCTGACTGCATGAAGGCTATTGCGGGCATTCTCGGCATGGAGGTTTCTGCATCGGCAAAGAAGATTGCTGTTGTACGATGCAATTTAACCTGTGAGAACCGTCCAACGCTTGTCAATTATGACGGAGTAAGAAGTTGCCGTGTGGCTCATTCTACATCAATGGGCGAGACAGCATGTCAGTATGGATGTCTTGCCTGTGGCGACTGTGTGGCTGCATGTCAGTTTAGCGCTATCAAGCAGGACCCTGAAAAAGGTCTTGTTGTTGACGCTGAGAAATGTACGGCCTGTGGCGCATGTGCTAAAGCTTGTCCTCGCGGAGTCATTGAGATCAGACAGGTCAATGGTGACAACTGTGATGCAATCTATGTGAACTGCGTCAATAAGGATAAAGGTGCGAAGGCCATGAAAGCATGTCCTCAAAGCTGTATAGCATGTAAGAAGTGCGAGACAGTCTGCGGAAGCGATGCTGTTCATGTCGTAAATAATGTTGCATATATCGACCCTGCGGCATGTGTGCTTTGTGGTCAGTGCTATGATGCTTGTCCTCGCGGTTCTATTGTGACTCTCTCTGTTAAAGGTATAGAGCGCAAGAAGATTGAGAAGCCAGCTGTTAAGCCTGCTGCTAAGGCAGGAGAGGCTAAGCCAGCAGCAAGCGCACCGGCACCATCACAGCCAGCAAAGGAATGGAAACCTATTGATGTGAAATATGATGGAGCTGCTCTGCTTCCTTCACAGCAGATTCTTCTTGCAGGACCAAAGGATATAAGCAATCCTGCTCCTGCAGCAAAAGAAATAGAATTTGAGTCAAAGCGTACTGACGCTCCACTTCCACCATCTCAACTTATCTTGTTGGGACTTAAATAAATAAAAAGGATTATATGAATACATTTAGAATAGGTGGTGTTCACCCAGCTGAAAATAAACTATCAGCAAATCAGCCAATACAGAAGGCTGAACTTCCTAAGGTTGCAGTATATCCTATGGGTCAGCATATTGGTGCACCTGCCAAGTGTGTCGTCAATAAAGGCGATAAGGTGAAAGTAGGCACCATGATTGCTGAAGCTGGTGGATTTGTCTCTGCTCCAATCTTTAGCGGTGTTAGCGGTACTGTGCTTAAAGTTGATGAAATCATCGATGCGAGCGGATACTCAAAACCTGCTGTCTATATCACAGTAGAGGGCGATGAATGGGAGGAAACCATTGATCGTTCAGATAAGCTCGAAACATTGAAGGAGCACCCAGAACTCACTCCAGAGGAGATTGTCAACAGAATCAAGGCAGCAGGTGTTGTAGGTATGGGTGGTGCATGCTTCCCAACCCATGTGAAACTCTGTCCTCCTCCAGGTGCTAAGCCTGAGTGGGTGATTATCAATGCTGTAGAGTGTGAGCCTTACCTCACTGCCGACCATCGTCTCATGCTTGAGCATGCAGATGAGGTGCTTGTCGGTGTGGACCTTCTTATGAAAGGCGGCAAGGTCAACAAAGGTTATATTGGTATTGAGGAGAATAAGCCAGATGCTATCAAGCTTCTCACTGAGAAATGCAAAGCTCAATATCCAAATATAGAAGTTGTGCCTTTAAAGACTAAATACCCACAGGGTGGTGAAAAACAGCTCATCGACGCTGTTGTTCGCCGTCAGGTGCCAGCACCTCCAGCAATCCCTGTCAATGTGGGTGCTATAGTTCAGAATGTCGGCACAGCATTTGCTGTTTATGAGGCTGTTATGAAGAAGAAGCCACTCTTTGAGCGTGTGGTGACAGTAACAGGCAAGAGTTTGCAGAAGCCAAGCAATTTCCTCGCACGCATGGGCACTCCAATGAGTCAGCTTATAGATGCCTGCGGCGGACTTCCTGCTGATACAGGTAAGGTTATTGGTGGTGGACCGATGATGGGTAAGGCTCTTCTCAACACAGAAGTGCCTATCTGCAAGGGTTCATCTGGCATCCTCATAATGAACGAAAAGGAGGCGCGTCGTGGTGAACCTCAGCCATGCATCAGATGTGCAAAGTGTGTTGACGCTTGTCCTATGGGATTGGAACCTTATCTCCTGTCAAAATGCTCAGCCAAGCAGATGTGGGACAAGGTTGAAGCTGAAGATATCACAAGCTGCATAGAGTGTGGTTCTTGTCAGTTCACATGCCCAAGCAACCGTCCATTACTTGATTATATCCGAATGGGCAAGCAGACTGTTATGGGTATTATCCGTTCTCGTCAGATGGCAGAAAAGAAGTAACAGTAAGCAAATCAGATTAACAAGAATCATTAATTAGTAATTAGTATATGGCTAATAAATTAATTGTATCACTTTCACCTCATGTACATAGCGGTGATTCTGTGAAGAAGAACATGTATTGGGTCGTTGTGGCTCTTGTACCTGCTCTTCTCTGCTCATTCATCAGCTTCGGTGTAGGTGCAATCATAACAACAGCAATTTCGGTTGGCGCCTGTGTGTTCTTTGAGTGGTTCATAAACAAGTTCATGCTCAAAAATCCGAAATGCACCATTTGTGATGGCTCAGCAATACTTACAGGTATTCTCCTTGCTTTCAACATGCCAAGCAATATCCAGCCATGGATTATCGTCATTGGCGCGTTGTTTGCAATAGGAGTTGTAAAGATGACTTTCGGCGGCCTTGGATGCAACCTGTTCAATCCTGCGCTCGCTGGTCGTGCATTCCTTCTCATATCATTCCCTGTAGATATGACAACATGGCCAAATCCTGGTCAGGGATTCGGTGCTTATCTTGATGCAGAGACAGGTGCCACACCTTTGTCTCTTATGAAAGCGGCATTCAAGAGTGGCGATCCAAAAATGCTTGAGCAGCTGCCTTCTGTTCAGGACATGTTGTTAGGCAATACTGGTGGATGTCTTGGTGAGGTATGTGCTGCTGCACTCATTCTTGGCTTGATAATTCTCCTTGTGAAGAAGGTTATTACATGGCATATTCCTGTCAGCATCATCCTCACCGTAGCTGTTTTCTCAGGTTTGCTGAATCTTGCTAACCCTCAGGCTTATGCTAATCCTCTCGCAGAGCTGCTCAGCGGTGGTCTTCTCCTTGGTGCTGTGTTCATGGCAACAGACTATGTGACATCACCAATGAGTAAGAAAGGTCAGCTTGTGTATGGCGTTGCAATAGGTGTCCTTACTGTTATCATCCGTACATACGGAGCATACCCAGAGGGAATGTCGTTTGCTATTCTTATCATGAACGCCTTCACTCCTCTTATCAATAATAAGTTCAAACCAAAGCGCTTCGGTGAGGTGCCTGCAAAGAAGTAACAGAATATGGAAAAGCTTAAGTCTTCATTAACAAACATGCTGGTGGTGCTAACTGTCATTGCCATCATCGCTGCTGGAGTGCTTGCTGCAGTCAATGCTGTTACAGCTCCTCAGATTGAGAAAATAAATGCAGAGAATCTTGCAGCCGGCATCAAGGCTGTTATGGGCTCTGATGATATAAAGGTTGCCGAACCAAAGGAGATTGATGCGTTCACAGCTTACAGCATAGCTGATGCCAATGGCGCTCAGCTCGGAACAGCAGTTGTTACAACAAGCAATGGTTTCGGTGGTCCTTTGAAGGTGCTTGTAGGTTTCGACACAGAAGGCAATATCCTTGGATATACCGTTCTTGAACATGCTGAGACTCCAGGACTTGGTGCTAAAGCTGGCGAATGGTTCCAGGATAAGATTATCGGCAAGAATCCAGGCACATGCAACTTTACTGTTAGTAAGGATGGTGGTGATATTGATGCCATTACAGCTTCAACAATCACAAGCCGCGCATTCCTTCTTGCCATACAGAATGCCTACAACAAGGTCATTTCCGGCACTGATGTAGAGTCAGGTGCAACACAGCAGACAAAGAGTGATAAGTGTGTGAAGGCAGAAGATGACAGCTGCTGCGACTCAACAGTTACTGCCTCTGACATCGAAACTCCAGAACCAATTGAATAACCCATTAAAAGAAAGGAAAAGAATATGAATAACTTCAAAGTTTTGGTGAATGGTATCATCAAGGAGAATCCGACATTCGTCCTTCTTTTGGGTATGTGCCCAACACTCGGTACTACTTCATCAGCGTTAAACGGTATGTCGATGGGCTTGGCAACAATGTGTGTGCTTATTGTTAGCAACTTCCTCATTGCCTGTGTCAAGAAACTCATTCCAGATGCTGTGCGCATCCCTTCGTATATCGTGATTATTGCGTCTCTCGTTACTGTTCTTCAGATGTGCATTAAAGCATACGCTCCAGATATCGACAAGAGTCTCGGTCTCTTTATTCCGCTCATCGTAGTTAACTGTATCATTCTCGGCCGTGCGGAGTCGTTTGCAGCAAAGAACAATCCAATAGCTTCTATCTTCGACGGTATTGGTATTGGCCTTGGATTCACTCTTGGACTTACAGCTCTCGGCGCTGTTCGCGAACTTCTCGGTACAGGCACAATCTTCGGATTGACTCTTTGGGGTGAGAACTACGGAATGCTTCTCTTCGTGCTTGCACCAGGTGCATTCCTCGTGCTTGGCTACCTCATTGTATTGTTTAACAAAATCGTAAAGAAATAAAAGGAGGATATACTATGGATTATGTATTAAGTTTAATTCTTATCATCATCACTGCCATCTTCGTCAATAATGTCGTTCTTGCGCAGTTCCTCGGTATCTGTCCATTCCTTGGCGTTTCTAAGAAGGTTGATACTGCTTCTGGTATGGGTATGGCAGTTACTGCTGTGCTTGTTGTTGCAACAATCGTGACATACCTCATCCAGACATACGTGCTCAATGTGTTCCACCTCGAATATCTTCAGACTATAGCGTTCATCCTTGTCATCGCTGCTCTTGTGCAGATGATAGAGATAATTCTTAAGAAGACAATGCCAGCACTCTATCAGGCGCTTGGCGTTTTCCTTCCTCTAATCACTACCAACTGTTGTATTCTTGGTGTTGCAATTCTCGTTATCCAGAAAGACTATGACCTCCTCGAAGGCATCATCTACGCTCTTGCAACAGGTATAGGATTCCTCCTTGCTATGGTGCTTTTTGCTGGTCTTCGCGAACAGCTCGACCTCGTTGATGTGCCAAAGTCATTCAATGGAGTGCCTATCGCTCTCATCACAGCTTCTCTTCTTGCTATGGCGTTCATGGGATTCAGTGGCGTTGACGGTGGATTGAAGATTCTTTTTGGTCTTGAATAGTTACACAAGCTTCATTTTAACTCCCCAAGAGGGTTATCAATAATAAAAACCAAGGGCTTTTGCTCTTGGTTTTTTATTTGTTCTTTAAAGTGAAATTGTGATTACTAAACTCGTTTTTTAGTATCACTTTGTTTGATGTTATCTCCAAAATCATTATATTTGCATTATAATTTAGCTTATGGCTGAATTTTTAATATAAGTTAAACGTAAATACAGATAATAGATACAATGGAAATAAATAGTTGGTTTGAGTGCAAGGTAAAGATGGATGTGATGAAAGAAGGCGGCATTACAAAGCCTGAAACTTCTGTTTATCTTGTAGATGCGCTCAACTTCACAGAAGCAGAGACACGTATTCTTGAAGAGACTGCTCCTCTCTCAAGCGGAAATATCGAAGTGGCAAACATCAACAAAGTGAAATATGCTGAGATTTTCCCAAGCGACTCGGAGAATGCTGATAAATGGTATAAAGTTAGATGTATGTTTATCACTTATGACGAGAAGACAGAAAAGGAGAAGGAGATAGGAAACAATATGCTTGTGCAGGCTGCTAATTTCCATGACGCATTGAAGAATTTTGATGCAGGAATGAAAGGTTCTATGATGGACTACAGAATCAGCAGCATCCAAGAGACAAAGATTATGGATGTGTACAAGTTTGTTGTAAAGACAAGAACAGAAGGCGATGCAAAGCCTGAATATGAAGGGTAAAGCCAAGAGTTGTGTTGACAAAAGAGATAAAGATGATTAAAGATAGATTAAATGAGTTGAAAGAGACTCTTAATCCTGGTGTTGAACTTGTTGCTGTGTCTAAATACCATCCTGTGGATGAACTGCAGCAGGCTTATGACGCAGGTCAGAGGATTTTCGGAGAGAGTCATGTGCAAGAGCTTGTTGCAAAGGAAGCTGCTCTGCCAAAAGATATCAAATGGCATTTCATAGGTCATCTGCAGACGAACAAAGTCAAATACATGGCACCTTTTGTGAGTCTTATTCATAGTGTTGACAGCGAAAAGCTTCTAAAGGAGATAAATCGTCAGGCAGAGAAAAATGGTAGAATCATCGACTGCCTCTTACAGCTTCATATTGCAAAAGAAGAGACGAAGTTTGGTTTTACGCCCCAAGAAGTGACAGATTTCTTGCAGTCTGGCGAATGGCGGAGTCAAATGCCTAATGTTCGTATTGTAGGATTGATGGCAATGGCTACAAATACAGACGATGAACAGCAGATAGCTGATGAATTTCTGCAAGTCAAGTCTCTCTTTGACAAATTGAAGAATACAGTTTTTGCGTCAGACGATTATTTTAAGGAGATATCTATGGGTATGAGTGGGGATTATCAGATAGCTCAGAATTGCGGAAGCACAATGGTGCGTGTTGGCAGTATGATATTTGGAAATAGAGATTACTCTAAACCTTTTACTTTCCAGTAGAGCAATGTTCGGTATGCAATTATGAAGCAAGAATTTGGAATATTATCATAACGAAATAGATTGAAAAATTACTTTATTATATTGACATCTTAAATAAATATCTATGAATCCAATTGAAAAAAAGAAAGAAGTGGCTCGTGAGATTTGTAAAAGCTACGGATCAAATCTTTCCGCTGACGCCCTTAACGCATTTGCGAATATATTGGTGCCGTTCAAACTTCTTAGAGGTCAGAATCTTGTGAATGAAGGGGATGTGTGTCAATATATGTTTTATGTCCATAAGGGATTAGTGTTGCAGTATTATTCCAAGAATAACACCACTGTGACTGAACATATTAGTCATGAAGGAGATATGGTGATATGTATAGAGAGCTTTTTCCTTCGTGAGCCATCAAAGATTATGGCAAAAATGCTTGAACCAGGTCTTGTGTTTGGCATTCCGCATGACGAGATGGAGGCTCTCAGCCGACAGTCTTACGAGATATGCAAGCTAATGCTTGACATCGATGCACGTTCTCTCATAATTTCACAGCGAAAGGCTGATGTCCTTCGCTTTGAGACAGCTAAGGAGCGTTATATACGCACAATGAAGGAGAATCCGGAGATAATACGCAGAGCTCCGCTTCACCATGTTGCATCCTTCTTGCAGATGACGCCTGAGACGCTGAGCCGTGTACGTGCTCAAGTTAACGAAGAAGGACTATGATTCAACAACAATCTTTGTAACTCTTCACATGTATATTTTTAAACAAAGATTGGCGTAAGCCATGTTCTCTTATTACGCTTCGCGCAGGAGGGAAAAATAGTAACTACCCAGCGATTTAATTTATAAACAAAGATTCAACCAAATTCAACCTAATATTTAATATGATTTCTATTCAATCAAGTCTCTAATTAGGTGGAATTTGGTTGAATCTTTGTTGAAAAAAGGCATTCGCTGAGTAGTTACTTTATTTTTTTTACTTGCGCGAAGCGTGTTCGCCTATGTAATCCAATGGTACAGGTTTGATTATCCGTTCACCTGATTTATTGGGTCTCCGTCGAGGAATGCTTTTACGTTCTCAATGCTTATGTTGAGAAGTCTCTGTCTTGCCTCTTTCGTTGCCCATGCGATATGTGGTGTGATGTAGCAGTTTTTAGCGGAGAGTAGGGGATTGTCCTTCTGTGCTGGCTCTACAGTAAGCACATCTGCTCCGAATGCTGCTATCTCGTTTGTGTTGAGAGCATTAGCTACAGCGGCATCATCCACAAGCGGACCTCTTCCCGTATTGATGAGTATAGCGGATGATTTCATCTCTTTGAGTCTTTTCTCGTTGACAAGATGATGAGTGTCCTGTGTCAGCGGACAGTTGAGTGAGATTATGTCGCTGGTTGCAAACAAAGTGTCGAGATCCACCTTTTTAATATCGTAAGGCAGGTCGTCTTCATCTTTTGATGTTACTGCATATACCTTCATGCCGAACGCATGAGCAATGCGTGCTGTCGCCATGCCTGTGTTACCCAGTCCGATGATTCCCATCTTCTTATTGTTCAGCTCGAAAAGGTTATGGTCGAGATAGCAGAAATCTGCCGAATCACTCCACTTGCCTTTCCTGTTTTCGCAAGCATAATGGTCAGCGCGGCTCACTATATTCAGTATGTGGCTGAACACCATTTGCGCCACACTCTCTGTTGAATATGCAGGCACATTTGTGACGACAATATTCTGGCGGCTTGCAAACTCCAAGTCAACAACATTATAGCCTGTTGCAAGTACGCCTATATACTGAAGTCGTGGAAGCATATTAAGCACTTCTGCATTCAGCACTACCTTGTTGGTGAGCACAACCTCTGCACCTTTGCATCGTGTCACGACTTCATCTGGTGATGTGCGTTCATAGATGTCAACATCGCCATATTCCTTCAGTTCATCCCAAGTTAATTCTCCTTGGTCAACGGTATAAGAATCGAGTATTACTATTTTCATTAAGTGTTTCTAATATTTAATGCAAAATTAGTTAAAATATAGAAAAAAGCAGTAACTTTGCATGGTTTTTTGAGAATATGGCAGAAAATATCCAAAATATAGAACAAGAGAATGATGCTACCTACGACCATGTTATAAAATATACTGGTCTGTTTGGTGGTATTCAGGGTATTTCCATGCTTGCCTCAGTTGTGAGAAACAAGATTGTCGCAGAGTTTCTTGGTCCTGATGGTGCTGCAGTTATCAACATATTTAACAATGTGGCTAAACTTATCAATCAGGCTACAAACTTCGGCATATCTTTTAGTGCGGTGAAGCATGTGGCAGAATTGTTTGATAAGGGCGACAAAGCAGAGATAACTGCATACGCGACAACCGTTCGTACATGGAGTCTTTTCACTGGTCTGCTGGGAATGCTTTTATGCATGGCTTTGGCTCGCCAGATCAGTTTCTGGTCATTTGCAAACTACGACTATTCTTTCCATTTCGTCTTGCTTTCGTTGATGATTGCCATGATGGCAGTTCATGGTGGCGAGATAGCCATACTCAAGGGTATGAAGCAGCTCAAGAAAGTGGCTCTTGTGTCTGTCTTCAGTGCTATTTCCACATTGATAATAAGTGCCCCAATATATTTTTTCATGGGCATGGAAGGTATTGTCATAGCTGTTGTTCTTGCATTTGCGTCAACGCTTGTCATCCATCTCTATTACACAGCAAAGGTTGTGCCATGGCGTATTTCTCTGTTCTCTGCTTCTGAGTATGTGAAAGGCATACCAATGCTGAAATTGGGAATAGGCTATATCATTGCTGGCATTTTCGGTCAAGGTGCAGAATACATCATACGCATCCTCATCAGGCATTTCGGATGTCTTGCCGATGTTGGTCTGTATAATAGCGGGTATGTGCTTGCTGTCACATATGCCAATATCGTATTCATAGCTTTTGAGGCAGACTATTTCCCTCGTCTCTCGGCTGCTCAGCATGATGTCGTGCGTCAGAACAATACTGTGAATCAGCAAATTGAAGTAGGGCTGCTGCTTATGGCTCCAATTCTCATCTTCTTTGTTCTTGCTATGCCATTCATTGTGCCGCTGCTTTATTCATCGAAGTTTGTTGATGCCGTACCAATGGCGATATGCGCCTCTTCGTTCATGTTCTTTAAGGCTCTGACACTCCCTGCCGCCTATTTGGCTTTGGCAAAGGGTGATTCAAAGATGTACATGTTCACCGAACTCATTTATGATGTCTTCATTGCCATCGCCATACCGTTAGCCTACAAATACTGGGGGCTTCAAGGTTCTGGCTGGGCGTTGTCAGCAGGTGGTCTGCTTGATCTCTTGCTCATACATATCATATACAGGTATAAGTATGGCTATCTTTTTGACTTTGGCAAATCAAAGCTGTATGTCATCCAGTTTGTATTGTTCATAGCAACAATCTATCTGTCGCTTTATGTTGACGGATGGACAAGACACCTCGGATGGACAGCTCTTGCCGTGTCATTATTTGTGTCATACAGGGTGCTGAGGCGAGAGACGAACATCCTCTCCTCAATAAAGAGAAAGCTATGGCGAAAGTGACAGTATTGACCGCTGTGTATAATGCGGAGAGGTATTTGCGCCAATGTCTTGACTCGCTTGCTGCGCAGAAGTTGAAGGATTGTCAGTTTATCTGTATTGACGACTGCTCCACCGACTCGTCCCACGCCATACTCTCCGAATATGCTGCCCGTGATGCGCGTTTTCAGATTCTGCGCACACCCGTGAACAGCGGTCAGGCTAAGGCGCGTAATCTCGGTCTGCTGTATGCTCAAGGCGAGTATGTTGCAATGCTTGATGCCGACGATTGGTATGATGCTGACACTCTTCAGCTTGCCTTCGACACACTCGTGTCAACAGGAGCGGACTGTGCTGTTATGAATCTTATCCAGCATTTTGAGGATGATTCGAGTCAGACGGTCTTTCCGATAAAGAGCGACAAGTCACAGTGGAGTGGGGAGGAGGCTTTCAGACTCAGTCTTGACTGGTCGCTGCATGGATTGTATGTGGTGAAGGCAGACATTCACAAGAAGTATCCTTTCGATGACTCTTGTCGTCTGTATTCCGATGACAATACCACGAGGATGCACTATCTCAACTCCAATCGTGTTGTGAGATGTGATGCCAACTACTATTATCGCAAGCACTCACAATCCATGACAAACGCCTGTTCGGTGCGCCGATTCGACTATATGCTTGCCAACCTCTCTATGAGGCGGCAGCTTGACAAGTTGGACATAAGCAATAAGGATGAAGTGCTGCGGATGTATGAGACTCACCGATGGCTCAACATTGTTGGATGTTATTATTATTATTTTCTTAACAAACAAAAATTCAGTTATGATGAATGTAAAGAGATTGAAATTTTATTTTCGGAGATGCTTCAAACCATTGACAGCAGTTTAGTGTCAAACCGTCATAAGTATAAGTTTGGCTATTATCCAATTCGGAATTATTCACTATTCTGTTTTGTTGAGGATGCCTACTTCCGTCTGCGACAAGTGTTAGGCAGATAAATGAATTTAGATCCACAAAAAGAGCAAGTTGCAAACTTGCAAAGTTGAATAAAAAAACAAGATATTTCTATCAATAAGTTTTTAATTAAATTTAAGTCAAATGAAAAAGAAAAAGCTATTTCTATCGTTAATCATGGCAGTGGTCATGATGGCGTTCTGTCCGACATTGGCTTGGGCAGATGACTATCCGGAGATTAAGGATGGCGTCACAACTGGTATAACTGTTGAATATACCAATGTCAAGCTTGAAGGTAAAATAACAGATTGTTCTACCATTTTCAAATATGTAGATACAGAGATTTATACGAGACCGATAATCACTGTTTCTGGAAGTGGATGTACATGGTGTTTTATTTATGATGAGGATGGTAACTATGTTACTTTTAACAATAATGAAGAAGAAAATATTGATTATTGTTTATATCCTTCAACAAAAGGAGGTCATACCTATTATATTTGTCTCAGACCATATTATAATTATCCAACTCAGTACAATTACACGGTTACTATTGAACGATCATGTCAACATACTCGTGTTCATAGTCCTGCTGTGGATTTCACATGCACCACTGATGGATGCCAGGAATACTATTACTGTTCGGAATGTGACAGATATTATTCAGAATCAAAAGGCGAGAAATCCAGATTAAAGGGGAAGCCTGTAATAGAGGCACATCACATTTATGACCAGGATGACAAATGCACTGTTTGTGGTTTGATTAAAGGCAGCGTTTTTGATTTGTCTCAGTTTAATACTGATATTTATATTTATAGCGACTATATCCATGCTAATAACCAAGATTATCCTTATGAAGGAAACTTGATTTTCAAGGGAACATCTACAAATCATATTAAAATTGATAATTATCCTGCTAATGGTGTAATTGGTTTCCGTGACGCAAATATTCAAGCTTCTTATGGTTCTGCTATAGTAGTCAATGATAAAAGTTTTTGTAAACTCTTTATTGAGGGTGATGTTGTCTTTGGTGGTGAAGGTTTCATAAATAACATGGCATTTTCTTCAAATTTTGACATCTCTGGTCCAGGTAATTTGGCCATTATTAACTCTGAAATTAGTGCTTTAGCATTTGGCGATACAGTGAATGTTGCAATTAAGGGGGATCTTGTAATTAAGGCACCTCAAGTCACAAGTGGGGTTGTTAATTTGAGTGTTGACGCAAATTCAATAAAGGCAGAATGTAATAGTAATACACGATTGATGTTTAATAGCATTGATCATGTATCTCTGCATGCAAAGAAAGACATTTTGTTGGAATCTACATCAACGTTGGCGATTCAGTCAACTATCGATGACAAGATATGGGGCTTCAAGAGCATTGTAAGTGACGAGGGCGATGTGCTTTTCCGTATTGGCAAGGGGACAGCAGATGAGGCTGTAGGCGTAAAACTCGATTACAAAGGAATACCTGCAATTTCTGCGGGCAATACAAAAATCTCCGAATTCTCTTGCAAGGTTGTTAGCGAGGAAACAGGTACAGTTACATATTTTGGCTCTGATCCCTCTAAGTTAGGTCAATTTTATTCAGATTCTAATCTTAAATCTTACCTTAGTCTGAAGAAAGATAATCAAGGCAATACTGTATTTGACGTGTCAAAGATGTACAATTCAGATATTGTTATCCATGATGGTTGGTTTGAAAATGGTCCTTACAGTCGTGTTTATTTTGACGGTCATCCAGTATTTACTGGAACATGCCAAAATAGAACCTATTTCAATAATTGCGAAAGTATATCTCCTGAGCATACGCCAATCTTGCGTGATTTGACTCATCAGACAATTACTAATTATGCTATATTCGTTGCAAAGGGTGATGCTAAATACATTGTTGAAGGTAATGTCACAATGGGCGGCTATGAAAACGCTGTATGGTTGCAGGAAGCTACAAACATGGAAATAACAGGTTCTGGTAACCTTACTCTTAGAAGAAAAGACGGAGGTTACAGATCAGCATTTATTGCTGTTAATGCAAAAACATCCGGAAACTTCAATATTGATATTGACGGCAATCTTGTTGTCAATGGAGGTAAAATTACTGGAAATCAAATACAAGGAATCAATATTGATGCTAAGACCATTACAGCAAATTGTACAGACGTAATGCTGTCATGTATCGCTAATGCTTCTTTGCACGCTAAGGGCGACATCATGCTTGAAACTACTCATGACGTTAATGCGAACAATCCTGATTATGACAAGATATGGAAGTTCAAGAGCATCTCAAGCGATAATGGACAGATAATGGTTCGCGCCGCAAAAGGCACTGTAAAGGAAAACGTAGGTGTGAGGCTCAACTATCCTGGCGTTCCAGCTGTGTCGGCAGACAATGAGTATCTGACAAGTTTCAAATGGAAGACTGTCAACAGAGCGACAAACACAGTTACCTACTACGGATGTGACCCTACTGAAGTTCAAGACATCGTTGATTATCCATACAACAAGTATTATGGCACCGTGGCTAAAGAATTATTCATCAAGGAGGTGGCTGTTTCTATTTACGGTAATGATAACAATACTGCAGCGAAGAATGAACTTATTAACAACGGATATACAGTTGTCCCACGTGACCTTAATCATGGTTGTAAGGGCGGTTTTAAAATCTATGTTGGATATAAAACAACAGAAAATCCATCAGAAGCTATTACAGACTTGATTATCACTCATGGTTATCATCCTTCTTCTTTCAATTGGAGTAAAACGGGCAAAACCTATGTTCAGGCTCGAGACTTGCATGAGAATGGAAATCTGAACCGCGGTATAACAAAAGGAGCTGACCTCTGGCTTTACTATACTAAGGACGGCAACACAAAAAATGGAGAAAGTCTGGTAACATCCATCTACGCTGTGCTTGGACAGTCATCAGGCCCAGAATATCTTGTTGGTGTGAGATCAGCAACTGCTGAGCCAGAAGGAAGCATAGACTTGAATATGGGAGCAGGAGGTGACTATGTCTATCTCGCTCAGAGAAAAGAACATACACATAGATATGACACATATTTCGATTTTAGAAGAACCGACAATGAGCATACAGGCCCTTGCACTTGTGTGTTAGACTTTACAGAACACCATACTAATGTGAATGGAAAATGCTCTGTTTGTAAGCACGATTTGCCTGACTGGACATTATACTACAAAACTGAAAGTGGAAATCCTATCTCTACATACACAGCACCAAGCTTTGGAGCAAGATTGTTAAGCAATAACAATGTTGATGGACAGGGTTATATGAATTTTGATGCGCCAATCACTAAAATCAATGACAACGTTTTCTATAAAAGAAGCGACTTGCTTTCTGTGGTTATTCCTAAAACGGTGACAAGCATTGGCAATAAAGCTTTCGCTGAATGTGCTAATATGACAAAAATTGATTTCAATGGCATACCTTCGGTTGCTGCTGCTGAATGCTTCAGCTCACAACTTGCTGAGAAGAATATGTATCTGTCTGACTCTTCATACGTTGCTGCTGATAATAAATTCTTCCCTGAATTGACTCATATACAGTATAAGCGCGACATGAAGAAAGGAAATAAGTATCTGATCATTTTGCCATTCGACATTCCTTTGAATAAAACTTCTGAGTATGGTATTTTCTACAAATACAACAGCATGGTTGACAATACTGTTTACGTCGATAAGGATGCTGTTGAGAATGACGGAAAGGTTAAAGCTAATACCGCATATTTGTTTATTCCCGCAAATGACCTTACTCAGATATCTGTTGAAAACTCACGTATCGCATCAGATTTGGCTGAAGTGACTCCTTCTGCAGCAGGACTCTACGGCACTTACAAAAAGAGTGCGATGCCTGGTTCTGTTTACGAGTATGATGAGGGCAGTGGCATGTTCGTGCAAATTGAAGGAGAAAAGGAAATTAACCCATTCCATGCTTTCCTTTGGCTCGGAGATGACTTCCCATCAAAAAAGGTTTATTTGGATTTATGCAAATACGAATATGAACTTGCTGACCTTGTTAGCCTCATAGAAGTTCTCAATGGACGCAAAGAGATAAAAGTGAACAATATCTCTGATGTGGACGGCGATAGAGAAGTTAACATAAAGGATGTTGACGCTATTGTTGCTGAATTGCTGAAAGGTGATGGTTCTGATTGTGACTACGTTGACCTCGGACTCCCATCAGGCACACTTTGGGCAAAGATGAATGTTGGCGCGCAATCAGCAGATGAATACGGCACTTACTACTCATGGGGTGAGACAAAGGGAGCTCGTGAGGAAGATCCAAGCAATGAGCACAACTACATCTTCAATTCAGGTCGAAATTATATGAAGAACTATGTGCTTTGGGATACTTACAAGTGGTGCTCTGGAAGCGATGTAAATACGCTGACAAAGTACAACACACTTAGCTCTGCAGGTGTTGTTGACAATAAAACAACGCTCGACCTTGAAGATGATGCAGCCTATGTTAACATGGGTGAAGAATGGCGTTTGCCTACATTGGAAGAATATGAAGAGTTGTATAAGAACTGTCATTGGGAGTGGGCTTATACTTACAACGACAAGTCTATTCAAGGTTATGTAGCTTATAAGAAGAAGAATGCTAATAGTGATGGTTCTGCACCTAAATATTCACTTTCTGACCCTCACATATTCTTCCCAGCAGGTGGAAGCTTTTACAGCAATCATAGCAAATATGCTGAAGGAATGAGAGGATATTACATGACAAATATGTTGGATGTTAACAATCCTAACAATGAGCTTATCTTCTACTTCCAGCGTTCTTATAATCCTCGACTTGATGAAACTGACGACCGTGTTTATGCTATCTTAGCGCGTGCAGTTCGCCGCATTAAGTGATAAAGTGTAAACAAAACTTGCGTAATCCGCATACACTCCGCGCAGGAAAGAAAAATAAAATAGCATTTTTCTTTCTTGCGCGCTGCGTAATAAAAAGTCGCCACCCAGCAACGCCACTCATCATTCCTCCGCAACGTATTGTGAACTTTTTTACGAATGTTATATGGTATTTTCATGTGTTTGGGCATCATGGCTTTGATGATGTTGCAAAAAGATGTAATTTTGCAATCGTATAGCATGCTCGTTTCTGTGAGTTATAGAGAAGTTAACGCTTCGCTCGGAGTTACAGTGACGTTTGCCATGTCGGACATTCGTCTCTTTAACTCACCTTTAACTCCCCAGCAAGTATTAACAATAATATAATTTTTAAGTATGGCACAGGTTTATCGTAGTTCAAGCAATGAACAGCTTGGCAGTGTAGAAAGTGATGGCACTATCAGAAATGCAAATGGAAGTTGTATCGGCAAGATAGAGAGAGATGGCACCATCCGTAACAGTTCAAATTCGCGTGTAGGCAAAATCGAGAGCGACGGCGTCATCCGCAATGGCAATAACTCATGCATAGGCAAGGTGGAGAGTGATGGCACAGTACGTGATGGCAACAACTCTCGCATTGGCAAGATAGAAAGCGACGGCACCATCCGCAACGGCAATGGTTCACCTATTGGAAAGGCAAGCGGCATCGACAAGAAATATGTTGCAGCAATATACTTCATGGGCATACTGTAAGTCGTTGCGTAAATATTATCCTTAGAAAACGAGTCACTCCAAACAATTTGGGATGACTCGTTTTTCGTTTGTTTGTTGTTGAAAATCGCTAAAAAATGTTCTGTCGATTTCCTCATTCCAAGAAAAATGGTTATATTTGCGACACCTCATTATGGGTATGCATTGTCTCTTTAACTCCGAGCAAAGCGATAACTCCTCTTTAACTCCCCTTTAACTCCTAAAAAAACGAGCAAGTTGCATACTTGAGAAAGTTGAATTGAATAATTATGAACACCTACTTAGAAATTTGACAACTATGATAACAGGAGAAATAAAAAATACTATCGACAAAATATGGGATACTTTCTGGACTGGAGGTATCACAAACTCAATCACTATCCTTGAGCAGATGACTTATCTGTTCTTTATGAAGATGCTCGATGATGCACAGCTGAAAAAAGAGGCAAGTGCCAGCATCCTTGGTGTGGCAATCAAGGATGCTGTGTTCAAGGAGGGTAATTGGAAGAATCCTGAAACGGATAGGGAAGTGCCATACAACTCTCTCCGTTGGCATGTGTTCAAGAACATTGATGCCACAGCAATGTTCAACACCGTCCGCATGGATGTGTTCCCTTTCATCAAGAACCTCAACACAGGCAAGGAGAGTGCCTACGCTCGCTATATGGGAAGTGCTGTATTTATGCTCCAGGATGCCAGGACACTGATGAAGGTTGTGGATAGCATAGACACCCTCGATATGAACAATCGCGATGCTATGGGCGATGTATATGAGTATGTGCTTGGCAAGATGGCTGCCAGTGGCAACAATGGTCAGTTCCGCACCCCTCGCCACATCATCCGCATGATGGTGGAGATGATGAAGCCTACCCTCAAAGACGAAATCTGCGACCCTGCTATGGGTAGTGCTGGCTTTGTGCTTGAAAGTGCAAAGTACATACAGGAACATTACAAGACAGAACTCTTGAAGAAAGAGCTTGGTGAGCGTTTCCGCAGTGGTATGTTCCACGGCTTTGATACTGATGCCACCATGCTCCGCATTGGTGCTATGAACCTTATGCTTCACGGTGTAGATAATCCTGACATCGAGTATAGAAACAGTCTATCTACAAGCAATACCGACACCAACAGATACAGCCTCTGTCTTGCCAATCCACCTTTCTCTGGCAGTGTGGATAGCGAGGACATCAGCAAGTCGCTGCTCTCCATCACCAACACCAAGAAGACCGAACTTCTGTTTATGTCGCTCTTTGTGCGTATGCTCCAGGTAGGTGGCAGATGTGCGAGCATCGTGCCTGATGGTGTGCTCTTTGGCAACAGCAATGCCCACCTTGCCTTGCGCAAGGAGATAATAGACAATCAGCGTCTGCAAGCAGTCATCTCCATGCCAAGCGGTGTGTTCCAACCATACGCAGGTGTCAGCACAGCCATCCTTATCTTCACAAAGACCAATGCTGGCGGTACGGATAAGGTGTGGTTCTACGATATGACTGCCGATGGCTTCACCCTTGACCAGAAGCGCACGGAATGTAAGGAGAATGATATTCCAGACATCATTGCCCGTTGGAACAACCTTGAAGCAGAACGCAATCGTACACGCAAGGATAAGTCCTTTTTTGTTCCTGTCAATGAAATCCAAGACAACGACTACACCCTTTCCATCAACAAATACAAGGAGATAGAGCGTGAGGTGGTGGAGTATGAAGCACCAGAGGTCATCCTCGGCAGACTTGAAAGTGCAGAAGCCAACATCAAGAATGCCTTTGATGAATTAAGGAAAATGTTGGAGGAATGAGATTATGGAAGATAACTCAAAACAATCATACTTTGACTTTGATGAGTACATTCGTCATGGTGAACCTGACCAAAAGGAAAAAGCAGAGAACTGGAGCATAGCCATTGGTTTGCAGGCTGTAGATGGTTTGCAGACCTCAAAGTATCTGCAAGAAACAGCTAAGCGAAACATAGAAGGTGAAATATCTCTGGATGAGGTTCAAGAACTGATACATAATTACTATGTCAGTAAGCAAAACAGAGAGAATCCTGACGAGAACAACGAAGAAGCAGACAAGGTGAGTGGCAACATAGCAAGATTACTCAACTCGAAAGCTCTCAACTTCACATATTTCGGTTACACACAAGTGCATCGACAGATATTTGAGGGCGTGTATAAGTTTGCCGGCAAGATAAGAGATTACGAAATCAGCAAGCGTGAGTGGGTTTTGCGCGGCGACACCGTAAGCTATGGTTACGCTTTTGAATTAAAAGAAGCTATAGAGTACGACTTGGAGCAGGAGCGACAGTTCAATTATGGCGGTCTTTCGCGCGACGAGATAGTAACCCATATTGCTCACTTCGTAGCCTACCTCTGGCAGATACATGCTTTCCCAGAGGGTAACACTCGCACCACAGCAGTATTTACCATACAGTATCTTCGTTCGCTTGGTTTCAAGGTGAGCAATGAGATGTTCAAGAATCATTCCTGGTATTTCCGCAATGCCCTTGTGCGTTATGTCTATAAGAACAACGAGGGTGTGATGTACGAACCAAAATACCTTGAACGCTTCTTCCGTAACCTTCTCTTCGGAGAACAATGGGTGCTGAAGAATCGCTACCTCGTAATCAACCCACCTGCTGAATATGCAGAGCAGCCAAGACTTGACACCCCCACAAGTACCCCACAAGTACCCCACAAGTACCCCACAAGTACCCCACAAGTACCGAACAAGTTAATGAGTAGTAACGCAAACATCAACAGACTTGTTGTAGTGTTAGGTAACGAGCGATACTCTATCAAAGAGCTTATGGAGAAATTGTCACTAAAGGATAGGAAAAACTTTCTCGACCTATACCTCAATCCAGCAATGGAAGAAGGTTTTGTGCGTATGCTATATCCTGAGTCACCTCGCCACCCACGTCAGCGCTATCTGCTTACGGTTAAAGGACAAATGGCATATTCGGGAATTATTAAGAAGGAGGGATAAGATTATGGCAGATAAGAATATAAACTTCGATACCCTTGTATCACAGATAGAGCAGACCAACGAGGCTTTGCAGGATAATGCACGACTCGTCATCAACCGTCATGTCACAGCAAAGGCATGGCTTACTGGATATTATATAGTAGAGTATGAACAGAATGGTAGTGATAGGGCTAAGTATGGAGATAGGCTGCTACAGAATCTTGCTAAAAGGCTGGGAAGCAAATATGCTTTTTCAACACTGAAACTGTATCGTATGTTCTATCTTACCTATCCTCAGTTAGGTAATAATATAGGGCTATTTTTGATTAAACTTCCAATTGGACAATCACTGATTATCCAATTCGGGGGAAAAAGCCAATCACTGATTAGCCAATTGCAAATTCCAGATAATCAAGGCACTAAAATTCGGCAATCACTGATTGCCAAATCTAATCCAATTGGGCAATCAGAGTCTGCCCAATTCAAAGGTGTAGCTCCCGAAAAGCTCTTCAATCGCCTCTCTTTCACCCATCTTGCAGCCATTCTTCCTTGCAAAGATCCTTTGAAGCGAGCCTTCTACGAGACGATGGCTATTCGTGGTACATGGAGTGTGCGTGAACTTCAGCGACAGATAGACAGCAACTACTACGAGCGAAGTGGCTGGAGCCAGAAGCCAGAGCAGTTGGCAAGCCTTGTTGACAATAAGGCTGAGCAAACATCATTGACTCTTGATATCAAGTCGCCATATACATTTGAGTTCCTTGGTTTGCAGAGCAAAGATGTTATTGAGGAGTCAGACCTTGAAACAGCGTTGTTGGACAATCTCCAAAACTTCATCCTTGAGCTTGGCATGGGTTTCTGCTTTGAGGAACGCCAGAAGAAGATGCTCATTGATGACCGCTACTATTGGGCGGACCTCGTATTCTATCATCGCATCTTGAAACGTCACGTCATTATTGAATTGAAGGCTAATCGTCTTGACTATGCTGATACTGCTCAACTGAAGATGTACCTTGCATATTACCGCAAGAACATTATGATGCCTGATGACAATCCTCCTGTTGGAATACTCATGTGCTCAGAGGTTGGTCAGGAGATGGCAGAATACACACTTCTCGACACAAGCGAGGACATCTTCATCTCAAAATATGAACTAAATATTCCTTCAAAGGAACGTATGACAGAGTTCCTACGCAAGGAGAATGAAGGAATGTAAAGACCCTCCCTCAACCCCTCCCGTAAAGGGCGGGGAGTGGAATGTCAAACTAATGAAAGAAAATAAAAGATGAAAGAAGGTTGGGAATATAAGAAGTTAGGAGAGGTTTGCGAAACCTGTTCTGGAGGTACTCCATCAAAATCTCATCCAGAATATTATGAAAGAGGTACAATTCCTTGGTTGAGGAGTGGTGAGATTTCTCAAGGATTAATATATAAAACGGAATTGTTTATTACAGAAGAAGGATTAAATAAATCTTCTGCAAAAATGATTCCTGTTGACACTGTATCTATTGCAATGTACGGAGCCACAATCGGACAAGTTGGAATAATAAAAACTCCAATGTGTACAAACCAAGCAATCTGCAATATTTTACCCAATGATACCATCTTCCCCCTTTTCTTAAAACTTTTTTTGCAAAGTAAAAAGGAGAAGTTTGTTTCACTAGGAGCTGGTGGTGCTCAACCTAATATTTCACAGAATATCATAAGAGATACATTAATCCCTCTTCCCCCTCTCACCGAGCAGCAATCCATAGTTGCGGAACTTGACAAAATCAATGAGATAATAGATTTGAAGAAGGCACAGTTGAAAGACCTTGACCTTCTTGCTCAATCTATCTTCTATGATATGTTTGGAGACCCTATTGAGAATAGTAAGGGATGGGAAGTGAAGAAGTTGGGAGAGGTATGCGAATACGCAAGAACAAGAACAACCTCTGTCGAGATCACAGTCGACAATTATGTGGGAGTAGATAATTTGCTTCAAAATTGCCAAGGAAAGAAAATCGCTGTAAAAGTTCCAGATAATGTGGGCTTAACTTTATATAAAGAAGGAGATGTTTTGTTGGGTAATATAAGACCATACCTTAAAAAAATATGGCTTGCGACAAATGAAGGAGCTTGCAATGGAGATGTTCTAACAATAAGAGTCTTACCACAAAAAGATAACTTGATACATAGATTGTTCTTATTAAAGAGTTTGTCTACAGATAATTTCTTTGAATACGACAATAAATATGCAAAGGGGGAAAAGATGCCTAGAGGTGATAAAAAAGAAATAATGAAATATCCTCTTATCCTCCCCCCTCTCTCCCTCCAGCAATCATTTGCGGAGAAGATACAAGCAATAGAGTCCCAGAAGTCAGCCATCAAGCAATCATTGGCAGAGGTGGAAACACTCCTTGCCAGCAGAATGGATTATTGGTTCAATTAAACTCATAAAGACCAAGGCGAAGAACAAAAATAGAATCTATATGAACAGTCAGAATAAAGACATATTAATCAATTTGTTGAATAAGCACAAGGAGTTGGGAATATCAGAGCAGATAGACTACGAGAAATTCTATCTATATAGCATCATTACCCATTCTACCGCCATCGAAGGGTCAACCGTGACAGAAGTGGAAGCACAGCTGCTGTTTGATGAAGACATAACATCAAGCAAGCGCACCATGATGGAGCAGATGATGAACCTCGACCTGAAAGCTGATTATATCCAGGCTTTGATTGACACAAGAGAAGAGGATAACATAGAGATATTCCTCGATTATATGACCGCATTACATTGCAAGCATATACAAGATGATATAGACAAATTCAACGAGTCTGTCGGCTATAATGTCGGTGATAAGTCAACAGAAAACGTGCAAATCGGCGATAAAAAGGCTGCGATACTGGCATTTATCGCCGACAACCCTAATACAAGAGCAAGTGTTATCGCCGATTTTATAGGGCTTAAAGCTTCTCGTACCCGTGACTATCTTTCAGAACTAGTAAAAGACGGAAAACTTATCACCAACGGCGCAAATAAAAACAGAACTTATAGCATAAAGAAATAGCATCATATTACAATAATGGGCTGAAAGCCCTCAACACCTTAGCCTAGGGCAACGCCCTAGGAAAACGATGTTTATCATCAACAAACGCCGCAACGCGGCACAACAATGTGGGGCATCGCCCCAATCTACACAACTGAAAAATAAATCGATATGGCACAATCATTATCGCAAGTTTACATACACTTGGTATTCCACACCAAAACAATGAATATTCAACGTACGGATCTTGACCGCTTATGGGCGTATGTGGCTGGTGTTGCACGTGGTCAGGGTAGCATGGTAACCATAGTAGGCGGTGAACCCGACCATGTTCACATGTTATGTACATTGCCCCGCACAATATCGATTTCCGACTTCGTTGAGGAAGTGAAGCGCAACAGCAGTCATTGGATTAAATCGTTGTCTGCGAGTTATGCAAAGTTTTCATGGCAACGTGGATATGGAATGTTTTCCGTGAGTCACTCAAAAAAGAATACGGTTGCAAATTACATCCGTAATCAAGCAGAACATCATAAGAAGATGACATTCCAAGAAGAATACGAACAATGGTTGAAAGAATATGATGTGGAATATGATAATAAATATTTATGGACGGATTGATGGAAAACGGTGTCCGTGAAGGTATTCGTGTAGAAAGGGACGTTGTCCCATATTGTCATTGCCGCGTTGCGGCGATACGATAATCCCCTACCTAGGACGCTACCCTACCTAGGACGATGCCCTAGGCTAAGGTGTTAACGGCCTTCAGCCGTAAAATTAACCATATAACCGTACAACCTTATTATAATTATATATATAAACAATGAAGAACTTTGACTACCTACATGATATTCCAGAACTTGCTACCCTCTATAAGTTCTGCGATGAAGCGGAATGCTCCCACAACACCAATGCCGATGTGTGTGCATTGAACTGCCGTCGCGCCCTCGAATGGCTCATTCGTGCTATCTATGCCATGAAGCAATCATTGGCAGAGGTGGAAACACTCCTTGCCAGCAGAATGGATTATTGGTTTGGGCAATAATGGGCTGAAAGCCCTCAACACCATATCATGGTATCGATATTGATGCATACCGGGTTTGGGCAATAATGGGCTGAAAGCCCTCAACACCTTAGCCTAGGGCAACGCCCTAGGAAAACGATGTTTATCATCAACAAACGCCGCAACGCGGCACAACAATGTGGGGCATCGCCCCAATCTACACAACTGAAAAATAAATCGATATGGCACAATCATTATCGCAAGTTTACATACACTTGGTATTCCACACCAAAACAATGAATATTCAACGTACGGATCTTGACCGCTTATGGGCGTATGTGGCTGGTGTTGCACGTGGTCAGGGCGTTGTCCCATATTGTCATTGCCGCGTTGCGGCGATACGATAATCCCCTACCTAGGACGCTACCCTACCTAGGACGATGCCCTAGGCTAAGGTGTTAACGGCCTTCAGCCGTAAAATTAACCATATAACCGTACAACCTTATTATATATATAAACAATGAAGAATTTCTCCTACCTACAAGATATTCCAGAACTTGCTACCCTCTATAAGTTCTGCGATGAAGCGGAATGCTCTCACAACACCAATGCCGATGTGTGTGCATTGAATTGTCGTCGCGCCCTCGAATGGATCATTCGTGCTATCTATGCCATGAAGCATATACATGTAGATAGCAAGGACAGCCTCTACACACTGATGTCGAGCGAACCATTCACCGAGTTCCTTGATGACAGCCGACAGATGATGGCGGCTCACTTTGTGAGGAAGGTAGGCAACAAGGCTGCTCACACTGGTGGCGTGAAAGGTGGTGAGTCGTTCTTCTGTCTGCTGAATCTATATAACCTTGTTGGTGGTGTATTGCTGAAACTTGGTGTTTTGAAAAACTTGGCACCATTCGACAAGGCATTGATACCTCAGAAGGGAGGAATGTATGTAATACCAGAGGAGACACCTATGATGGTGGCTGAGGGACCCACCCCGGCCCTCCCTGAGAGGGAGGGGGAGAGCGCAATGCAGCTTCCTAAAGAAATGGACAAGGCTCTGGATTATACAGAGGCTGAGACACGCAAGCTCTTCATCGACCTCATGCTTGAAGAAGCAGGCTGGGATGTGCAGAGTGTTGAGGGTGCGCTCGTGCCAAGCAAGGCTTGCATAGAGGTAGAGGTAAACGGAATGCCAACAGACAAGGGAATTGGCTATGCTGATTATGTTCTCTTTGGAGCTAATGGCAAACCTCTTGCTGTGGTTGAGGCAAAGCGAACAACAAAAGATCCTGCCATTGGCAAGCACCAGGCAGAACTGTATGCCGACTGCCTTGAAAAGCAATATGGCGTAAGACCTGTAATCTACTACACTAACGGATATACCACATACATCATAGACGGACTTGGCTACCCTCCAAGACTTCTCTTTGGTTTCCATACAGAGGACGAACTGCAAGTGCTCATTCAGCGCAGGGGCAGACAGCAGATTACTGACCTCAAAGTAAAGGACTACATCACTGACCGTGAGTATCAGAAGCGTGCCATAAAGAGCGTGTGCGAACATTTCAATAGCAATCACCGTCGTGGTCTTATCGTTATGGCAACTGGTACGGGTAAGACTCGTGTGGCAATATCACTCTCTGATGTTCTCATCCGTAATGGTTGGGCAAAGAACATTCTGTTCCTTGCAGACAGAACGGCACTTGTGAATCAGGCAAAGAAGAACTTTGTGAAGCTGTTGCCCGACTCCACCTATTGCGTGCTGAGTGAGAACAAAGACCCAGACAAGAATGCCCGCATCATGTTCTCTACCTATCAGACAATGATAAACTACATTGACACTGACGACAAGGAGTTCTCCATTGGTAGGTTTGACCTTATCATTATTGATGAGGCTCACCGCAGCGTGTTTGGTAAATATACTGCCATCTTCGACTATTTTGACTCGCTCATAGTAGGTCTTACTGCCACTCCGAGGGATGAGGTGGAGAAATCTACATACGACCTGTTCCAAATGGAGACAGGCGAACCAAACTTTGCATACGAGTTGGAAGAAGCTGTTGAGGATGGTTATCTGGTGGATTACTCTGTTCAGACACGCACTACGGATATTCTCAAGAATGGCATCAAGTACAGCAAATTGACCAAGGAAGAGAAGAAACAGATGGAAAGCATCTGGAAGTATGAGGCAGCAAAGGCTGCAACAGATGTGATTATAATAGATGAGGAAGCAAAGCATAGAGACATAGAAAGCAAGGAAATCTTCAAATACATCTTCAACACGGACACCGTAGATAAGGTGATTGTTGATTTGATGGAGAACGGATTGAAAGTGCAGGGTGGGGATTTGATAGGCAAGACTATCATTTTCGGTTATAACCATCAGCACGCAGACTTGATTGTCAAGAGGTTCAATGTTCTCTATCCAGAATATGGTGCAGACTTCTGCGTCTTGATAGACAACTATGTGAAGTATGCCCAAGACCTAATCAACAACTTTGAGGTGAGGGAGAACCTTCCGCAGATTGCTGTCAGCGTGGATATGCTCGACACAGGTATTGATGTGCCTGATATCCTCAATCTGGTGTTCTTCAAACCTATCCATTCCTACATCAAGTTCTGGCAGATGATAGGTCGTGGTACAAGACTGTCGCAAGGAATCTTTGATGATGGTAGTGACAAGAACGGTTTCATCATCTTCGACTGGTGTGGCAACTTTGAATACTTTGACAAGCATCCAAAGGGAAAAGAACAACTGACGCAGATATCCCTTACTGAAAGATTGTTCGGCTTGCAAGTAGATTTGGCAGTAGCACTTCAGCATCAGAAATACCAAGAAGATGAGTTTGCAAAGAAACTGCACGACGACACAAAGAAGCATCTGCACAGTCAGGTTGTGTCTCTCAATGACCACCATATCTCTGTCCGTCAGAAGTGGCAGTATGTGGATAAATATCGCAAGGAAGAATCGTGGACATACGTCAGCAGTCTTGATGCCGTTGAACTGAAAGACAATATAGCTCCATTGGTTGTCTCTGGCATCACTGATGAAGGTGCAAAGAAGTATGATATTCTGCTTACCAATATTGAACTCTCCTACATAGACGCAGATGTCAATGCTGAGGGAAGCAAGATAAAGGTGGAGCAGATATCACAGGCATTGGAAGAGAAAGCATCCATTCCACAGGTGGCAGCAAAGATGGATGTCATCAAGGAGGTGGCTGACCATAAGTTCTGGGAGACTGCAACTTTGAGTAGATTGGAGTATGTGCGCAAGGAGATAAGGGAACTGGTGAAGTTCATACTTGGCACAGACAGCAGAACATTCACCATCAACATAAAGGACACGATGGAAACCATCATCGGAACAGACGTTGTCCTTCCTCGACTGACATACAAGCAGAGAATCATTGATTATCTTGCAAAGAACAAAGACCTGCCTGTCATTCAGAAGATATTCAATTTGGAGAAGTTGTCAGGCAATGAGATTATTGAGCTGGAGCGTATCTGCTGGAGAGAACTTGGCACAAAGGAAGAATATGACAAGTATGTGGAGAAAGGTCATTTGCTGTATGGTGATTGTGTGGCAATATTTATCCGTTCTATGATAGGTGTGGATAGAATTGTTGCTTTGCAGATGTTCAGCAAATTCCTGAGTGACAACACACTCAACTCCATGCAAGAGGAATACATCAAGACCATTATATCATACGTCTGTGAGAATGGCGACATCACCACACAGAACCTCATCGAAGACGCTCCCTTCTGCGACTACGACTGGGTAGAAACATTTGGCGAGAAGTTGATATCGGTGAGGAATTATGTCAACGAAATTCATGAGGTCGTGATTGCCTGAGCATACAATTTATTCTATAATGCTGTCAATTGGTGGCAATTTTGTACCTTTTGGCGGAGTGAGAATAAATTGAAATAAAGAAGTTATGGATATTTGTGTAAAAAACTGTAATTTTGTTATTAAAATCTTCTAATAAGTAAGAGGTCAAAATTAGTTTTATAATAGAAATGCGCAATGGTGTTTCAAAAGAGAATATATATATATATATTAAGAACACACCTACGAAGATGAATATATATAAATAATTTTGATTATATCTTAGAGTTTGCAATTATAGATAAATGAACACACGTAAGATTATACAAGCATTAGCGTTTCTGGCAAGCAAGCAGCCAGATTATAAGTTGGACAACATGAAGGCGTACAAGCTCCTTTGGTTGGCTGACAGGTATCAGTTGCGTCGTTGTGGCAGAACAATAACTGGCGACGCATACTATGCTATGCCTCGTGGTCTTGTGCCTTCTGATGCTAAGTGCTTGCTCGAAAATGAGCCAACAAAGCTACAAAATGAGGAGGGGTATAGAGATAAGTACATACAATTGGGCAAAGCCCACACTTACCAAGCTATATGTGAACCAGACCTTGATGAGTTCTCAGAGTCGGACATAGATGCATTGAACAAGGTGCTTGAAGCATACGGTAATATGAAGGCAGCTGAATTGTCGGAGTTATCTCATCAATTCCCAGAGTGGACTTATTACCAAGATATGCTTGAAGATAAAGAAACGAAGAACTCTTATCGTGTGAACATGGACCATTTCTTTGAGTCATGTGATGCCGATAAGTCTGGACTTTTCAATCAGAGAGAGGAGTTGCTTGCGTTAACTCGCGATTTGTATCATCAATATAATCGCATCTAAACCAATGGAACTACCAGCCAATCTTTTTGGTTCTGTTGCAGAAGAAGGTGACATCTATTTCTTCACTTCTGATTGTCCTGTTGGTATTGCCGACCACATGCATGTCTGCGTCAAACATGCCAATAAGATTATTCTTCTCTCTACCTGTTCTTCGAAGATAGACACTGCTATGCGTATAGCTATGTTGCAAGGCTATGACATGAATACCTTTCCAGTGTTCACACAAACGGAAGAGAATAAGTTTCGCAAACCACAGACTTACGTTAATTGCAACAAAGTTGTGGAACTGACAGAAGAGGAATTCGGAAACTTAGTTAAAACCTGTAAGATTCACAAACTCAGCGGAAATATAGGAAAGATAGGTCTCTCCCTGATTGCCAAAGGAATCAATCTCAGTCCAGATATTGAGGGTAGAATCAAGAGACTATTCTAAAATAGCATAAAATCGAAGGAAGTGACAGCCAAATTGGTACATAGATAAACCTTCTTAAAATGAAGATTGGCTTACGCCGAGCTTCGGTTCAACCAAATTCAACCAAACTTTTCTGTATTTGTTGTTGCTGATGCCGTTTGAAGTCTGCATAGTGGGGTGTATAGAAAAATACGGATAATCAGCGGAAATATAAAAACATACGGTTACCGCTGAAAATCGCAATAAAAAGTGTCGATAGTCAGCGGAAACTATGCGTAAAACGTTCTTTTCCGCTGACTATCGACATTTTTATGCTCACAATTGTTTTTGTTTTTAAGTAGGTGATCAAAATTAGTTTTATAATAGATATACTCTATTTTGATACAGATTACTATCTTCAGCTGAAGGAGCTATGCGGGCATAGTGACTGAAGATGAAGTAGTAAGGTGTGCAAAAGAGAGTATAGATATTAAGAACACACCTACGAGGATGAACTTATAAATAATTTTGATTACCTACTTATATGTGAGTTTTGGATTATTTTTATCAGAAACTTATATTACTTGATTGCTGATTATTTCTTGTTGAATATGAATAATAAAACTCCGATGACAACTAATACGATGCCAATGATTCGACTGCACCATAACGCTGTGTTGTTTTCCTTTTCTATATTCTCTATTATCTGAGTTTGTGATTTTATGCCTCTTGAAATGTGAAAAATAGAGTCGCCACTTGCATAATAAGGAACGAATGTGTTGCCAGACTGTTTAGCAATGATTGACACTTCGCTTGGAAGAGTGCTTGTGAAGGTGATTTTCATGTCTCCGACGTGAGGACGTTTGGATGTTCCTGTGCCCATAAAAATTTTGCCGGTGCTGACTTCTACATTCACCTTCTCTCCGAAGTATCTTTTAATCTGCTCCTTAATTACATTTGCATATTGATCGTCATAATGGAAATTTACTGCTTCCAATGAATCCATACCTTCTAAAAGCCTGTCATTCAAATGGTATGCGCCAACACAAACATTCTTAGCTCGTTGCTTCTCGTTTGGTATTTTCATGTAACAGTAATTCTGATGGCCAAATGATTCATGGAATTCTCCAGAATTGACTGGTTCGGACACCCACACTGTTTTATGACTGTAATCATAGACTGTTTTCTGGTTGCCCTTATTATCTTTCTCCTGCCACGTATCTTTTTTCTCTACCCATTGATAGTACTGCACGTCTCTGACAAAGCAGAGGGCATTGACATCAATTCCAAAAATGTTATCTGAGAGAATTTCATCGGTAGTGGCTAATCCATTGATGTGAACAAGCTTTTGTTCGTTTGCAGGATTGACATTGTCGATATTATCTATATGAATGATGTTAGCCTTAGCGTCTTTTAGCAGGTTGTTAGCGTTGTTATTGTTGATTTCGCCGAATACGAACATAGCAACGCCTGCAGCAATGCATATAGTTCCAATTATTACTTTCCAGATTTTCATTAGTTTGTGCTGTTTTTAGTTAAATGGTAGTTAAAGAGACAAATGCCTGTATAAGGCAAACGTCCCTTTTACTCCACTAACAGAACAAGTTGCAACTTGCAAAGTTGAATTTCTTAGCTGTCCTTTTGTAGAAGAACGACAGCGTATGCGCTAATGCCTTCCTCTCGTCCTGTGAAGCCGAGCTTCTCTGTTGTTGTTGCCTTGATGGAAATGTCATCCATGTCAATGCCCATGACACTTGCAAGACATTCCTTCATCTCTTGAATGCGTGGGTTCATCTTTGGTCGTTCCGCACAAATTGTTGAGTCGATATTGCCAATGCTGTAACCTTTCTCCGCAACGAGTTCGACTGTGCGCTTAAGAAGAATTTTAGAGTCGATATTTTCAAACTCATTGCCTTTCTTTGGAGGGAAGTGATAGCCTATATCTCTCATGTTGGCAGCGCCAAGTATTGCGTCACAGATGGCATGGATAAGCACATCTGCGTCTGAATGACCAAGAAGTCCTTTTGTGTGTTCGAGTTTTATGCCGCCAATCCAAAGGTCACGTCCTTCGACTAACTGGTGGACATCAAATCCCATTCCTACTCTTATTTTCATGATGTTGAATGAGTGTGGTATTATGTTATTCAACTTACACTTTGTTGGAGTTAGAGAGGAGTTATCGCTTTGCTCGGAGTTCAAGAGACGTTTGCCATGTCAGACATTTGTCACTTTAACTACCCTTTAACTCCACAAAAAGTGGAGAGGTAATTGACTGCTTATCTGCGTTTTTTATATGATTTCTTGCCAAGCAAATCGTTTATGCCATCCATATCAAACGAGAGTGAGAAGCGAAGAGTCTGGTCAAGAGGGTTTGACTGGGCTGTAGAAATCACATATCCTGCATCGAGAGCGAATACATTCATCTTGAAGCCAGCACCGACGGTGAAGTATGTACGGTTACCCTTGTTCGGATGCTCATAGTGGTATCCTGCACGCAGGAAGAACTGGTTGTTATATGCATATTCCATACCAGCACTCCATTGTATCTCTTGCATTTCCTCCTTGAAGCCGTTAGGTGCATCGTTGAAAGACTTGAACAAACCTGTGATTGCTGATACATTGTAATAGCCTTCGCCCTGAAGGTAGGAGTTGTACATCGAAGAATAGGAACCAGTTTTTATTGCTTCGTCCCTCTCTTCCTGAGACAGATCTGTCAATTGTGAATTGACATACTGCTTGTATGTTGGCATAGTAGGTACGAGCAGCTTGTTGGCGTCGGCGGCAAATGTTACTGTGTTGTATTCGTCAATTGGGACGAGCAGCGACAGACCTACACGGAGGTTTGCTGGTATGAACTCAGAAGTGTTGCCATCGTCATAAGAGATTTTTGAACCTATGTTGCTGACATTGATACCAAAGCCCATCTGACTTTCGTGACCTCCAAGATTGAGGTAACCGTTATGATAGAGAGCGATGTCGGCAGCAAAGGCAGAACCAGGTCGTGTCTCATCATCGTGGTATGAGAGGTCGGAGTGTATGTAACGGAGAGCTACAGCTGCAGAGAATGTTTCGGAGAGCATACGAGAATATGCAACATCGAATGCCATTTCATAAGGTTTGATAGTCATTGTTTCGTCCTCTGTCCACACCTCACCAAGCGAGAAGTAGCGGAGTGAAGCAGAGAGAGCGTCATAATCACCAAGGCGGTAGTATCCTGTTACGTTGGCAAGGTCGATGTCCTTGACAAGCTGACGGAGCCAAGGTGTATAGTTGAGTGATACTCCTGCTTTGCTTATGCAGAAAGGGTATTTAGCAGGGTTCCAGTATTGTGAGTTCACGTCTGGGTCAGTCGCAGCTCCTACATCACCAAGACCTGCAGATCTTGCGTCAGGTGCGATGTTGAGAGATGTGACAGCATAGTTGACTGGGTTCAACTCATTCCAAGAGTCCTGTGCTGACGCACCAGCTGCTGTTGATAATGTGGCAACTAATGCTGCAAAGCGAAGAAAATGGGTGTTGTATTTCATAAAAAATCAATATTCGTGAAATGTGATGTTTGAGTTTCATTTTTTATCGCATGACAAGATGATTTTCATCATACCTGCCTACATTAATATAACGAAGTATGTTATGGATTATTGTGTTATGACAATCTTTTCCTCTTTAGTGGTTATTGTGCCGATAGCAGCTTCGACGCGCACTTGACGGACATATACACCTTTTGGTAGGTTCTCGCGTGAAGTGCTTACCATTCTGCCAGACATATCGTAGTATCGTGTCTCCTTTACGAGTCCCTCATAGACATTGAAGCCGTATGAACTTTCTCCCATATTGTTGAGAGTGTCGAAAGCACGTACTGTGATATTATGTTTGCCAGCAGGCAATGCAATAGGTAGCTTGA
Organism: Bacteroidaceae bacterium; assembly: GCA_024401215.1. Classification (GTDB taxonomy): domain Bacteria; phylum Bacteroidota; class Bacteroidia; order Bacteroidales; family Bacteroidaceae; genus Minthosoma. The sequence goes on from JAKSLL010000005.1 coordinate 42,400, forward strand.
AAGATATCTCTCCTGATGTGTAGTCGCCAACCTTCTGTTTATAGTAATTGTTAAGATTGAAAGTTGTTGATTCATTATTGTCAATCATGGCTACAATATCGTGACCAAGACCATTGCCTGTAGTATTAATGCCGCTTGTGTCGGCAATCGTTATATAGAATGTAGGCTTCTCATCAGCAAAGCTTTGGCCGTTAAGTGTGAAGCCGTCGTACTTGACCTGTATCTTTGGACCTATAGTGTCAGTGCCCTCTGCCAAAGGAGATGTGCCTCCCACAAGGAAGTCATTAAACACACCATGTGCTTCTCTGTCTTTTGTTCGGGTGACAGCATGCATGTATATTATTCCTGACTCATTAGAGTAGTTGATGTCGAGCGGTACAGGGAAGGTGAACTTAAATCTGCCTGATGTGATAGAGTCGCTGCCAGCATATATTTTGCGTGTACGGTCGTAATACTGATAAGGCTTGACATCGTCGCCTGCATTGTTTTTGCAGATGATAAGTTCTTGGTTGTCAAATATCAGTGGTGAGATTGTGCCATCGTAGCTATTTACTATAGAGTCGTTTTCGTCAACAATCATTCCCTCTATGCTGACAGTTTCGCCAGCGGCAATGGTTGGCAGGCTGTCGGACTTTATTTCGTTGCCGTTGAACTTGTCAATCTTAACCTTGTAAACAGGAGTGGCGATAGTTATGGCAGGGTCTCCAATAAGCACGTACTGAGCCTTGTTCTTACTGTCTTTGTCGGATATGTATGAACTTGCAGAAACGATGTCATGCTTTGCCTGGGCAAGGGCTTCGCCGATAGTGTAGCGGTAGCCGTTTGCTTTTGTGGCTAACACATGCGACATGAAATAATTGTTTATTACCCTGTTTTGTGCAGAATAGACAGTTCGTGTCGTACCAATGAATCCCATCGCCGCTCCTTGTTTGTTGATGAATGCTTCGACTGCGAGATTCTCCGTGTTCATATCTATAGGGGCGACATCGCAGGCTGCTGTAATCCATAATGGTAGTCGTGAAGATGTCCATCCCTTAAAGTCGGAAGTCTTCAGCACTTGTTCGTGAGATAGGCAATATGCCGCACCATGACCCGTATAATTCATGATGAGCGCACCTTCCTCCATTGTCTTGTTTATTTCTGCGTAGGCATCTGGGTAACCATTTCCTGTTGCTGTCTGCTGTCGTGTGTAGCTGTCCCAGAATATGCGTTTGTAATGATAGTCGGGGAATAGCTTCTTTGTGTTGGTCAATACAGCATCGGCATCTTTCATGTGTGTGTTTGTGTTGCCGTCATCAGCAAGCATGCAGATGGTGTTTTTCCAAGAACCAGCATCTTTGTTGCTTATGTATTGTATGAGCTTGTCAACGACATTCTTTGCATCAGAAGCAGAAGTGACCGTTATACGTCCCACACCGCAGTCAGGCTTAGTTCTGAGCAGGTCTTTCCCTTTGCCGTCGCTGAGGAATGTGAAATACTCTTCAAGCATCCATGAGTTTGTGTGCGACCATGAATTGTCTGACTCATAGCAGAGGAGATAGTCGTCTTGTGAGTGTGATGTGAGTCCTTTAGTGACTAAGCGGTTATCCCACATGCAATTGCCAAAAAGCAATATGTTGAGTGACTTCTTGCGAGTAGCGATATCAGCGAAACCATCCTTGTTCTGCTTGTCGTAAATCATCTTCATAAATCTGCGGTAAGCTGTTGCGTCGGGTGTGCCAGATGAGAACTCGTTATAGATTTTGTCTGCAGCAATAACTTTGCATTTCAAGCCGTCATATTGAGTGTGCTTGTCGGCGAGTCGCTGTGCTTGTGCGGTGAGTTTGCCATTAGCAGGTACTATTATCACAAGATTAAGACTGTCGATTGAGTGCAAGTCCTGATTCTCAACTGAGCATACAAATTCTGGTGATGAGAATGTCGCTGTGGAGTTGAATACTACATAGTTGTCGGTCACTCTTGCATTGTCGGCAGCCACGGTGTAGGTGTCATTAGCAAGTGTTCCAACAAGTTCACATGTGGATGATGGCGATGTCACATTCCACACTTTTGTATTGACATTTGCCGACTGCACCTGGAAACCAGACACATTGTTTTTGTTAGGTGAGAATGACACAAACTGCGCTTTTGATGAGGTAGGGGTGAGCTTTGCCTCATAGCTTGCTTGTATGTAGTCGAGATGTCCTTTTGTGCCAGAGTTGCGTTTGTGATCAAGAGTTATATTGAGAGAATTTACCTTCTTGTCATAGAGGGTGTAAACCGCTTCGTTCACTACCGCGTACTCATATTCAGCGAGTGAAGTGAAATTCATCGTTCCAACCTTGTCTGTGCCATTATATACAGTGAGGGAAGAATAAGAAGAACCTGCTGCGCCAAACTTGACAGCAAGTTTCACATCGCCTATAGATGGATTGTCGAATGGTATGGAGTATGCTTTGCGGCTGCCTGCCTCATAGTCATAGCTTTCAAAGAAAGTGCGTCCGCAATTTATGAAAGAGAATTCATCTTTCTCATAAAGCGCATGTGCATAATAAGTCTTTTGTACGTATGGCGATGAAGTCTTAGCATCTTTCTGCTCGAGCTTTGCAGGGGAGTCACTTTCCGTTAGGAAATAATATATGTAGTTGGAATATGGGTTGTTGAAATGCGTGAAAGTCATGCTTTCGCTTTCGTGCTTCCACTGTGTTGTTCCGCATGAGTAGAAGAGGAGAGCTCCATCGCTTGCCCTTCTGTATAGAGGAATTTCTGTCAAGTCATCGTCGATGTCCTCGATATATTGTTCCTGAAGCACAGGCACATTATATCCGTAAAGACTCACTTTGTCTGGGTTGCTGAAGCCCATCTTCTTTAGTGACGATGCTGTCAACTGATACACACCTTCATCTTTGACGCGTATCTTCACCCATTTGCCTGTCGCAAGTTTAGAGTGACTTGCATAACGCGATTGCGCATTGGCAAATGATGCCAAAGCTATAAGAATGAATAATGTGTATAGTTGTTTAATTCTCATTTGATTCTTAAATTTAATAATTTCTTGTCTTCAATGTAAGCTTCGATGACATCGCCTTCTTTTACTTGACCTACACCTACAGGTGTCCCTGTGAAAATAAGGTCGCCAGTCTTTAGAGTGAAGAATTTGGATGCGTATGCTATTATCTGGTCAACAGTGTGAATCATGTCGCCTGTATAGCCGTCTTGCTTTCGCTCACCATTCATGTCCATGTGAAAGTGAATGTCTTGTATGCTGGAGCCTAAATCTTCAATCTTAATGAATTTGCCGATAGCGGCGCTATTGTCGAAGCTCTTGCAGCATTCCCATGGGAGACCTTTCTCGCGTGTCACGTTTTGAAGGTCTCTTGCTGTGAAGTCAATGCCCACAGTTATCTCGTTATAATAGCGGTGTGCGAAACGCTCACTGATATCCTTGCCTACATGGGCTATCTTCACAACAATCTCTGTCTCATAATCGAAACGTTCGGCAAAGTCTGGCACAAAGAATGGCTTTCCTGGCTGAATGATGCTTGAGTCGAACTTAGAGAAGAGAACTGGCTGTACATTATTTAACGAATTTTGTTCTTCTTTATTGTGTAATTCGTCGATATGCGCATGATAATTCATACCGACAGCAAGAATTTTCATATTTCCTAATATATTGATAAAGTCCCGCTCCATGATAAGATTATTATGGATCGGGACTGTTATGTTAAACTATTTATATCAAGCTGATGTCCATTGAAACTAATTTATGCCGAACAGCCTCAGCACATCGTTCATCTGTGCAAGAATCATCAGTGCCAATAAGATATACATACCGAAGTATTGGAACACCATGAGGAAATTGTCGCTAAGACGCTTGCGTGTTATAAGCTCGAAGAAAGCAAAAAGCGCATGTCCGCCGTCAAGGGCAGGAATAGGAAGCACATTCGCAAAGCCGAGAGCTATTGAGAGGAACGCTGTGAGAAGCCAGAATTTCTGCCAGTTCCATACATCAGGGAATATCTTTCCGATGCTGATGAAACCTCCGACTTGCTTTGCACCCTTTTTAGTGAAGACATACTTGAACTGGTCAACATAACTCTTGAGAGTCTCCCATCCATATTTCACACCAGCAGGGAAGGACTCAAAAAATCCATATTCCTTTGTGGTGATTTTATCTTCATAAAGGTTGGTTGGCATAAGTCCAAACATGAAGTCTGGTGTCAATGTTGCGTTCATCTTTACAGTGTCATTGACAACAAGTGATATCTGTCTTGCCTTGAGGCTGTCGCCGAAATTTGCTTTTTCTGGCAGAGCATTCTTTATTTCTATAATACAGTTCTGGAAGTCGTTATAGTCGTTTATCGCTACACCGTTTACGGATGTTATCTTGTCTGTTTTCTTCAATCCGAGGTCTTCCGCAGGATAGCCAGCAAGGATGCTGTCGAGCTCGAAAGGAATGCGTATTGCAGCATAAGTTGGAGCTTCAATCATGTCGAGGAGTGACATCTCAGATGGGAGAGTTATGACATTCTCTTTGCCATCACGGAGTACAGTTACAGTCTTTGAGTTTGAAATATCCTGAAGCACGCTTGTGTTCCAAGAGATAACAGCCTTGTCATCGGTCTTGATGATGATGTCGCCATCACGGAATCCGTCTTTCTTCGCCTGCTCAGAGAATTTCATACCATAGCTCATGTCCTCGCTTTTGACGTATGTCTCACCCCAAGTGAAAAGTACCATTGAATAAATCACAAAAGCTGTGATAAAGTTCATTATGATACCTCCGAGCATTATTATCAGTCGCTGCCATGCAGGTCGAGTGCGGAACTCCCATCTCTCGCCCTTGATGTCTTCTGGCTTGATGAATACGTTTTTCATCATTGATGGGAGGTTCTTCCAGAATGACTTCTGGCTGTCGTCCTCATTGAATGAAGACTCATCTACCATGCCTGAGATTTTCACATATCCGCCGAGTGGAATCCAGCCAATACCGTATTCTGTACCTTCATATTCATATTCTCCATTTTCCTTCTTTTTTGCTGGAGCCTTGCCTGTGAGCTTGCGCCACCAATTAGAATATGTGCTGAAGATGCTGAATTTCCAATCGAAAAACATGTAGAATTTCTCTACTCTTACCTTAAATATCTTTGCTGCAAGGAAATGTCCTCCTTCATGGAGAACAACAAGAAGCGCAAGAGCAATTATGAGCTGGAGCGCCTTGATGAGAATGATTTCTATATCCATTAAATTAATGTGGAAGCATATTGACGTGCTTCTTTATCTGTTTGTAAATAAGTTTCTAATGTTGAGTCTGTTGAGAATGGAATCTTGCGCATTGTCTGCTCTATGATTTCTGCTATTCGAGTGTATCCGATTCTGTCGTCTATGAATGCTCGATTTGCTATCTCGTTTGCAGCATTAACAATGCATGGCATGTTGCCGCCTTGATGTAATGACTCATAAGCGAGAGCGAGACAGCGGAAACGCTCTGTGTCGGGCTTCTCGAAAGTCAAGTCTTTGAGAGCAAAGAGGTCAAGTCGCTCACCATTCAGCGGCAGTCGCTTAGGGTAGCTGAAAGCGTACTGAATAGGGAGGCGCATGTCAGGTACTCCGAGCTGCGCCTTGACAGCTCCGTCTTCAAACTGCACAGCAGAGTGTATTACTGACTGAGGATGCACAACAACCTGTATCTGTTCGGGGCTGACTCCGAATAGCCATTTTGCCTCTATTACCTCAAACCCCTTGTTCATGAGTGTTGCAGAGTCTATTGTGATTTTTGCTCCCATGTTCCATGTAGGGTGGGCAAGAGCGTCAGTCTTTGTCACATGTTTAATCTGCTCCTTGTCAAACTTGCGGAAAGGACCGCCGCTGCATGTCAGGAGAATCTTGTCGATCTTATTGCCAGGTTCCAGACATTGGAAAATTGCTGAATGTTCTGAATCGACAGGAAGGATTGGCACTTGGTATCTGTTTGCAAGATTTGTTATTAAATCTCCAGCAACAACAAGTGTCTCCTTGTTTGCCAATGCAATGGCTTTCTTTGCCTTGATAGCAGCAATTGTTGGTTTCAAGCCGGCAAAGCCTACCATTGATGCCAATACTATGTCAACATTGTCGTCTTGTACGACTTGGCATAGAGCGTCAGCACCAGTATAGACCTTTATCAACTCGCCAGAAAGAGCGTCTTTGACCTTTCTGTAGTGCTCCTCATTTGCTATAACTACAGCTTCGGGCTTGAATTTCAGAGCTTGCTGAATGAGCAGGTCGGCATTATTGTATGCAGTAAGGACATAGGCTTCATATATGTCAGAGTGCTGCTCGATGACATCGAGTGCCTGTGTGCCAATGCTGCCTGTTGAGCCTAATATACAAATTTTCTTTTTCATGTTATAAGTCGAGTAATCCAAGTGGGAGGTCCATAATCATGACCTTCTCTTCTTGCTTTATTTCTGAGATAAATTCCTCATGAGCAGGAATCATCACTTCTTCTCCGTTTTCCCTCTCAACGATGAAAAGCCAGTTTTCTGTGTTGTCGTCAATGTCTGTGATAGTGCCTATGGTCTTGCCATTGTCACCGTCTATCATCTCGAAACCAATGAAGTAGTTGAGCGACACCTCGTCTTCACCGAGTTCTTCTTGATATTTCTTCTCGAAATAGACATCGCTGTTCACAAGAAACTGCACGGCCTCTGCGTTGTCAAGGTCTTCAAACTTCACTAGAGCTGTTGAGTCGCTTCTGAAACGATACTCCTCTATGAAGAAAGGCACAAGGATGCCATCAACCTCGCAGATGAGATAGTCGCTGTCAGTTGTGTCCCAAACGTCGTCCGTGAATTGAAAGTTTATCTCTCCCTTCAATCCGTGCGCTTTGGTGATTTTGCCAATCAGATATACATCTTCTTTCTTAATCATAAATTACTTTATTCAACTTTTGCAAGTTTCAACTTGCTCGTTTTGGGGAGTGAAAGAGGAATTATCGCTTCGCTCGGAATAAAAGAGACGTTTGCCATATACGGACATTTGTCACATTAACAACCCATGAACTTCTCTTTAACCACCCTTTAACTCCACCACATGTGGTTGCAGAGTTTTATATTCTCTTTATCACAGCTCCGAGTGCGGTGAGTCGTCCTTCTATGTCTTCGTATCCACGGTCAATCTGCTCGATATTGCTTATCTTGCTTTCGCCCTTTGCCGACATTGCGGCAATGAGCAGGGCGATACCAGCACGGATGTCTGGGCTTGACATGCGCGAACCTCTAAGCTGCAGACGATTGTCGTGACCGTTCACCACAGCTCGGTGCGGGTCACATAAAATTATCTGTGCGCCCATGTCGATAAGCTTGTCAACAAAGAAAAGACGGCTTTCAAACATTTTCTGATGGATTAGCACGCTTCCTTTTGCCTGAGTGGCAACAACAAGCATGACACTGAGGAGGTCAGGCGTGAGGCCTGGCCATGGGGCGTCGCTGATAGACATGATGCTGCCGTCCATAAATGACGCAACCTCATAATGTTCATGTTCAGGAATGTGAATGTCATCACCTATGCGCTCGATTTTTATTCCGAGGCGTGCGAACATATTTGGTATGATGCCAAGATTGTCGAAGCTGACATTCTTGATTGTGATGTCGCTACCTGTCATTGCTGCCATTCCAATAAAAGAACCGACTTCAATCATATCTGGTAGAATTGTATGCTCTGTGCCGTGCAGCTCCTCCACGCCTTCAATGGTGAGGAGGTTAGAGCCTACTCCGGAAATCTTTGCTCCCATGGAGTTCAGCATTTTGCAGAGTTGCTGTATGTAAGGTTCGCATGCTGCATTGTAAATCGTTGTGGTGCCTTTTGCCAGCACAGCTGTCATGACGATATTTGCAGTACCAGTGACAGAAGCCTCATCAAGCAGGATGTATTTGCCTTTGAGTTCTGTTGCGTCTATTTCATATACTCCGCAGTTGCTGTTGTAATTGAACTTCGCTCCAAGTTCCTGTATGCCGAGGAAGTGGGTGTCAAGTCTTCTTCTGCCTATCTGGTCGCCTCCTGGCTTTGCCACGCATGCCTTGTGGAATCTTCCAAGCAGAGGACCGAGAGTCAGGATGCTGCCTCGAAGAGCAGAGCATTGCTTTACAAACTCCTGGCTGCCAAGGTAGTCGATGTCAAGTTCGTCAGCCTGAAACTTATAGTTGTGAGAGTTGAGTTTTGTGACCTTCACTCCCATATTGTTGAGCAGCTTGATGAGATTGTTGACATCAAGAATGTTTGGTACATTCTTCATCACCACAGGCTCTGCTGTGAGCAGTATTGCGCTTATCACCTCAAGGGCTTCGTTCTTTGCTCCTTGAGGAGTAATCTCTCCATGCAGTTTATGACCGCCTTCTATTATAAATGAAGCCATAATCGTTACTTCTTTTTCTTTTTCTTCAAACTTGTTGAAATACGTGTGCTGAGAAGTTCGCCATCGCTGATGAGTGGCTGATTGAGAGTGTCAATGTTCACCCTTCCGTCTGTGTACTTGGCAAGGTCATCAACAACCTTCTCGTCGCTCATCGAGTCTGTGCTCCAGTTGCACAGGTCTCTCTTCATCTGGTTGGCAAGAAGTAAAGACAATTCATCGCGGTCCTTGTCTGCTTTCATTGTGGCAAGATGTTCGGCGAACATCTCCACAATAGAGCCGTAGTTGCGCTTATGTATGTTACGCTTAACGTAAGGTATTCTTTCTGGGCGCGCATTGACTTGCTCTTGTGTCTCAATTTCCACAGGGTAGTCGATGTCAAGCTTGTATTGAGAGATTGCAGCAAGATGGTTCCATAGTTTTTTCTGATAGTCCTCTTCTTTCTCGTCATCCTGTACAGGCACTATAGACATTATTTTTACTATAGTTTTTGCACAGCGAAGGCGCTCCTCTCTGTCCTCTATTGTAAGACAATAATTTACCATCTGCTGAACACTTCTTCCATATTCAGGCATTTGGAGTTTGTCTCTTTGTGTATTATAATCCATAAGATATTATTATGTTCATAGTTACGCACTTTGCAATTTCTACCTTTCGATAGTATTGTATTGTTGGCAGATAGCATTATCTGTAGATATGCTTCACGTTTAGTGCGACGATATGTATGTGTTTTGCTATGTTATGTAACGTGTGAGAAAATGTTAACGAACTTGCACGCTACGAATAATTATAAGTTATTTTATCCTTGTCACTTAAATGAGTTTTTTAGCAACAGTGGCTTGAAACTCCTTCAGATAGTTTGGTTCGAAATAAGCCACATCCTCAAATTCGTCACGAAGGAATTTCATCTCTGCCAATGGTGCCATGTTCTTTGCGAGAAGTTTGACATTGTCAAGGAAATGTGCATTAGGATGCTTTATGACGCTTTTGCACTTTTCTGCACCATTGCCGAAGAAGTATATCGGATGCTTGTCGAGGTGTTCTTTGAATGACATCTCGTCAATAACAACAGGTGCGATGTCCTTCTCTGGCTTGAGGGCTCGAGTGTAGAGGGCGCAATACACTTCCATTCTGCGAGCGTCGAGCATAGGGCAGAGCAGGGCGTCTTCAGGAAGGTCGTCGTGCACAAGTAGCACAGGCACACAAAGAATCTTCAAAGTTGGTACGGAAATAAGTTTAAGATTACGAGCGTATGCCACACCCTTGGCCATAGACACACCAATGCGCAAACCTGTGTAGCTACCAGGGCCTTCGCTGATAGATACTGCGTCGAATGGTATGGCGTGATTGTCTGTGAATGAAATGGCCTCGTCAACCATTACACCAAGTTGTTGTGAGTGATTGCTTGTTCTCTGCTTGCCAGTCTCATTCTCTAAATTTTCAAGATTGTCTGTCTGGAAAATTGTAGCACCGTCCTGACTTACGGCAACACTGCAAATGTCTGTTGCTGTTTCTATATGTAATATTACCGACATGATTCTGTCTTATATTTGTCTTATTTATAATGCAAATGTACGAATTATATTCTAATTGTCTTGATTTCAAATGTAAAATTATTACTTTTGTATCGCAATTTAAGTTTTGATGGCTTAAAAACAACAAAACAAAGAACAAAAAAACTTAATAACAATGATACATTCAATGACAGGCTACGGCAAATGTGTCGTAGAATTTAATGGGAAAAAAATCCATGCAGAGTTGAAATCTCTCAACAGCAAGGCTCTTGACCTCAATACTCGTATTGCTCCTATCTATCGTGAGAAGGAGATGGAAATCCGTCAGCTCATACAGCAGAATCTTGAACGAGGCAAAGTGGATTTCGTGCTTTGGGTCGAGAAAGAAAATTGTGCCTCTGCTTCGTCTATCAATACAGAACTTGCTGCAGAGTATTTCCGCCAGATAAAAGAGACATCCAGTATCCTCGGTCTTGATATGAGCGGATCAAATGATGCAAAAGACTGGATGCATGTTATCCTTCGTATGCCTGATATCATGACTCACTCTGAAATAGAGGAGCTCACTTCTGAGGAGTGGAGCGAGGCTCGCAAGGCTGTTGATGGAGCCATTGCAGAACTCATGGAATTCCGCAAGCAGGAGGGACTGGCACTTGCTAAAAAGTTCCAGCAGAATATCGACAACATCCGCACTCTCCTTGCTTCTATCGAACCATTCGAGAAAGAAAGAACAGAAAAGATTCGCCAGCGAATAATCGATGCTTTGGAACAGAATGTAGGCACAGATTATGATAAGAACCGTCTCGAACAGGAGATGATTTATTACATCGAAAAGCTTGACATCAATGAGGAAAAACAACGCCTGACAAACCACCTTCTTTATTTTGTTGAGACAATGAATGAAGGCACTGGACAGGGCAAGAAACTTGGCTTCATAGCACAAGAGATGGGACGTGAAATCAATACTACAGGTTCTAAGTCTAATCAGGCTGAAATGCAGAACATTGTGGTTAAGATGAAGGATGAACTTGAACAGATAAAGGAGCAAGTTTTGAATGTAATGTAATCTTTAATACAGTAGTAAATGAAATAAAGATGAAAGAGGGTAAACTTATAATTTTTGCTGCCCCAAGCGGTAGTGGCAAATCAACAATTATAAATTATATAATGGATGTCTTCAATGGTGAGGATTCTGAAGATGAATCACTAAACGAAGAAGAGGGAAGTTCAAAACTTTGTTTTTCAATATCTGCTACTTCACGCGCACCTCGTGGCACAGAAAAGAATGGTGTTGAGTATTTCTTCCTCACTCCAGAAGAGTTTCGTCAGCGTATAGCGAATAACGAATTCTTAGAGTATGAAGAAGTCTATACAGACAAGTTTTATGGTACTTTGAAGTCTCAGGTTGACAAGCAACTTTCTGAAGGTGATAATGTGGTGTTTGATGTGGATGTGCATGGCGCAATGAATATAAAGCAGGCCTATGGCAAGCGTGCTTTGAGCATCTTCATTCAGCCACCAAGCATTGAGGAACTTCGCAGACGTCTCGAAGGTCGTGGAACAGATGCACCAGAGGTTATAGAACAGCGTATAGCTCGTGCAGAATATGAACTATCCTTTGCTGACAAATTTGATGAAGTTGTCGTTAATGATAATCTTGAGGTTGCTCAGGTGGAAGTGGAATCTATCATTGAGGATTTCCTTGACGAATAATTGACTAAGAGTTAGATAGCATTATTCATACTGTTATTGATTGTGAGTAATGCTAAATTGGTAATTGCCGTTTTTAGAGTGTGATTTTATCAATCAATTGACACTCTGAAAACGGCTTTTTTGTGTCCAATTGACATCGCCTTTTCATGTGATGTGAATACGTATATTGTGCTCTAAAAACAACACGAGCTAAGCATCAGATGCTTTCGCTCGTCAAGTATAGATGGTCTGCCTCGTCAAGCATCAATACTTGAAAAGGCATAGTTACTGGTGGTTGCTTCGTGTGTTTTATATATGTTGTAGTTGCTTGACGTTGAGGTCTTCGAGCTAACGTGTGTTTGCCTCACGAAAATGATACAATTTCTTTGTAACTATCAAATATCGTTGCTTCTTTATCCCAACAAAGCTAACTTGCGTTGTGGGGTAAAGCTACTTTGCTTTGCGGAAGAAAGCTATCTTATAACTCTCCTTTTGAGATTGCCCCCATACTAATGACGGAAATAAAAACAAAGTAATGTGCAGAACTTGACTTTCTGAGTGTTTCTGTTCAATAAAAAACACCTAATCATGTTGTTGTCTATTAATTTTTATTACTTTTGTACTTGTTATCGTATCATAACGAGGAAACAAAATTTAGGAGTTTTCAATACAGTTGATAGTTATCTTATCTTTGAATGATGAAAAAGCTGACTTCATATCTACTTTTAGTAATTATTCTTTTTGTGGTATCTTCTTGCGAAAAGGATGAAATAATGCCTGAGAAACTAAATGACAATTCACGTGTTGTAATGATTTATATGGTGGCAGAGAATAGCCTCGGTATTGGTTCTAATTTTGACAAAGATGATATAATAGAAGTGTTGGGTGGGGCGAAATTCATGGCTGATGATGAAAAAATTGTGCTTTATCTGGATGATGCAAACAATCCTGCCATCTACACCATTACCAATAAAACTGAAGCTACTTCATTTTCGGAATTAACTCCAGATTATTCATACTTAGAAAACCGGAACTCTGCTTCTGGCGAAATGTTGACAGAATTTTTAGATTATGTCAAGACAAACCATTCGGCAGACTCATACGGAATAGTGCTCTGGTCGCATGCGTCGGGCTGGATTCCATCTGACTATGATGGAGATTATCTGGCTTTCTCAAAAAAAGTTAATAGATCTTTTGGTATAGATAAAGGAGGGAATTTTGGGTATAATAGTGGGAATAAGATGAGTATTGGTGAACTTCGTGATGCTCTGCGTGGTTTCGGTACAAAAATGGAATTCATTATGTTCGACTGCTGTTTCATGCAGTGTGTTGAGGTTGATTATGAACTAAGAGATCTGACAAAATATATAGTGGGTTCAGCAGCAGAAATACCAGCACCAGGTGCAAATTATACTACGCTTGTACCAGCTATGTTCTCAAAAGACAACTATGCTGCAGAAATGCCGCTGGCATATTATAATGCTTATACATCAGATGAAGTGTATGGTGCGTTAATTTCTACTGTCGACTGCAGCAAACTCGAAGCATTGATGGCAGCCACTCAAAATGTGCTCATAATGCATAATGACGAATTGCTCAATATGTCATACATAGAAGTTCTGAACTATTTTGACTATGATAAATGTAGATCTTATAATGCTGTTTACCCTGATTTCTATGATATGAATGGTATATTCAAGAAATTACTTCCGGAAAATGAATATAAGACTTGGAAGCAATATTTTGACGATGCTGTACCGTTTTCTTGTGCAACTGATTTTTGGAAGTCTGATTATATGCCCCCCCAATCTAATAAAGTTGATCACGAGCAGTATGGAGGTGTAAGCATGTATGTGCCTTTGACAAAATACACTATTGGGTATTATGCCCCCAAAAATCAGTTCTTCACTGATGGCTATTACTATTCACAATGGTGCAAGGATGTTTGGAAAGATACTACAAAATCAATGTGACAAATTATTGTCCAATAATGTTTCTTATAATAAACCAGGCAAAATATAAAATGATGAATGCTATGATTGTATATCGGCTCCAAAGCCATTTGCGTAAGAGGCTTTTTAGGTTGCAGTTGGGTAAGAGCCATTCAATAAAGAGCAGGATGAAATAGGGTAGGCTTATTGTAAGAAAGATATTGTAGGAGAAAGCCTCTGTGATTCTTCCGTTTAGCAAGGCATGAAGGAAGCGCTGTGAACCGCACGACGGGCAATCAAGCCCTGTCAGCATTTTCACTGGGCATTTAGGAACATAAATAGATGTGACAGGATCAACAAAAAAATATATTGTTCCTGTCACAATTATTATGCTTATGATTTTCAGAAGTTTTTTCAAGTTAGAATTTATCAGCTAAAAATGCTGCTAATCCGCAAAAGAAATACAACATTAAGTATAACACTACGAATACTATGCCGCTTATTGCTCCCCACATAGACCATTTTTTCGCTTCTTCTGCAGATTTGACGGCAGCTTGATAATCTCCTTTATTATAAAGTGAGTCAACCTCGCATGCTTTAACTAAAGCTATTATTCCGAAAGGCTGACAACACATCACAAGGCATAATATTGCCCACACTAAGTTGTTGTCAGGTTTTGCAGGCATATTTTCTGGTGATGCATTTGAAGCACTCTGAGTTTGAGGTGTGAATGGTGGAGGAGTCGAAGACGGAAAATACTCATTCAATTCAGGGACTTTTCTTGCTGGCATCCAATCTGTCATGCCCTCTGTCCATATTGAAGTTTCGGCTGTTACACCATTGCTGATAAGTTTATCTGCATCGATAGGTCCCTGTTGGGTTCCATTAGAGTCGATATAATAAAATTTGTTCATATCTTACGGATATAAAGAATATGTTTATTGATTTATGAAAATTTGCTTGACAAAATAAGAAATGTCATCATTTTTTTGCAAAGTTAGTCAATTTGTTTGAAACAATGTGTTTTGTCAATAAAAAATATTAGACTATATGTGATAAACTGCCTTTTAACTACATATCAAGAGGATAATTAGAAAATAAAAATCCCACATCACCATAGATGATGTGGGAGGAATATTTTATTCATGAATAGTCTCTTATTCTTCAGGATATGCTTTGTTTACAGCTGTAAGTGCATTGAGAGTTTTAGGGAAGCCAATGTAAGGAAGCATACCTGTCAATACGGCAACCATCTCCATCTTGCTAATCTTCATATTCTTGCATCCATAAGCATGACTTTCGAGCTGAGGTTGTGCTACGCCCATTGATGCGATGAGACAGAATGTCACAAGTTCTCTATGCTGCATGTCGATGCCGTTGCGTGTGTAAAAATCTCCGAAGCAATAGCTCTCAAGGAACTCTACGATGTGCTCCTGTCCCTTTGGACAGTCTTTCTCCATCTGGGCTGCTGTTCCTGCGCCAAAAATTCCGTCAATCCATTCACGTCCTTTTTCTCTGCGGTTTTCTGGTGTTGTTGTGCCTTGGTCGTCAAGAGGGAGCTTGATGTCATTGTCATCAAATACTTCGTTCATGGCAAGAAGGTAGTCAACGACTTTAGAGAAACCGACATAAGGGACAGTCTGGTAAACGACCTCTCTAATCTCTCTTGGTTTAACCCCCACATTGAGACATGCATCAACGTACACCTTAAACTCGCGCATTGCATTACATCCAATAGTGCTGGCAAGTATGCACATGACTCTTGTCTTCTCAAGCACAGGGCCTTCGGTGAGCTTTAGAGCCTCGTCGAATGCGAAATTGTCGAAAATCTGAGTGAGTTCAGGATCACTCTTCAAGATATTGAGAGAGTTTCTTTGAGAGAAAAGTTTGCGGATTTGCTGTTTTGCATGCTCATTGATTTTTACATCTTTCATGGTAAACTATTTTTTATTGTCCATTATACCTCGACTCGAATTTAATGTTTGCTAAGAAATGTGTCAAAGATATTAAATTCGAAAAGGCTGTTATTTGTTGTTTGCAAAAGTAATGTTTTTTTTTATTAGTTCAAAAAAATGTTAGTCTTTTTATGTATTTTTGTTGTAATGCGCTCTTTTTCTTTATGTTTTCGATTCGTAGTAAGTGTTTTTGTACATCTTTATATGTTTTAAAATGAAAAAATAGTATCTTTGCACTATATTTTCAACGATAGAAAGAATAATAATAAATAGATATGAGTTCAAAAGAAACGCTCAATAAGAAGAATGTCAATACAGCCAAAGGTAAAAAAAATGAAAGCATAGCTGTTGGTTTGGGAATATTCTGGAGTCTTACCGTAGGAATTATCCTGATGATGTTTGTTTGTGTATATGCTATCTCACAGGGATGGTTTGGAAGTCTTCCGCCTGTATCAGACTTGCAGAATCCTATCAACAAATATGCATCGCGAGTGTATTCATACGACGGGAAACAGATTGGAACATGGAGCTATGCAAGTGAGAATCGTGTGATGGTGCCTTATGACTCCCTGCCAGACAATCTTGTTAAAGCGCTTGTTGCAACAGAGGATGTACGTTTTTATGAACATTCGGGCATTGACGCAAAGGCGTTGGGCCGTGCGGTGGTGAAGCGCCTGATGCTTGGCAACAAGAGTGCCGGTGGCGGTTCTACTATTACTCAGCAGCTTGCAAAACAGCTCTATTCTGATGTGGCTCACGACACAAAGGGGCGTATGATGCAGAAGCCTATAGAGTGGTTTATTGCTGTGCAGCTTGAGCGTTACTATACCAAGGAGGAAATAATCACGATGTATCTTAATTACTTCGACTTCCTTCATAACGCTGTAGGTATCAAAAATGCAGCAAAGACGTATTTCGGCAAGGATCCTATCGATTTGTCTCTTGAGGAATGTGCCACACTTGTTGGTATGTGTAAGAATCCTTCGCTTTATAATGCTAAGATTTTCAATGAGAGAAGCCGTGAACGCAGAAATGTGGTGCTGTCGCAGATGCACAAGGCTGGCTATCTTACAAAAGCAGAGATGGAGGAGGCACAGGCAAAGCCTCTTGATGTCAGCAATTTCCATGTTACAACACATAAAGAGGGTTCTGCGCCATATTTCCGTGAATATCTTCGTCGTATCTTGATGGCAAAGAAGCCAGAACGCAGTCAGTATGCTAAATGGCAAGAGCAGCAGTTCCTTGATGATTCTGTTGCATGGGAGACCGACCCTGTTTATGGATGGTGTAATAAGAATACAAAGAAAGACGGAACTCCTTATAATATCTATACTGATGGCTTGAAGATTTATACTACCGTTGATACTCGTATGCAGGCATACGCAGAAAAGGCGCTGTTCGATCATGTGGCAGGTTATCTTCAGAAACATTTTGAAGCTGAGATAAAAGGTTCGGCAACAGGACCTTACCGTGGTCTTACTGTTTCAAAGGCGAAGTCAATCATCGATCGCAACATCAGACAAAGTGAGCGTTGGAGAGCGATGAAGGAAGGAGGGCATCCTGATGAAGAGATTATGGCGTCATTTGACGTGCCTGTTAAGATGACGATATTCAAATATGGCTCAAGCTATTCAGATGTTATTGAGGATACTGTGACAATGAGCCCTCGTGATTCTGTCATCTATTATAAGAAATTTTTGCGCGGCTCACTCTGTGCTATAGATCCTGCAAACGGACAAGTTCGTGCTTATGTGCCGGGCTTGAACTTCGAGCATTTCCAGTATGACAACGTGCTTGGTGGTGGACATCGTCAAGTAGGTTCCACTATCAAACCGCTGCTTTACTCTTTGGCGTTTGCACGTTTGGGACTTACTCCTTGCGATGAGATTGATGCGAGTCCAAAGTCTTATGGATCATGGTCGCCAAGGGGACCTTCTCTGGGAGTTGTTCCTCTCACCAGAGCACTTGCTGCATCAAATAACCATGCATCGGTAGCACTTCTTGACAGGGTGAAACCTCAAAACTTTATTGACTTCCTTAAAGATAAGGTGAAAGTCTCAACTTACACATTTGCACCTAACCTTACCATAGCTCTTGGATCAGGTGAGGTCAGTGTTGGTGAGATGGCAAGTGCATATACAATATTCCCTGGTTATGGAATCCATTATTCTCCTATGCTTGTCACTCGTATTGAAGATAATGAGGGCAATGAACTTGCAAGTTTCGCACCAAGAATGAACGAGGCTTTGAACACAAAGGTTGCATATCAGATGCTTCACATGCTTCAAGGTGTTATAAATTCTGGTACTGGTAGAGCTCTTCGCTATGGTGACTATCAGTTTACTGGTGAGATTGGCGGAAAAACTGGAACTACAAATAATAATTCTGACGGATGGTTTATCGGTTTCACTCCAAAGATTGTGTGCGCTTGTTGGGTGGGTGGTGACGACCGTGATATCCACTTCGGCAGTATGGCTTTCGGACAAGGTGCAAAAGCTGCTCTCCCTATATGGGGTAAATTCATGAAACAGGTATATGCGGATTCTCGTCTCGGAATAAGCCAGAGCGATAAGTTTGAAATACCAGAAGACTTTGACCCATGTGAGAACTCTCTCTCTAAACTCAAGTCGGCTGAGGATATTATCAATCCGGAAGGTGATTACGATGGAGAGGTTGATGGTGCGTTCTTTTGATGAATAGCATGTTTAGTAATGGTAAAATAATAACTTCCTAAAGTTTCATAATCAATCAATACCAACAGCTTTGACTTGTCTTTTTGGCTCTTTTGCCCCAATTCATTGGTCATGATGCCCGCATCACTCCCTCTTCATTAGTACAAAATAGCCTAAAAATACAAGCCAAATCTTCCGAAGTTATTATTTCACCATTACTTATACAAAAAACAAATGTGTTAGATAAAGCAATATTGAATAAAGATTAGATATAGTTTTGCTATGCGATTTATAGGTATTATACCAGCTCGTTATGCTTCTACGCGCTTTCCTGCAAAGCCACTGGCTATACTTGGAGGTAAGACTGTGATTGAGCGTGTTTATCGTCAGGTTGAAGGAGTGCTTGACGATGTGGTTGTTGCTACTGATGACAAAAGAATCTTTGACACGGTAGTGGCTTTTGGTGGTAAGGCTGTGATGACGAGCGTTAACCACAAAAGTGGTACAGACCGAGTGTATGAAGCTTTCACTAAAGTGGGTGAGGGCAATGATGTGATTGTTAATATCCAAGGCGATGAACCTTTCATTCAACGTCAGCAGCTTGAGGCGATACGCGGATGCTTTACTGATGATACTGTTGATATAGCAACGCTTGTTAAGCCTTTCAAGCCAGAAGATGGTTTTGAAGCACTTGAGAATGTTAACTCTCCAAAAGTTGTAGTCAACAAAAATATGGAAGCTCTGTATTTTTCACGCAGCATCATACCGTTCACTCGTGGCAAAGATAAGGATACTTGGCTTGCTGGTCATACATATTATAAACATATAGGCTTGTATGCTTATCGTGCTGATGTGCTGAAAGAAATAACATCTCTGCCTCAGTCTTCTCTTGAGATAGCAGAGTCGCTGGAGCAGTTACGTTGGCTTGAGAATGGGTATAAGATAAAGGTTGGTGTTAGTGAAATTGAAACCATAGGAATAGATACTCCAGAGGATTTGAAACGAGCAGAGGAGTTTTTAGCAAACATTAAAGGATGAAACCAATACTCAATAGAATAGTTCCACAGGTCTGCAAACTTCCTGACCCTTATCTTCTTGCCAATGGAGTTGAGATGAATGCTATCCCTCTTCAGACAGAACTTGTGGCAATAAGCATAATGTTTGGTGGAGGTCAGTGGGTGCAGAATAAAAAGTTGCAAGCGGACTATGCTGTCAATCTTATAAATGCTGGCACAGAGAACATGTCAGCAAGGATGATAACACAGAAGCTCGACTATTATGGAGTGAGGTTTACTTCTGGAGCAAGCTTGTCTTTCTCTTATGTAAGTCTGACATGTCTGAAGCGTAATCTTGTTTATGTTCTGCCTATACTATGTGATATAATAAATAATCCACAATACGAACAGCAGCAGCTTGATAACGCCATTGAAGAGGGACTTGTTGCATGGCAGATGAGTAATCAGAAAGTTGCTCAAGTTGCTAAACGTAATTTCTATAAATGCCTGTTGGGAGAAGAGCATCCTGGTGCGCAATTCCCTGATGAGAATGACTATTTGTCTGTCACGCGTGAAGATTTGCTTGACTATCATAGCAAGTATTTGAATTTGTCTAATGCTGTGCTCTATGTGACAGGCATTGTCGATGATGAGCTGAACACTCTTTTAAATTCTACAGTAGGGGCAATAAAATGCGATACGCCAAAGATGCTTGTATTGCCGACGGAAAAAATAGCGTCTTTCCCAAACCGACGAGTTGATGATGAACTGAAAGTGCCATCTGTACAGTCAGGAATAAGACTAGGAAAGGTTCTGCCGGATTGTAATCACGAAGACTATCCAGCTCTGCTTCTGACTTCGGTGGTTTTAGGTGGATATTTTGGCAGCAGACTTATGTCGAACATTCGTGAACGATTAGGTTATACCTACGGAATTGGTTCAACTTTCTATCGTATTCCTAATAATAATATTTTAATTATTGCTACAGAAACTGCTGATGAATATACAGAGCCTTGTATAGAAGAGATAAAGAAAGAGATAGAAGCCTTAAGGACAAATCTTGTTGATGAAGAAGAACTGAATAAGGCGAGAAACTATATGTTAGGGCAATTTTGCCGCACAACAGAAACATCTCTGTCATTAAGTTTGCTTCTTATGACTCTGCGTACGAGTGGACGTTCATTAAATGCATTTCTTGATGAGCAAAAAAAGGTGCTTGAAGTAACACCTGAAGATTTACAGAGAGTGGCTTTGAAATACCTCGATGTAAACTCAATGATGGTCTCTGTTGTTACAGGCGCAAAAGAGGGTGGTGCGTGAAAATGCGGTCATACATAGCCTACAACAAGTTTGAGATGTAGCATCGACACCTTGTCGAAATTGATTGCAAAATCGCAAAATGGGCGTTAAAACGCTTGTTTTGCGATTTTTTGTTGTTTGTAACATTAAATAATGTTAATGATTCTTTCTAATTCAAGATATTAATGTTAACTTTGTACACATATATATAATATATACAATTTTTGCTTTGCTCCACTTGTTGTGGAGTTAAAGTGTAAAGAGTACTTATATAGTAGTTAAGTGACAAATGTCCGAATATGGCAAGCGTCCCTTTAACTCCTTTTCAAGGTTTGTAAAAAACATAACAAAATTCTTACATATATAACCAATGGACAATTCAGAAAGAATAATTAAAGTCGACATCAATGAAACGATGCGAACAAGCTACATCGATTACTCGATGTCGGTGATTGTTGCTCGTGCACTTCCTGATGTTCGTGACGGTTTCAAGCCAGTACATAGACGAATACTCTACCAGATGGGCTTGAATGGCTATACATCAA
This sequence comes from Bacteroidaceae bacterium, assembly GCA_024401215.1. Taxonomy (GTDB): domain Bacteria; phylum Bacteroidota; class Bacteroidia; order Bacteroidales; family Bacteroidaceae; genus Minthosoma. The sequence continues at coordinate 63,374 of JAKSLL010000005.1, forward strand.
ACAACCCAACTCGCAAATGCGCCCGTATTGTTGGTGATGTGCTTGGTCACCTTCACCCACATGGCGACTCTTCTGTTTACGGAGCGTTAGTCCGCCTTGCGCAGCCTTGGGCAATGCGTTACACTTTAGTGGATGGACAAGGAAACTTCGGTTCTGTTGATGGCGATGGCGCAGCTGCTATGCGTTATACAGAGGCGAGACTCAACAAACTTGGTGAGGCTATGCTTCAGGATATCGACAAGGAGACTGTAGATATGGTCGATAACTTCGACAATACAATGAAGGAGCCTTCTGTTCTTCCTACACGCATACCAAACCTTCTTGTCAATGGAGCTACTGGTATTGCCGTAGGTATGGCTACAAATATCCCAACTCACAATCTTAGTGAGGTCATTGATGGATGTGTTGCTTTCATTGACAATCCAGAACTCACGAGCCTTGAGCTTATGCAGTACATCAAAGGCCCTGATTTCCCTACTGGTGGCATTATCTGTGGTGTTGATGGTATTCGCGAAGCGTATGAGACAGGTCGTGGACGTATTGTTGTTCGCTCAAAGACTGAGATTGAAACAGAAGGCGGACATGACAAGATTGTTGTAACAGAGATACCTTATAACATCAACAAATCTGAACTCATCAAGAAGATTGCAGCTCTTGTTAGCGACAAGCGTATTGATGGCATCAGCAATGTGAACGACGAGTCAGACCGCGAAGGTATGCGTATCGTGATAGACGTGAAGCGCGATGCTAATGCTAATGTTGTCCGCAATAAACTCTTTAAGATGACTGATTTGCAAAGCACTTTTGCAGTAAACAGCATCGCTATTGTTGACCGCCGACCTAAGCAGCTCACTCTTGCAGACATGATAAAATGTTTCTGCAACCATCGTCATGATGTTACTATCCGTCGTACAAAGTTTGAGAAGCGCAAAGCTGAAGAGCGTTCACATATTCTTGAAGGACTCATTATAGCGTGTGACAATATCGACGAGGTGGTTCATATAATCCGAGCAGCAAGTAATCCGCAGGAAGCAATTGAAAACTTGATGTCACGCTTTGACCTTGATGAAATTCAGGCTCGCGAAATAGTGAACATGCGACTCCGTGCCCTTACAGGTCTGGAGCAGACAAAGCTTCACGCTGAATATGACGAATTGCAGAAACTCATCGCTTATCTCGAGCAGATTCTTGTTGATCCGGAACTCTGCAAGAAGGTGATGAAAGATGAACTTATTGAAGTTAAGGAAAAGTGGGGTGATGAGCGCAAGACAGAGATAGATATTACTGCAAGTGAAAACTTCGATCCTGAGCAGTTCTATGCTAAGGAGGAGGTTGTGGTAACAGTAAGTCATCTTGGTTATATCAAGAGAACAACACTTACTGAATTCCGCACTCAGGCACGTGGTGGCGTTGGAGTTAAGGGCGGTAGTGCTCGCGATAAGGACTTCATACAGTATATCCATCCTGCGAACTCTCATAATACAATGATGTTCTTCACTCAGAAGGGTCTTTGTTTCTGGATGAAGGTTTACAATATCCCAGAAGGTTCTCGAACAGATAAGGGACGAGCAATCCAGAATCTGCTCAATATCGGCTCTGACGATAAGGTTACTGCATTCATCTGTATAGAGAACATCAATGATGAAGAGTGGGTGAACTCACATAACCTTATCTTCTGTACACGCCAAGGTGTGGTTAAGAAGACTGCTTTTGTCAACTATTCACGTCCACGTTCAAATGGTCTCATCGCAATCAATCTCAACGAAGGTGATGAAGTTGTTGATGTGCTTCTTACAAGCGGTAAGGACGAGATTCTTATTGCAAATCGCAATGGTCGTGCAATACGCTTCAATGAGGCTGCTGTTCGTAATATGGGCCGTGGCGCAACTGGTGTTAAAGCAATCCGTCTCGATGAAGATGGAGAGGATGAAGTTGTTGGCATGATTTCTGTGAGCAAGCCAGATGACTATGAGGAAGTGATGGATAAGATTGACGCTATCGAGAATGAAGAAGAGCGTCAGGCTGCCATCGATGCTCAGATGGAAAAATGGCCAGAGATGCCTACTGTGCTCGTTCTCTCTGAGAAGGGTGTTGGCAAGCGTTCTGCTCTTGATGGATACCGCATCACAAATCGTAATGGTAAGGGTGTTAAGACTATCAATATTACAGAAAAGACAGGAAAGCTTGTGGCTCTCAAGAGCGTGACAGAAGACAGGGACATCATGATAATCAACAAGAGTGGTGTTACAATTCGTCTTGCTGTTGCTGATATCAAGAAGTCTTCTCGCAATACACAGGGTGTTAAGCTCATAGATATTGCTAAGCGTAATGATGTAATCAGTTCTGTCTGTGTAGTTGAACATTATGAAGAGCCAGAGGAAGATGCCGAATATGACGAGAATGGCAATCCAATTGCTCCTGCTGATGTGACGCCAGGCGTTGTTGAGGATTCTTCTGACGCTCAGCAGACTACAGAGGAAAACGATTCAAATCAAGAATAATTTACCAAAAACAATAACCTAATATCATTTTTTATTATGAAGAAATTAGCTTTGATTATGGCAGGTCTCCTCTTGGTAGGCGGCGCTGCAAATGCACAGGACAAGGAAGCTATTAAAGCTGCTAAGGCTGCACAGAAAGCTGCAGAATCTGCAATGAAGAAGGCAAAGTCAACTTATGAGTTGTCAATAGCGAATCCAAATTATGGAAGAAAAGAGACAGACTTCACTAAGTTGGAAGGTGCCCGCACTCTTATCAATGAAGCTATAGCTAGTGAATATACAAAGAACAATCCTCAGACTTGGTACACTGCTGCTGATATCGAACATGAATATTATAAGAAGTATGAGGCGGAGTCAAAAGCAGACGAGTCTGTTGCTCCAATGTATATTGAGTCATCTTCAAGACTCCTCTCTTACTGTGTTACTGCCGACTCACTCGCTTCGATTTCAACAATGAAGCCAGAAGAGTATAAGCTCAATCATATTAAGTATCAGCCTATTGGTGTGAATGCTGCTATTCAGGTACTTATGGCTGCTCAGAATTTATCTAACAGTGAAGTAGAGAAGCAGGATGAACTTAAGAATGGTGCTAAATATGCTAAGAAGTTCAACCAGGCAATCAATAACTCTTCTCTTTTGAAGGATTTCACAAACGAAAATCTTGAAGATTGGAAGGCTTATGGAAAGGTGTTCTACGCTCAGTCAGTTAACAATATCAACGGAACTCCTGAGAATGATGTCGTTGAAGCATACGAAGCTCTTATTGGTACAAAATATGAGAGTGTAGCTTATCAGACTCTTGCAAGCTTCTATCGCGAAAAGAATAAGGCTAAGCAGAATGAATATCTTATGAAAGGCCTTCAGTTCCTTCGTGGAAAGGAGGATGGAAAAGCACTTGGATCAAACTTTGCTATGATGCTCATGCAGAACTATTTCCAGGACAAGCAGTATGATGATTTCAAGAAGATTGCTGAGATTATCAAGACAGATTTCTCTGATAGCGAATATTGTATTAATGCTTACCTCTATGAAGGTCAGATGGAATTTGAGAATGGTAATTATGACAAGGCAAAGGAGGTGTTCCTTACTGCGAATGAGAAGTTCCCAGATGAGCCAAAAGGTCTTCTTATGGCTGCTCGTTGTGCATGGATGAAAGCAAACTCTACAGGTCAGAAGAAAGCTGATATGGACGAGGCTATCAGCCTTTTCAAACAGCTTGAGACAGCTAATCCTTCTGATTCAGACCTTTGGGGTGAGCCTCTTTACATCCTCTACAACAATACTAATCAGCCTAAGCTTGCTGCTAATTACAAGAAGTATTACAAGGCGCAGTAATCCTAACAATGTTATATGACAAAAAAGCAGGTGCTCAAATCATGAGCACCTGCTTTTTGTTTTTAATTAATTGCCTTAACTCGGGTTGAATCCAAAGTGTTGACTTTGTGTAACAGCAGATTTACTTTACGAGTACCTTCTTGTTGTTGATGATGTAAACACCAGGAGCAAGCTTTGAACCAGTACGGCCAACCTTTACGCCTGAGAGATTGTAAACATCCCCCTTGCCCTTGTACTCTGAAGCGGATGATATTGCTGTTACATCTTTTGCATCTATGTGGTTAGTCTTGAGTGTAGCGAATGTGCCGTCAGACACTGCCACATAGCAGCGTGTGGCATAGAAGCCTGCCTTTACATCGTCAACATTAACGAAAGAAGCTTCGCTGTTATCCTTTGCGAGTATTCCATAAAGACCTTTAGCCTCCATCTGTTTCTGAGCACTTTCGAACTTAACTTCAACGCCATTGACGCTGAATTTCTTAGCAGCAGGCTCGTCAGTAATGAATGCTTCTGTTGCCTTGATCACCTTGTTGCCTGTGTCGCCAGTATAATGGAGAATGTAAGGTGTGTTAGCCTTGATGCCTTCTGCCTTACAGTCTAAAAAGTTGAGTTTGATTTCGGAACCATCCTTTTCAACTCCAGCGAGAGTTTCGAGACGGCAGTCAGAGCCAAACACCTCGTTTATCTGCTCCTCTGACATCGCGAATGGGAGAGAGATGGTGTTCCATCCATTGAAAACATATCTGTTAACATTTACGTTCACAGTCTTCTTGTTGTACTTTATGAGGTCTGTACCTGCATAAGTGCTTAGGTTTAATGTCTGCTGAGCAGAAGCGCTAGCGCATCCAAGAGCGACGGCTGCAATGAGTAGTAATTTTTTCATACGCTTGTTTTTGGTTATTATGTTATTACTTATTTTTCTTTTATGAATCCATTTCTATAGGCATAAAGCAGTTTCTTGAGGTTCTCTACTTTTGCTGTGAGTACTTTGCCCTTATCTGTGTCCTTGACGTATATACGCTGACTGTTGAGCTCGACAATTTGAGTGCTGCTCTTAATGTCATCTCCATTAAGGATGGCGTCTTCTGCCGATTTGAAAGGCTGATGCTGTACGAGGTCAAGTCCGCGACTGTGAAATGTCAGTGTATATCCTGCTATTCCTGTTTCTGGCTGATATGCCTTGGAGAAACCGCCGTCAATGACAAGCAGCTTGCCGTTTGCCTTTATTGGCGTCTCTCCCTTCAATACTTTAACAGGAGTGTGGCCATTGATGATATGTCGATGCTTGCCCTCGACTCCAAAGTTGTCGAGAATCATATCAACAACCTTCTCATCATTATTATATGTATAATAGTAGCCTTTTTCTTCTGTGTGAGTCTTTTTGTCGTTGATGAAATAACGCTCAAATGTCGTCATCTTGTTTTTGTCAAAGAGAGGTGAGTTCTTGCCACACCATAGATACCATATATAATCTCTTGCAAAGCTCTTCTTTTCCTTTGGCGTGTCCTCGTTAAATGCCTCTCTTACAAGATGGCCAGTTTTTTTCATCAGAGATATGCCTTTGTATTTCTTTCCAAGTATCTCTACTTCCTTTAATGTGCCGTCTTCGTTGAGAGGTACTGAAGCATGATACATCAGATTGCTGTTGGCAATGGAATACATACACCCGTGCCCGAGCAGGCATTCTATATGTCTTTGTAGCTTGTCACTTGTGAGGAACGAATGCTGAAGCTTCTTCATGAGGAGTTCTTCTTCCTCGGAAAGGGCGTTAGGGTTATCCTTATTTACTGTTGGAAGATATGTGTCCTTGAGATCGTATGCGGTTCCTTCAATCACGCATGTTCCGTTTTCGAAGTTTATATGCTCAAGCATCTTCCTGTCATCCATCTCAAATTCTGGTCTGCGGCTGATAATCTTAGCTTCTTCCTTGAACTGTATGATGGTGATAGCCTTGTGCATTTGTGCAAGCAATCGGCTTGTTTTCTTATCGTGATTCTCTTTTGATAATTCGTTTACAGCAAAAGGTTTGCAAGGGTCATCCTTGTATGTCTCCATAGCAAATGTTGCGAGAGGCAGAAGATTTATTCCATAGCCGTCCTCCAATGTTGCAAGGTTGCCGTATCTCATTGACATGCGCAACACGTTAGCTATACATGCTCTGTTGCCGGCAGCAGCTCCAAACCATTCTATGTCATGATTTCCCCACACAATGTCGAAATGATGGTAATTGCATAGCGTCTCCATAATAAGATGAGCGCCAGGCCCTCTATCAAAGATGTCGCCAAGCAGGTGCAACCTGTCTATAGCTAATCGCTGTATAAGATTGCATATAGAAACGATAAAATGATCGGCTCTTTGTGTGTCGATTATTGTCTGGATAATTACATTATAATATTGATGCTTTTGTCCGCCAATTCCACTGTGAGAATCGTGAAGCAGCTCCTCGATAATGTAGCCGAAATCATCAGGCAAGTCTTTGCGTATCTTGCTTCTGGTATATTTGGAGCTTACCTCTCTTAAAACTTTTATGAGCTGATTAAGGGTGATGACATAATAGTCATTCATGTTTTCCTCCGCAGCCTTAATGAGTTGCAGTTTTGCCTCTGGGTAGTAGATGAGTGTGCAGAGCTCTTTTTTCTCTGTAAGACGTAATGTCGAACCGAATATCTCCTCCACTTTTCTCTTTACATATCCCGATGCATTTCTCAGCACATGATTGAATGCTTCACTCTCGCCATGTGGGTCGCTAATGAAGTGCTCAGTAGGTTTAGGAAGGTTAAGTATGGCTTCAAGATTTATAATCTCACAGCTAGCCTCTGCCACATTAGGGTAGCTTTGGGCGAGAAGTTGCAGATACCTCAAGTCATTCTTGATCTCTTCCTCTTTTAATATGTTTTGTTCCAATTGTTCCATCGATTGTTATTACGGCACAAAAGTACTAATTATTTTTTAAACTAACACAATTCTTTTAAAATTTATTATTCACTTACTTTTTTCAAGTTTTTCTTTGTTGAGGTTGTGCATTTTGTTGTTAAAAATGCCATATTGGTGTCAATAGTTTGAATTTTCTATGTTTTTTGCAAAAAAAAGTCAGCAATTATTGTTGTTGTATTAGCAAAATGTTATAACTTTGCATTCGAAATCACAAAGGAAGTGATATTGTTATTTAATAATTTCTCAACAACGAGTAATATGTCAACAAAGATTAACTTCACAAAGATGCATGGATGCGGCAATAATTATATTTATGTTTATCTGCCAGACAATCCAATTGCTGACTTGCAGAAGGCTGCAATAGAGTGGAGCAGACCGAATTTCGGTATTGGAAGTGATGGTCTTATCACCATAGAGAAATCAGATATTGCAGATTTTAAGATGAGGATTTTCAACAATGACGGCTCGGAGGCGATGATGTGTGGTAATGGCGTTAGATGCTGCGGCAAATTCGTGCGTGACCATCATCTTACAGAAAAGAACACTGTCACTTTTGAGACTCTTTCAGGAATAAAGATTCTTCAGCTGTTTGAAGATGAAAAGGGTGAGGTCATCTCTGCAAGAGTGGATATGGGCGAGCCAATTCTCAACAACAAGAATCAATGTGCCACTCCCGATGGAAGCATGGTGGAGGGTGATGTGAATGGAATGAAAGGTACATTTGTATCTATGGGTAACCCTCATGATGTGATATTTGTTGATGACATCAATTCTATTCAGCTTGAAAAGATAGGTAAGGATTTTGAATTTCATCCATTGTTCCCGGAAAGAGTGAACACGGAATTTGCTCAGATACTTCCAGATGGTGCCATACGAATGAGAGTGTGGGAGAGAGGGTCTGGTATAACAATGGCTTGCGGCACAGGTGCGTGCGCTACTTCTGTGGCTGCAACAATAACAAAAAGAACAGGTCGCACAAACACAATAATAATGGACGGAGGTCCTCTGACGATAGAGTGGGGCGATGATAATCACATCTATATGACCGGCCCTGCAGCAAAAGTCTTTGATGGACAGATTGACCTCTAAAACAACACAAAACAATAAATAACAACACATGGCTATAGTAAATGAAAATTTTCTTAAACTCGCTCCTTCATATCTGTTCAGCGACATAGCAAAGAAGGTGGCGGCTTATAAAGAGGCTAATCCTGACAAGAAGATTATCCGTCTTGGTATAGGTGATGTCACACAGCCTTTGGCTCCTGCTGTAATTGAGGCAATGCATAAAGCTGTCGAGGAGATGGCTTCTGCTGAAACATTCAGAGGATATGGACCTGAACAAGGATATGATTTTCTTCAGAAGGCAATCATTGAGAACGACTTCAAACCACGTGGCATAGAACTTGGCGCAGATGAGGTTTTCGTAAATGATGGAGCAAAGAGCGATACAGGAAACATCGGAGACATCCTCGACAAAGGTAACATTATTGGAGTTACCGATCCTATTTATCCTGTCTATATTGATTCTAATGTAATGGCAGGTAGGGCAGGAGAGAACATCGACGGTCTTTGGAGCAATATCGTATATATGCCTTGCAATGGAGAGAATGACTTTACACCAGCTCTTCCAACGAAGAAGGTAGATGTTGTTTATCTCTGCTATCCAAATAATCCAACAGGTACTGTCATCACTCGTGAACAGTTGAAGAAATGGGTTGACTATGCGATAGAGAATGACGTACTTATTATGTATGATGCAGCATACGAAGCGTACATTCAGGATGAGACAATACCTCATTCTATATATGAAATACCAGGTGCAAAGAAAGTTGCTATAGAGTTTCACTCTTATTCTAAGACTGCAGGTTTTACTGGAGCAAGATGTGGTTATACTGTTGTTCCAAAGGAAGTTACTGCAAAGAAGGCTGATGGCGAGAGAGTTTCACTCAACAAGATATGGCTCCGTCGTCAATGCACAAAGTTCAATGGCACAAGCTATATAACTCAGCGTGGCGCTGAAGCTATTTATTCAGAGGAGGGCAAAAAGCAGATAAAGGCAACAATTGCTTATTATATGGAGAATGCTCGAATCATGAAAGAAGCGTTTGCTGAGATGGGTGTTAAGACCTATGGAGGTGAGAATGCTCCTTACATCTGGGTGAAGGCTCCTAAGGGTATGACTTCATGGGAGTTCTTCGACGCTCTTCTGAAAGAGGCGAATGTAGTTGGCACGCCAGGAGTTGGATTCGGTCCTGCTGGTGAAGGATATTTCCGTTTTACTGCTTTCGGTCAGAAAGAGGACTGCATTGAAGCAATGCAAAGAGTAAAAGACTGGTTGATGAAATAAATGCGGCATTCTGGAAATGTTGTTTATCATGGTCTAATAAAAAGAAAAAATAATTTTACAATAACTCAATTAAAGTAAAAAGATTATGGCTGCAAATCTCAGATTTAAAGTTGTAGACGAGGCGTTCAAGAGAGGTCCTGTCACAGTTGAACTTCCAAAACAGCGTCCAAGTGAGTACTTCGGTAAATATGTTTTCAACAAGCAGAAGATGTTCAAGTATCTCTCTGCTAAGGTTTACAAGAAGATGTGTGATGTCATCGACAATGGCGCACCATTCGACCGTGCAATTGCCGACCAGGTGGCAGAAGGTATCAAGACTTGGGCTATTGAGAATGGCGTAACTCACTACACACACTGGTTCCAGCCACTTACTGAAGGTACAGCAGAGAAGCATGACGGCTTTGTTGAGCATGACTGGAAAGGTGGTATGGTAGAAGAGTTTGAAGGTAAGCTTCTCGTTCAGCAGGAGCCTGATGCTTCTTCTTTCCCTAATGGCGGTATTCGTTCTACATTCGAGGCTCGCGGTTATTCTGCATGGGATCCAACTTCTCCAGTGTTCATCATTGGTGATACTCTTATGATTCCTACAATCTTCATCTCTTACACAGGTGAGGCTCTCGACTATAAAGTGCCACTCAAGAAGGCTCTTTATGCTGTTGATAAGGCTGCTACAGCTGTAGTTCAGTACTTCAACCCTGAGGTTACTAAGGTTGTTTCTAACCTTGGTTGGGAGCAGGAGTACTTCCTTGTAGATGAAGCGCTCTATGCAGCACGTCCTGACCTTGTTATGACAGGTCGTACACTTATGGGACATGACTCCGCTAAGAACCAGCAGATGGATGACCACTATTTCGGTTCTATTCCTGCTCGTGTTGAGGAATATATGCGTGACATTGAAATCCAGGCTCTCGAACTTGGTATCCCTTGCAAGACTCGTCATAATGAGGTTGCGCCTAACCAGTTTGAGCTTGCTCCAATCTTCGAAGAGACAAACCTTGCTGTTGACCATAACATGCTTATGATGTCTATCATGAAGCGTGTAGCTCGCAAGCATGGTTTCCGTTGCCTCCTCCATGAGAAGCCATTCAAGGGTATCAATGGTTCTGGTAAGCACAATAACTGGTCTCTCTCTACTGACACAGGCATTCTTCTTCACGCACCAGGCAAGACTGCTCTCGACAACCTTCGTTTCGTGACTTTCACTGTTGAGACACTTAAGGCTGTTTATGATCATAACGGACTTCTCAAGGCTTCAATCATGAGCGCAACTAATGCTCATCGTCTTGGTGCTAATGAGGCTCCACCAGCAATCATCTCTTCTTTCCTCGGAAAGACAGTGACTGAACTTCTTGAGCATGTAGAAAAGGCAGATGAGGACGCTCTCAATGTAGCAGGTAAGACTGCATTCCAGCTTGATCTCCCTTCTATCCCAGAACTTCTCATCGATAATACAGACCGTAACCGTACTTCACCATTCGCCTTCACTGGTAACCGCTTCGAGTTCCGTGCTGTAGGTTCAGAGGCAAACTGTGCATCAGCAATGCTCACACTTAATGCAGCTGTAGCAGAAGCTCTCATCGACTTCAAGGAACGTGTTGATGCTCTTATTGCTAAGGGTGAGTCAACAGAGGCTGCTGTTCTTAAGATTGTTCGTGAGGATATTAAGTATATAAAGCCAATCATCTTCAACGGTAATGGTTATGGTGATGAGTGGAAGGTAGAAGCTGCTAAGCGTGGTCTTGATTGTGAGACATCTGCTCCTATCATCTTCGATAACTACCTCAAGCAGGAGTCTATCAACATGTTCGAAAAGACTAAGGTTATGACTAAGTTTGAGCTTGAGGCACGTAACGAGATTAAGTGGGAGACTTACACAAAGAAGATTCAGATTGAGTCACGTATATTTGGTGATCTCTGTCTTAACCATATCATCCCTGTTGTCACTAAGTATCAGTCAATGCTCATTGACAATGTACATAAGGTTATGGGCATCTTCTCTGGCGAAAAGGCACATGCTATCTCTAAGGAGAACCTCTATATCATCGAGAAGATTTCTGACCATGAGTCATTCATCATCGAGAATGTAGAGAAGATGGTTGAAGCTCGTAAGGTTGCAAACAAGATTGAGTCTGAGCGTGAGAAGGCTATCGCTTATCATGACACAGTAGCTCCTCTTCTTGAAGAAATCCGCTACCATGTTGACAAGCTTGAGACTATCGTTGATGACGAGGCTTGGCCACTTCCAAAGTATCGTGAGCTCCTCTTCATCCGCTAATTTAAGCTAAACGAATTAATCCACACTGCATCAGCAGTTTATAATAAAAGCCGTCACTCAAAAGTGGCGGCTTTTTTATTGTAATAAAGGATTCCGTATATACAAATCTGTTACTTATGATAAGCCTTCATCGTTATTTATTTGTGTTTTCTAGCGGTGATTCAGTACACTCTTTGAGCATTTTTAAAGTCTTCATCAGGACTTTCATGGAAAGAGTCCAGATTGATGTAGTACATGAGCACAATTCTCACCATTGTTGCCAATCCATAGAAGCTCCACCTGCGATTCAGACTCTGTTGCTGCAGTGTCATGAGCAAATTAGCAATCAAGGTGGTCCAAATTTGTATCTTGATAGCATTGCTGCTCTTGCCGTAGAAGTATCTGAGAGAGAAATTCTGCTTGATCTGCTTGAATAGCGACTCTATCTGCCATCTGCGTCTGTGGAGGGTGGAGTTGGGCTATAGGTGTTGCATATTTTTTTCAGAATGATATTCAGTTAATTATTTGCAAATGCTTTTGAAAATGTCTAATATAATATCAGATCTATCCTCTTCACCGTAAGGCATTGCGCATTCTATCTCTTCCATAATGTTGGGACGTTTACAGAACGACATAAATGCTTCAGTCACAAAATTTTTCAGTTCTTTATTCCCTTCTTTATTATATCTTTCGGTGAAGTCTGGACAATAGTTCAGTATGTAAACGACATCCTCAAAATCTTTTGATCCTCTCAAATCTATTCCTCCACGCAAAGTTATTGCTTCAAGTTTCGATGCCACAAAATATAAGGCAGACATTATGTAAACGATTCGTCCGTTGGGAAGGGTGAAAGACACCCTATTTTTTATGCCAGGTTTGTACCACCTATTGGTAAAACCAAGATACTTTTCATCAGTAGGCATTATGTCAACCTCCTCACCTTTGTAAAGCCATCTGCATATAACAGTTCCATCTTCTTTGTCTTCCTCAAAATGTTTCTTGCGAAGCATTTCTTCAAACTCCATCTTTTCCTTGAAAGAAAAGTATTCAACAACACAATCCACATCCATAGTTGGTCTTGGCTCCGTGGCAGCACTATCTGTTGCATACAATTGAGTTACAGAACCTCCAACGTATGTTACCTTTTCATTAAGATCCTCTAGTCCATCAGCTACATGTTGCAGTCTTTCTATATTACTTTTCTCCATAAGCATTCAAGAATTTATCAAGTTCTGCAATAGCAACTTCTCGTTCTCTTACTCTACCCATACGCAGGGTGTCGATAATGGCAAGCAGTTTGTACAATTCATCATCTTGTCCCACTGCTTCTGGTACAGAACTATACAGAGGTTCAATCGACTGTCCGCGCAAGGTTCCTTTTTTATAGGGCCAAACAAAAATCTCACTTCCTCCATTTATTGCTTCCTTAATAGGCGATGCAGAAACCGCAGTGGGAACTCCTCGTACTATCGCTCCAGGCTGAGCAGGAAAGACATACCTCAATCCATACACAAGGAAGTCTTTCAGCGCAAGCACTTGAACACGCTTCTTTGACACATCAACAAGACTTGCAATTCTGCACCTCTCCAATGCCTCGGAGATTTCAGAGGCGCTAATTCCAAGAGATACCGCCAAATCCTTGTTCAGCATATCCACGCCTTCGCTTGTTATCTTTTTCAAGAGTACCACTATGTCCTGTGGTCTCATTCCATTATGTTTTGCCATATACTCATATTGATTTGCGATTCGCGAATTGCAAATTTAGGGCATAAATGACTAATATGCAAATATTTTTAGATATACATAGTACTTTATTCTTGAAATTCATTGAATATTATCAATTGATCATCAAAACATACAATAGAAGAGCATTTTTTGTATGATTATTTATAATATTTCCCACCTTGTCCGAGCACTTTCTCTGTTTTGTATTTACCACTTTGGAGAGTGGAGTTGGGTTGTAGGTGTTGCATTGACTATTAGTTTTCCTTAAAGGTCGTATAAAGATTCACTTGTTTATGAAATTTATGTCCACAAAATTTGTGGAATTGTGAGATTGTGTATAACTTTGTTCTCAAATTTTCACAAATATGATAGTAGTATTTACTCAAGAATATCTTCAAGAGCTCTACGAATCAGGACAAGCGAGTGATAAAAAGCACCGCTTCCAACCACAGGTTGTGAAGAAATATGCAAAAGTCATTAACACCTTGAAGAGTGAAAGTGACGTAAACGGGCTCAACAAATACGGCTCTTTACATTACGAGCATCTTCATGGTGAAAAAGAGGGCATATCATCCGTCCGGGTAAATGATCAATACCGGATTGAGTTCACAGAAGATACCACAGGGGATAGCACCGTCGCAAACATTTGCAATATAATTGAATTGTCTAATCATTATAAATAATATATATATATATGATACATTTAGAAGGAGTTAATCCTAATATGATAGCCAACAATCTTACCCCATTCTACGTGACACACCCCGGCGAGGTCTTGAAGGATGAGGTGGAGTGTCGTGGAATCTCCCAACGTGCATTAGCCGATCAGATAGGGATGTCGTACAAGGCACTTAACGAAATCCTCAATGAGCGTCGCCCTGTCACAATTGAGACTGCCATGCTCTTCGAAGCTGCCCTCGGCATTAGCGCAAAGACTCTCCTCAATCTTCAGATGGAATACAACATGTCACAGGTGCGCCGTAACAAGACTTTTCTCGACCGCCTGTCGTCTATCAGAAAGATCGCTGCGGTACTATAAAGTCAAATCAAGTCAACTATCTTCAACAGAAGTAATGTATTGTTACATACATTCTGTTCACTCAATTAGCTTAGTATAAGTGCTCTGCAAGGTTGGTTATTCCGAACCCACCTTGTCCGAGCACTTTCTCTATTTTGTATTTACCACCTTGAAGGGTGGAATTAGGTTGTAGGTGTTGCATAGATAATTATTGGGTTAAAGAGAATCACGATGCAAGTCTTAATACTTCTTTTTGATGACGTGTTTCTTCGTCCAACACATCTATTTGCATATGAAGAGTAATAGTAGTATAATTATCATACACCCAAATAGGACTATTCGATTTATCTTTTCATTTCTTTTTTTATTACGTATCTTTTTTTCAATAAACTTTCGCTCCTTTTCTTCAATCAGATTTGCAACCTTTTCCAACTCTCTTTCCCTGTTCATTTCTTCACGAACTTTTCGCTCCGCTTCTGCTTTTGCACGAGCTTCCGCCTCTGCTTTTTCTTTTGCAGCCTTGGCTTCTGTCTCTTTGCGTTTTCGTTCCTCTTCTGCATGTTGCATTTCTGGAGTATAGAGAGTAGCTTCGTCATCACTATTTACCACAGATGCAGAGCCATTGAGATTGGAGATGAACTCTTCAACGCTATGGGTGCGCTTACGCTTTGACTGCATTGCTGCATCAAGGGCATTGATGATATTCTGTGATATGTTCTTTGCCTTGAGTTCCTCGGTTGGTAATCCTTCGTCTTGAATGAGCATTGCCTCTGGTGGAGTATTACCAGTAAGCAATTTGAATAGTGTTGCTGCGAGGGCATAGACATCGCTTTGAGGAGAGAAAGACTGAACACCTCCGAGCATATACTGCTCGTTAGGTGAATAGCCCTTGCTTATTCCTACAGGCGTGGTGGTAGTACCCTCAGATGTTGTAGAATCGTACTGCTTGGCAACGCCGAAGTCGATAACGAAAATCTGTCCATCCTCTTGGCGCTTCATGATGTTGCCAGGCTTGATGTCGAGATGGTTCATGTTCTTGCTGTGGATGTACGAGAGAGCATCAGCTACATTCTTGATGTATCCAACGGATTCTGCCTCTGGTATGAATCCACGACGCTTCACCATATCGCTTAGCGACTCACCTTCGATATAGTCCATCACATAATAGGCAGTTCCATTCTCCTCAAAGATGTCAAGGATACGCACTATGTTTGGATGGTTCAACTTGAATATGGTACGAGCCTCTTTGATAAACTTCACTTTGAAGCGCTCAACAATCTCACGATTACCACTTGTTCCGATTGTCACATGACTCGTCGCCTCGTCACGGTCACAATACTCCTTGAAGAAAAACTCCTTGATGGCTACCTTGCCATCAAGCATAGTGTTCTCCGCAAGGTAGGTTATTCCGAACCCACCTTGTCCGAGCACTTTCTTTATTTTGTATTTACCACCTTGAAGGGTGGAGTTGGGTTGTAGGTGTTGCATAGGTAAATGATTGTTTAGATAGCGGATTAGTTACCTGTCATTTGGTTCTCTGTAATTATTCAATACTATGCAACCACATATCATATTGTGCAATTAGTTGGGATATATCATCTTTGAAGTATTTCTCTAGAGTATTCTTTAACTCGGCAAGTTTCTCCATTGATATCTTATCAGCAAAAGTTGAACTATCCACCAAACGAAATCCTTTACTGATATTGTTATTATACCAGGTTACAACTCTACCCATATTTAATGGATATTCTTTTTGTGTCAAAACAGACAACACATATATATGTCCATTGTATGATTCTTTATGCCTTATCTCCTCTATTGTACAAGTGCCATCAGGATTAATAATCAACTTATCGAACTTGTTACAAGGTTCAAGACTATGTACTATACACATTGGGCAATTATCCTCATTAATAAGGAAACACATAAAAGTTTTATCTACACTTACTAATTGGTCAGTCATTTTGGATTGCGGTTTTCTTTGATAAAATATAAATGCAACATAAATGAGCTATGGGATGAGAACTATACGAAACCCAATAGCATATTGTCCTTTAGAAGTGTTTTGATTATCGCGTTTTGTAGATGTGCACAATTCTTGCGAATGAAAACAATCCCCTCCACGAGCAATAGGCTCTCTAGAATATTCCCATGCCCAACTTTGGGAGCCATACCTATGACTTCCATAGTCTCCTAAACACCATTCTAGAGCGTTTCCACTCATATCATAAATACCAAGTTCGTTAGGATTCTTCTGACCTACATTATGAATGGTTCCTCCTGAATTTTCCGAGTACCAGCCCACTGCGTTCAAACTGTTGCTTCCACTATACCTACAGCCAAGACTTTTTACACCTCCTCTTGCAGCAAACTCCCATTGTTCCTCTGTAGGAAGACGAAATAGTTGACCGGTTAAAGAGTTCAGTTTTGATAAAAAATACAAACATTGCTCTCTACTTACATTAGTTATGGGCAGTTGATTTCCCTTTACGAAAGACGGATTATTACCCATAACTTTTTCCCAAAGTTCCTGCGTCACTTCATATTTTCCAATATAGAAACTTGCCAATGTTACCCGAGAAAGCTTCGCACTAGGTTGATCACACTTGTCACCTTGCTTACCATCGGAGTGGACGTACTTCTCTCCCATAGTGAAAGTATCTCCTTCAACAAATATTACAGGATATGTTTGTCCGTTGTAACATAAAGCCTTTTGGGCATCATCCCAACGGAGAGCATTGCGTCTTTCGAGTTCAATTCTTTCCTGTTCTTCCTGCTCTTTACGAAGTCGTTCCTGTTCCTCACGCTCTGCCGCTTCTTTGCGGCGTTGTTCTGCCAATTGACGTTGTCTTGCCGCATTAGCAGAATTATTCTGTTTTTGTTTAGAGACTGCTGTTTGCTGTTTCTGGTTATTGTTATTGCGTTGTGCATAACTAAAAGAGGAGCACATTAGTAATAGTGCTATTGCGATAATTTGTTTCATATCATTTGTTGATTTTAGGAGTTTTTGTTCTAATTATTGGAACTTCATCATGTTCATAACCGCATTTAGCGAGCCACGTTTCAAGTGTATCCCGAGTCTTCATGATGTCAGATATATCGTGCTGAAATAGCGTGATACCTCTTAGACATTTTGAATCGAAAGTTAACTCTCGATATATTCTTGTCTTACCATTGTTAACCTTGAACTTAACTTCTGAAACAAAGTTGTTGCTATCTGCCAGAAGAGATTCTCGCTGATTACCATTTGTTAAATCAAAATCTTCAAAATAAGATAAGCGCCATTCATTTTCTATCGCATAGTTAGGATGCTTCAAGAACGAACATTTTGCCTTTGCTTCGAAATTTAAGTCTTCACGTTCTCCTGTCAAACGAAAAACATGCTCGTAGGCATTGGTAACAAAAGAAGTTGTCTGCGATTCTGTCAAATATAATACATCCCCACCTTTGATTTTATCAGATTTTTCCACAGATTCTTGCAATAACATATCTGAATCTATATGTAGAACGACTTCTGCGTTGTACAATCTACGCATGGAAAAATCATCGTTCTTTTTACAGAAAGATAATACGTAGGGTCTGCAGTTATAGTCATCCATGTCAATAAAATCAACACCATTATTTTCTAAGACCTCTTGTGCGACAGCAAAACCATATCCAGAGTCAAATGGATCTTCCATATTATCATAACGACTCGCATGGAATTTTAATCCATCATTATTAATGATGTTCAATGCTGCAATTAATGAAGTATAGTGATATACAATACCGCATGACATTCCATTATCAAATACTTTCATCTTAATAGTTTTTTAATGTTACCATTTTTATCATATTCTGTGCCTTCGAATGGCACTCCATCTTTCATTTTGCCAACAAAGTAGGTCCCATCAGTGCGGGTCAATGTACCTTCAGAATAATAATCGTCTGCAAAACTTCCAACAAAAGTTGCTCCTCCTTTCTCGGTGAATTTACCATCGGCTCCATGCATAAGACCATTTTTATAAGGACCAATGTATCTGCCAAACGAATAGACTCCTTCACCTATTCCGTTAGGCAAGCCATCAATTACCTCACCTGTATAAGTATAAGTTTCGCCTGTTGAGTCCTTGAATTTCTGATTAACCACACGATTGCCATTGATGTTCTCAATTGTTTCAAACTTACTTGCAGCAGAAGAAGCAAAATGATAAATTGCGAAAATTGCTATTATGGCAAATATTAAAAGAAACAGTTTAACACCAAACCTTTTCTTCTTCTTAACAGGTGGAACTGGTGGAGTAGGAGGGACTGGTGGAGTAGGAGGGACTGGTGGAGTAGGTGGAACTGGTGGAATAGGTGGAGGAGTTTTCCTATTGCCTCCACCTAAAACCAAAGTGTTGTCATTTTGATCATTTTCTTTCTTAGCTTTTGTTCCGTCACCTCCTGTTCTTAATGTGCATGATTGAGGGATTGTAGAGAGAAAATCCTTCACGGTTTGCGTGCGTTTATTCACATTAGGCAACATCGCTTTTACAACAACATCTATGATATTGCCAGAAATACCAAAAGAATGAAGTTTTCTTGCTATGAGCTCATCATCACTAACGATGTCGGACGCTGCAGGAGGTGTTTCACGAGTGAGAAGCTTATATAATGTTGAGCCGAGTGCATACACATCAATAGTTGGACGGAATTCTCCGCTCTTTGCTTGATTGCTCTGCTCAATTGGAGCATAACCAGGTGTGCCAAGACCTATGGTTGTTGATGTTTCTGGCTGACCATTGCTGCTATAGTGCTTTGAAAGACCGAAGTCTATGAGGAAGATGTGACCATCGCTTGCACGGCGCATAATGTTGCCAGGCTTCAAGTCAAGATGTAGGATGTGCTTCTCATCGTGCATATACACTAGAGCTTTGGACACAGATATAATAATGTCCAAAGCTTCATTTTGTGATAGAGATGTATGCTTGATATAGTCGTTAAGGTTCTCTCCCTCAATATAATCCATCACATAATAGTATGTGCCGTTCTCTTCAAAAGAGTCTGTCACACGCACAATGTTAGGATGGTCAAGTTGAGAAAGATTCATTGCCTCTTTTTTGAACTTCTGACCGTAGTTGTACGAGAGGCTTCCATCACTCATGCCAGAAATACTACCATCATCTCCACGAGTGTTTAGCTCTTTCATGAAGAACTCCTTTATGGCGACCTTATGTCCAAGGCTTGTATGTTCGGCAAGATATGTTATGCCGAAGCTTCCTTGACCGAGGAATGTTTCATTGTGCTGCGGTATTATTTCCGAAGCATTTAGTATTCTATATGTTCCTCCGCGAAGGAGTGTTCCTGTTTTCAGTTGCATAGATTCATTGTTTTGATGTTTCTTGTTCTTTGTCCTTATTATCTACTCTTTTCTTAGTAGGAATAAACTTAGATGCATGAGATTTAGAGTTGTGAGATTCAGAAGTATTTGAGTTTTCTGTTTCTTCATTTTTGATTTCTTCTTCATTTGTTGTCGAAGGAGCATTCTCCTCTACTGCGGTTTTCTTTGTATCGGCATTATCATCAATAGTTTTTTGAGAACTTTCTTTTGTTGATTCCGAAGTAATAATAACATCCTCTTTCTGTTCTGCTTTAATAGAATCAGAATCATTTACTTCTACTGTAGTGTCAGATGGTCGAATGGAGAAATAATAGTAAGCACCTCCTGCGATAGCAAGAATAAGTAGGACTATTATTGCATAAATAGGAAGTTTGCTTTTCTTTGGTGCTTCCTCCTCAGGATAAATCCAAGTACCCTGATTTTTTTCTGGAGAAGAAGGGTTGTGGGCAATGATCTGATCTTCTTTCTTTAGGACATCATTCACTTCCTTTATATATATAAGATGTGCAGTGTGGTTGTCCTTATTGTCAGCAGTAACTTCTCGAAGCATTTCCACTTTCTGCTCATTGGTCGTGTTCTCTTTGGTTATGATGTAAAGAAGGTTCTCGTCAGAGGTTTGCTCCAGCATACCATCAGAACACATGTAGAAGTAATCGCCTGGCTGAATATCAGTAATGTGAGCTATGTCAGCTTTGCTTCTGCGCTCTTGACATGGCTGCATGGCACGGGTGATGACGTTCTTCTGTGGATGATTTTTTGCTTCTTCCTCAGTTATTTCTCCTATCTTTATGAGGTCATTGACAAGAGAGTGGTCACGTGTGCGGAAGACAACGCGAGCTGGCTCGTCTCCCTTTGTTGGTCGCAACTGATACACACGGCTATCACCTATATGGGCAACAGTTGCACCTTCGCTGTGGAAACAGAGGAAGGTCATGGTTGTGCCCATCTTTTTTGCTTCTCCATTATCCTTTGTATCGAGAGCGTCGTATGCCTCTTCAATGGCTTGTAGAAGTAAGTCATCTGATAGTGGCTCGTTTGTGTTCCAGCGTGATAAGATCGTTTGACTCATCACTTCGCATACTGTTGCAGAAGCAACCTCGCCCTTTTCGTGACCGCCCATGCCATCGCAAAGGATGAAGATACGATCTTCTGCTGTGGATTTCTCATAGTTTGGGAATATAGAATCTTCCTGATTCTGACGCTGTCCCAGTTCTTGAATTGAATATGTTAGTAATTTGTATTTCATAGGTGCCCCCTCCTTACTCCCCCAAGGGGGAGAGATTTGTCCACTGAGGGGAAGTGGATTTTATATTACTAATTTAAAAGCTTATCTGGTGGGATCCCCCCCCTTGGGGGAGTTAGAGGGGGCGCTTGAAAGTTAATTCAGTGTAACCAATTTTTATGCGGTCACCGTTGTTGAGGATGAGCTGGTCATTTGTCTCAATAAGTGTGCCGTTGAGATACGATGGGTTCTTGCCTGCACCATTGCGAAGAATATGAAGTGTTTGTCCACCTACGTTCTTAACTTCTATGATTGCGTGGCTTCTGCTCATGTAACGGTCTTCCACATTTATCTGTACTGATGCACTTGACGTAGTTGCTTTTCTGCCTATAGTATTTACGCCAAAACTTAGATTATAAGTTCTCCCAAAGTTATCAACTAGCACTCCTGTATTTGGTTGTGATGGTGACGCCCCAACAAATTGCGTTTCTTCCCCATTTGAGACAGAAGAAGAGAAACCATATTGTGTTTCTTCATTAGCAATAGTCTGTTTGGGAGCATCAACAATTCTTTGGCACTCACCAACCTTGTGTTTTTCCTTACACACAGGACAAGTAAACACTGCGTTGTTTATATTAGGATTGTCTGAAAGAATAAGTATCTTTCCGCACTTAGGACATTTAATCTTTATTTCTGCCATGAATCCATTTATAATTTATTCATTTACAATTACTATTTTAGTTCAAACAATCGGTGGGGAGGGTAAGTCATCTACCACCTCATCACAGCCATATTATCAGGGAACTTGCCCCACATGACAGGATGTTGCTTGTCGTTAGATTCTTTCTTAACCTTAGCGCTGACATAGTTGAACAACTCTTTTGCGGTGATAGTGCGATCCTTGTTCTTATCTGCCCCTCCACGAAGACCATGCTGTAGGGCGTATGTGAAGAATCCGTTTGTCATCTTTGGCGTCTCGATGCTCATCTCGTTGCTGCGGCATGACAGGAAGAGCATGATGTTATTACTCATAGAGTTGTATTTTGATGACACTTGCGCTCCATCTCTTATTGCTCCTGAGAAGCAAGCGTCAGCAAATACCATCTTATTCTTGCTCTTGCATGCAGACATTGACGCACTTACATCGCCGTAACTCAAGAATCCATCATAGCATACGAATCCGCCCTTCACCCCATGCCCGCTGAAAAACAGCACTACAATGTCATCAGCTGTTGCTTGACCAAACATCTTCTTCATCGCATCCTTCACATTGGCAATAGTGGCTTTCTTGTTCATAAGCAGAATGGTAGATGCTTGTTTATTCTCTCGATACAACCATTGCATTGTGGCTGCATCGTTATGTGGAAGGCGAAGGTCATTTTTTGTGCCTGGATAGTCGGACACTCCAACAGAAACGAGATAAATCTTTGCCTCTGCTATGATAGAGGAAAAAATCATCATCATAAGCAGAAGCAAAGGCTTTAATTTGTTATGCATCATAATAAGTGTCAGCGTCGTTGTTATAGTCAGTTTCATCACTTGCTTCATAAGCAAATGTGTCCTGCTGATCTACTTCTTCTTGTTGTGCAAGGTATGCCTGTTCATATTGCTCCATACCTATGTGCTGTTCAGAAATATCGTAGATTTCACCTTCATCAAATTGCTGGTTGTGGTCGTGATCTATACCTATAACATCTGCAATTCCATCACCGTCAGCATCAAGGACGGCAGCGATTTCATCACCATCGGTCAATATAGCCAGTTCTTGATGTGCCCCTCCATCTTCAGTTCGCTCATATACACCAAGAATCTGCACTTCAGGAACTTCCTCATTACTTGTCTGTACAGAATGAGGTTCTGGTTCTTCTTGAGGCTGTACGATTGGATCTGCACCATTGTTGCCAGAGTAATCTGGTTCTTCAGGGTTGACTAATACTTCTTCTTTTGTTTCTTGTACAGATGCTGGCCTTACCTCTGCTACAACTTCTTCCTGTGTTTCCTCAGCAGAATCTTCTTGCTCATCTGCATTCAACATGGTTGCAGCAGCTGCCGATGCTGCTCCACCAGCTGCTCCTCCGAATACTCCAGCTGCGACTGTTGCAGCAACTCGCTTGCCGTTGTTTTCCTTCTTTTCTGACTTTGGTGCTTCTTCTTTCTTTGTGGTTTCTGTAGCCTTGTTTGCAGTCTGTGGCTGCATGATGATTGTCTCTTCGTTATTCATGATTTTATGGTATTAAGTTTGACATTTTTGTTAACTGGTACAAAAGTATGGTGCTTGCGTCTGATGACCAAATTTCCCATGCTATGTTGTAGGAAATGGTGGGATTAGTCCACGAAATTCAATGTGTGTATTTGCA
This sequence comes from Bacteroidaceae bacterium, assembly GCA_024401215.1. Lineage (GTDB taxonomy): Bacteria > Bacteroidota > Bacteroidia > Bacteroidales > Bacteroidaceae > Minthosoma. Next base: position 86,432 of record JAKSLL010000005.1, read on the forward strand.
ACCGCATGCAGAGCACTGCTTGTTGAATTCTATCGAACGATATGGTACAGAACCAAATGGTTTGCCGCATGCAGGATTTGGACATTTATATTTGGTCGCAAATTCTTCATCAAGATCATGTATTTTTCGCTGTACTGTATCGGTGTTTTTGCCTTTCATGAAAAAGTATATTGACATAATTAATGCTGTAACAACACATATCGCACGGAAAACAATAGGTATAGGCAAGAGGCCTAATGCCATGCCAAACATTGAAACAATGCCTTGAACTCGTTGCTGGTTGCCTTTTTTGGCTGCATCATCCTGAATTGCAAGTTTGCGCTTATCATATTCATCCCATATTGTTTGCAGAGGTTCTAGCGTGAACGTAGGAGGCTCAGGCTTCTTTTCACTACTATTTGCAGAAGCTATCGGTTTTCCTGTTGCCAATTGCAGAATCTGCAGCAAAGGAACATTAAATTTTTCCGAGCCAAGCTGAACCTTGCTTGTCGATGAAATGCCTTTTGAGAATACTTGATTGCCATCCACGTATGTTATATTCTGTTCGCGTAGATTTTCAATTGACATTTTCTCACCCAGAACCACAATCCTGCAATGCTTGCGGCTAACTGATGTTGGCACACTTCCTGCTGCGCCTATATTGAATTCGCGTCCGTCTGCAATGCAATGAAGACGACGCGCTCCTTCTTCTCGTCCTATAATGATTTCCATTTTTATTAGTTGTTATTGTTGAGTTTTTTGCTGTTAGCATGCTGTATCATCAAATCCTTTAGTTGGCGTAAGGCTACTTTAGACACACCTAACTGAAAAGCAAAATGTACCCCATCAGTTACAGTAATGAACTGACGTAGCACATTTATATGATAGATGAAATTGACGTTTATGATAAAACGTTTACCTATTCTGATAAACATGGATGCACGTTCTTTCAAACTTTCAGATATGAAGCGTTGCATTTCAGACAGGTTCATGCATACAGACGCTTTGAGCTTGTTTACAAGTACAATATTAGTGTAATTGCCATCACCTTCCATGTAAACAATCTTAGAACAGTCAAAGCGATGAAGTTCATCACGTGTATTTATATAAAGGTAGTCAGTAGCTGTAGCCATGATATTGTCTATCTCATCATTCTGCTGGCTACCTTTGCAGAGTGTTTCTTTAAAATAAGGTTAGACATATATATATAAATAAGCGTGGAGCCCTTTCTGTTGCTTGCTCCACATCATGAGGCTCCGGAAATTGCCTGTCCGTCGAAGCAAGCAACGTTAGCCCCACGCCGTGTAATATAAATAAACATCCTTTTGACTATCAATGACTTTATAATAAGTGATTGAAGCCAATAAGAAATATATATAATACACCCTTGGGGCGTCACGTTGCTTTGTTTTTGACGGACTCAATTGAAATTTTCCGGATTTCATGATGTCAAAAGCAAAGCGCAGTAAACGCCTTTTATAATATGTTAGCCCTCCCTGACCTACAACGGCGTGGGGGCACTTTTACTATATGTTCTTATTTGAAGCAGAGACTATGTATAAATAGAATCAACAATGAACAAATAGTTTTGACAAAAATAGTAAATTCTATTTGGTTTTTTGTTACAAATGCGATTTAAATAGAAAAAGATTGCTTTTTGGGAACTTTTTTGTGTGAATTTGTGTTTCATTTTTCGTTTTTGTACTTAAATTTACATTGATTACAAACTCGGGTTTGTCTTATAATACTTGCACCATATTTTAAGTTCGCATTCTTTGCAGAGTGGTCTTTGGGCTTTGCATACATATCTGCCGTGGAGTATGAGCCAGTGGTGTGCTTTGGGGATTATTTCCTCTGGTATGTTTTTGGTTAGCTCTTTCTCTACAGCAAGTGGGGTGGTGCATTTGTCTGATACGAGTCCCAGTCTATGGCTGACTCTGAACACGTGAGTGTCAACAGCCATGGTGGCTTGGTTGAACACCACTGACAGCATTACGTTTGCTGTTTTTCTTCCTACGCCGGGAAGGGCAACGAGTGAGTCGAAATCTGACGGCACTTCGCCATTATGTCTTTCAACAAGCATTTTAGCCATCTGCACGAGATGTTCAGCTTTGCTGTTTGGGTATGACACGGAGCCGACAATGACTACAACATCCTCTTTGGTTGCTTTGCTTAATGATGATGCATCAGGATATGCTGCAAACAAGTGAGGTGTTACCATGTTCACTCTCTTGTCAGTACATTGTGCTGACAGCATAACGGCGCATAGCAGTTCAAAGGCGTTTCCATATTTCAGTTCCGTCTTAGCGTCAGGCATCGCATTTGTGAAATGCTCAATAAATTGTATGTAGCGTTCTTTCTTTGTCATGTAAACAAAATGTACAAAAAGAAAAGGGATACAATTTCTTGCATCCCTTGTTTTTTAGTTCTTCTACACGAAGCCTTATGCCTCAGCAGGAGCTGCAACTGGCTCGATAGATACTGTAGAGCGGTTAAGACGACCACGCTTGAAAACTACTACGCCATCAACGAGAGCGTAAAGTGTGTCATCCTTGCCAATACCTACGTTCTTGCCAGGATAGTGCTTTGTACCACGCTGACGAACGAGAATGTTGCCAGCCTTAACTGTCTCACCACCGAAGTGCTTAAGTCCGAGTCGTTTTGAGTGTGACTCACGGCCGTTCTTTGAACTACCTACACCTTTCTTATGTGCCATTTTGAAAAACTGTCTGAATTAATTAGATTAATGAAATTAAGAATGTCCATTCGGACTTTCGCCTTGTCTTAGCTGAATGCTGAAGAGGAGGGCGAAGAGCATTGTATTAAGCTACGATTGACTTAACAACAACCTGAGTGAACTGCTCACGATGACCTCTCAACTTGCGGTATCCCTTACGACGACGCTTGTGGAAAACAAGAACCTTGTCACCCTTAACGAGTGGAGATACTACTTCGAGAACTACCTTTGCGCCCTCAACAGTTGGAGTGCCAACTTTTACTACACCGTCGTTGTCAACCAACAACACCTTCTCAATTTCAACAGTTGCATTAGCCTCAACATCCTTGATGTGGTGAACGAAGAGCTTCTTGCCTTCCTCGATCTTGAACTGCTGACCCTGAATTTCTGCAATTACGTACATTTTTTTTAATTGTTTTTAGGGTTGGATCGGATGGCGAAACACTCTTAATGTGTTTACTTTTTCTGGCCATTCCGACATAATCGGCTGCAAAGTTACGACTTTAATTGGTCATGACAAAACTTTTCAGCGTTTTTTTATTCTCATCTCGTTGATTTTCTTTGTTAAACTTAGTCTTTTTATTATAGGTATGCTGTTGAAACCTATAAATCATACAATTGCCTTTAAGCATTTTAAGAGAGGCGAAACAACCTCATCATGCGTTGCCTTTTTAAGTCATGTTGCTTTACGGGCTAAAGTATATTTACTTTACGGGCTAAAGCATGTTTGCTTTGCGGGCTAAAGCATCTCATGGTTAGCTCGTGTTGTTTTCAGAACATTAAATGTGCATTATCAGAATCTTCCTCCGCCACCATTTCCGCCATTATTTCCTCGGCTTCCACCTCCGTTATTGCGTCCTCCCTCTCTGTTGCCTCTTGAGCCTTCTTGGCGATTTTCTCCATTTGACTGGTTGTCGTAATATCCGCTTTCATATCTTTGCTGGCGGAGGTTGGCTCTTGCCGCCTTTGTGCCGAAGGTGTTGAATCGTAGAGTGAATGTTGCCATAAAGTATGAGTGTACGCTGTTAGTCTCAGTATCGCGGCGTGAGTATGCGTTGATAGTGCGGCTTATGTTGCTGCGGCGGTTGAGGATGTCGTACGCTTGTATAGCTATTGTGCCAGCTTTGCGATAGAGGAAGCGGTATGATATCTGCGCGTTCCATATCAGTTCGTTTGTGTTCATCTCTGCAGATGAATATCCACGACGGCTGCTCATGTTTATGTCTGTATTGTAGCCGAATCCGTTGCTGAAGTTGCCTGTGCTTGAGAGTCCGTAATTGAAGTTATAGTAATTATGGTTACTGTTTGGCAGGAGCATGTTGTCTGAGTTGTTCCAGCTGAGACGTCCGTTAGCTCTTACGTCGATAGTGTTGAGACGAAGGGTGATTGAGAGGTTGCTGTTGATGTTATTTGTCTTAACGGTATTTTTGAGCGTCTCTCGATTTTGGTACACATACGACACATTCTTATTAAATGAGTAAGAAACTCTCGTGTTGAGTCTCAGTTTCTCCCATCCGAGAGGTGTGCCGAATCCTGCTTCTGCAGAGCATCGCCAGTCACCGTTGATGTTGACAGGCTGGCTTCGCTGACCACCTGTCTCGATGTTGTATTCCGTCTTCTGTTCGATGGAGTTGATGGTGTTGCTGAAAGTCAGTCGTCCGTTGATGTTCTGCTTTGTTTCTTCAAAGTAGTTATTGTAGTCAGCCTGGAAGTTATTGTTGAATGAAGGCTTCAAGTCTGGATTTCCCTCTCTGATATTGAGCGGATTGCTGTTGTCGGTGAGGTTGAAGAGATCAGTCATGTTTGGCTGCTGCGTGTTCCCACGATAGGAGAAATTCAGCGTGTGTCTGTTGGAGAATCTGAAACGTGCATTAGCAGTTGGCGAGATGCGTGAGAAGTCATGGCTTGCTATGGTGTCAAGTCCTTGGTACTGATACATCATCTTTTGGTTCTGTTCTTCAATCCTCACTCCCGCTGTGACATTCATAAGCTGAGTGTTGAGTCTCAGCTGAAGGTCAAGATTATGTGTCTTGTTCACATTGTCGGTGTAGCGTGATAGTCGTGTGCTGCGGAATTCCTCTATGTCCATGCCATCAGGGAATCGTCCGTACATTTCATAGAAATTCCATATTTCCTTGCCTATGGCATCCACTTCGGCAAAGTCATAAGTCTTTCCGTCGCTATGTCTCTTAGAATAATTATATGTGTAATTGATTTGCGCGAAGAGGTTGCGCAATATAGGTTCGTTGTATGTGAATCCAACCGAATAGTTGCGGTTGCTGTTCGGGGTGTTGCGCAGGCGGAAAGTTAGGTCGGTGGAGTCGTTGCGTTGGTGGTAGATTACATTCGACTGGTTGTAAGCTTTGTTGCTGCTTCCACTCGTTGCTCCGTTGAGTCGGAGGCTGATGTTGCGTCCGTTGTAACCTGTTGGGTTGCTCTCTCCAAACCAAGGATTGCCGTGTATGTGACGGTTGAGCATAAGTGAGCCACTCCAGTTGTAGTTGGTGCCGTCTGACCAGTTTCGTGATTTGTTATCGTTGATTTTTATTGAATTGTCGATGTTGTCGAGCTCGTCGAGTGGATTCTTCACTCCGTTCTGATGTGGGTCGTCATTGAATGTGACATTCACATTGCTTGAGTTGCTTTTTGAGTCGCCGAGTGTGAACTGAGGCTGGAAGAGGAGGGTAGTGATGGAGTCAATCTTCCACTCCACCTTGAATCTTCCTCCATAACTATTGCTTCTGTTCTCGTTGAGATTGCGACTGTTGCTGAAAGACTGTGCGGTAAAATTCTGCGAACTGTTATATGTTCTCGTGTCTCCCTTTCTATAATTATATGTGAGATTTCCTCCCACCTCTATTTTGTCTTTGATGGAATATACAAGTCTGCCGCCGTATTGACCTGAAGTGTTATTGCCATTTCCGTTGCCTCTGTTGTCGTTGCCCACATTGGCTGTAACGGTGGTTTGGAAGTTGTCTCTGAAACTGTTTACCTGTGCCCTCTCCTGGTATTTGCTTTCTGTGCCATAGCCAAGGCCGATGTTGCCGTTCCATCCATTCTTGAAACCCTTGCGTATGGTGAGATCCATTACGGTCTCCTCATTCCCGTCATCGACACCTGTTATTCTTGCATTGTCAGACTTCCTGTCATAAGTCTTAATTTTTTGTACAATCTCAGCAGGTATGTTCTTCATTGCCATATCTTTGTCATTGCCAAAATATTCTTTTCCTTCAAGCATGATTTTTGATACAGTCTTGCCGTTTACCTTGATAGTTCCGTCTTCCACTTCCACTCCAGGCAATTTCTTTACGAGGTCTTCGAGCATGCTTCCTTCTGGTACTTTTATTGCATCTGCATTGTACACGAGAGTGTCATCTTTGACCTCCACCTCTTGCAGATTGGCTGTCACAACCGCCTGGGCAAGTTCAACACTTCCAGGCACCAGCTTTATTGTTCCTACTGTCACATTGATACCAGAACTTGTTGTGATGTTTATTTTCTTATAGAGAGTGTGGTAGCCGATGTAAGATACTTTGAGGAGGTATGAGCCGACTTTTATGCCCTTGATGGTGAACGAACCATCTTCGTTTGTTGTTCCTCCTGTCACCATCTTTGCTGTGTCGGGTGTCATAACCATTACGGTTGACCTCATCAGCCCTTCGCTTGTGTCGTTGTCGATAATCTTGCCTCTAAGTGTCACCTGTGCATAAGTGCATAGTGCCACCATTGTAAATGTGGATAGTAAAAGTAATTTTTTCAGAATTGTCATTGTGTCAGTTTGGGGTTAGTTATTTATTCATACGTTTGGCTTTTAATCCTTTTAATGCCTAAGTTTCTGGTCACAATTATTTTTATAATCAAGAATTAAGAGAATGAGAGAAATTCCATCCGGATGGATTCTCTTGATTCCAATCGTAACGATTTAATTCTGAGTCATAAAGAACAGTTTGTTTCAAACTGAAAGAAGAAATCTCTAATTTGGCTATGCCGAGCTCTTCGAGGTTCTCTAAATTGGCTACGCCGAGCTGACGGTTCTTGATAAATATAAAAATAATTTTGAATACTTACTTAATTATTTATTAGACGTAATATTCGTTCAATGGTTTAAGTGTCATTATGAATTAATTGTTGTCTCATTTGGCATTTATGCTTCTTTGTCGCTGTGACATCCCTTTATTCTTATTTCATACAAAGTGTGAAAGTATAAAATGACTTCATTAGACCTTCGTTATAATGTCTATTTTACAAATCATATCTTATTTGCAAAAAATGTTATGATAATGATGTTGAATTATTGTTGAAAATTTGTTTGTTTAATTATATTGTCTTACTTTTGTAAGAATTAATTTTATACTTATCGGTTTAGCGTGCCGATTGTTTTAAGCCAAAAAGAGAATTAAGGTTGAATTATAAATGACAAGTTTGTTGTTTTTTAATTACCTTTGATTTAATTGAAATAATGTTGTATAGTTTCTCTCCCCTGACTGCGTGAATAGCGTTAGGGAAGGAGTATGTTATATATAATTATGAAATAATAAAAAAGATAATATAAAAGAAAGCACAAATGAAAGTACTAAAACAATTATCATTAGCATTGTCATTCCTGCTCGCTACGGTTGCTCAAGCTCAGCCCGTGGTAAAAGTGAATGACAACTCTTACAATGCAAAAGGTATTTCGGTTAGTCCAAGCACCATGACAATTTCATTGATTGGGGATGAATCTCAGGTGATTCCACTTCAGCATGGTTACAATCTTGATTTCACAATTACTGAGGAAGAGTCTGAAGTTGGAGGTGAAGATGCAGTCTTGCCAACACCTGCACCCCAACATACATGCGATGCTGATGCGGTGAGTGCGTTGTGTCTCATTTTGAGTGACGATTCAAAGGTGGCATTCAGTGTTGATCCTGATACTCATCTTGATATATATGACAAAGAGTATTGGATTGTCTTCCCAGATGAAACAGTGTACAAATATCCCAAATCACAAGTTAAGGCTTTCTGTATAACTAATCCTCACCAGCTTGTTACAGACGCTGCAGTACCAGCAACATGTACAGAAGCAGGTAAGACAGAGGGTTCACACTGTTCTGTATGCAAGGATACTATTGTTGCTCAAGAAGTTATAGAAGCTCCTGGTCATATAGTTGTAGTTGACGAGGCAGTACCAGCAACATGTACCGTAGCAGGTAAGACAGAGGGAGCACATTGTTCTGTATGCGAGGAGATTCTTGTTGCT
>JAKSLL010000050.1 GCA_024401215.1 Bacteroidaceae bacterium
CGCCAACTGCATGACAGTATTCACGCTAAGTGAATAATATAAGGTAATCTCCACTTGGTGCTGCACTACAGCTTGAAAACTTTGTAAGTTTCAGCGCACGTTTATTGTCACCTCACCGAGGCTGATTACGTCTCCTTTGCTAATGTATGAACCGTATTCAGCCACAGGCTTGCCATTTAGCAGCGTAGGTGTTTCTGGATTGCGTTGGTAGTATTTGGGTCTGCCAGCATGTATATTCACACATCTGCCCATGCAGCCATTGCATGGTATCAACTTGCTGCTCATCAATCCCTTAGGGCATTCTGTGCGTTCCTGACCGTGGATGAGTCGAAACGCATCGCCAGCACCAATAAGATGGCATTGAAAACTATCTACCGACTCGTCGTCGAGAGCTATGGCATTCCACACTTGCTTGCTCTGCTTGCCTATGTTTATTATGTTTGAACAGCTTGCAGCAATAGCGTTGATGTCTGCTGTTGTAATTGTATCTTTGGTGTGTATTTCAAAAATCATGAGATGCAGCTTAAGTTTTGTTCGATGATCACTTGTCACTTTATCATATACTTCTCTCCCGACTCTTCGATAATTTTCTTGCGGAATGCTTCTGGATAGCCTGGGCGTTGTGGTGCTTCGGCGTATCCGTGAGGAGTCTTGAGGAAACGGTCTCTATAATCAGTCTTTTTCACAGCCATGTCGTTGTGCTTGACAACGAGGAACTTGAAAAGCTCATTCCATTTCTTCATCATAGAATCTGAAGCCATTAAGCAATACTCTGTTGATTTTTTTATGGTTTCATCTTTGCCGCTTGTTTGATAAATTTTGGTGATTAATAAGTCAACAATATCAGATTCGCTTTCAACATATATGTCTTCAATGTATTTTCTGTAGCGGAGCAGGTCGGGGAACATCTTGTCGTAGTATGGGTAAACCATGTTGCTGACTGTGTTCTGAAGCCAGAAGGCAGACTCCCATGAGAAAGTCACATCATCCTGTACCCCTTCGTTGCGTTGGAAGCACTTTGGCACTTCCGAAACGCCGCAGTATATTGGCACGAAAGGAGCCATGTTTGGGTCGTCGTTGGTGAACCACACGACGCCTCCCAGGTAGTCTGGATACTGTGAGCGCATCTGCCCGATGAAGCAGAAGCTCGTCTGCTGCGTGGAGATAGGTCGCTCGTTGAAGTATTGCTTCCCATCCACCTCGAAGGAGAGCGGAGTAGGGCGGTAGGGCATGTTGTAAGCCCCTGTGCCAATCTCATTCTGAATGTCGAAAGGTGTGCCCTCATAGTGGTCGCGCATGCAGCCCATCACGTCTTCGAGAGTGACAGGGCGTTTTGGCTTCATGCAGAGAGGCATCTCCCTGATTGCATCTTTGTCTGCCGAACTTATGGTGTTGCCCTTTGCATATTCCACATACTTGTCCATGCCGTCGCATAGGCGGTTGAAGACGCTCCATGCACGAGCTTCGCAATAGCGCACAGCGCCGAAATCGTTAGGGGCGAAAGCGTCACGGAAAGAGAAGTCTGCATCATTCTTGCTTGTGAAATATCCCTTCTCGCGTGCAAACTTCACCACATCTTCAGAATAAATGACGTTCTGCTTATCCTTCATGTTGAAACGTGTGATGCGGCTCTGGTTGGCATGAGCGCATACACAATCGTCAGGAATGCGTATGGCAACCCACACAGCTCCTTTGCTGCCAGCGCCCTTGCCCACCATCTCCATAATCCACGCCTCGTTCTTGTCGCAGATGGAGAATGTCTCGCCCTCAGAGTAATAGCCATGCTGAGCAACGAGCGACGTCATGATGTCGATGGCGTTGCGGGCTGATGTTGCGCGTTCGAGTGTGATGTAGATGAGCGAACCGTAGTCTATCAAACCTGTTGAGTCGGCAAGCTCTTCACGTCCGCCGAAAGTGGTCTCGGTGATGCTCACCTGATTCTCGTTCATCTGCCCCACAACATTATATGTGCGCTCAGCCTGAGGAATCTCGCCCAGAAACTTGTTTGTGTCCCAGTCGTACACCTTGCGCATCTCGCCCTTCTGATGGGTGCCGCCTATGTGGCGGTAGAGGTTGCCATACATGCCGTACGAGTCGGCATTATAGCTGACTATCACGCTGCCGTCTGCCGACGCTTTCTTGCCTACGATGACGTTAGTGCAAGAAAAAGCGCTCACCGAAATGAGCGCCATTATAGATAAAAGGAATGTCTTCATACTTGCTTATTTTATCACAAGCTTGTCGCTGCCTGCAGCCTTGAAACTCATGTCGAGCCCCTTTACGGAGTGGGTGAGTGCGCCGAATGAGATGAAGTCAACACCTGCCTTGGCATAAGGAATCATTGTGTCGAATGTGATGCCGCCGCTTGACTCTGTCTCTGCGCGTCCAGCTACGATTTCAACAGCTTTTTTTGTGTCCTCAGGTGTGAAATTGTCAAACATGATGCGGTCGCAGCCCTCAGCGAGAGCCTCGTCGAGTTCCTTCCAGTTGCGCACCTCGCACTCAATCTTGAGGTCTTTGCCATGCTCCTTGCAATACTGCTTTGCGCGAGAGATGGCGTTGTGAACGCCTCCGCAGAAGTCGATGTGGTTGTCCTTGAGGAGAATCATGTCGAAAAGACCGATGCGGTGGTTCATGCCGCCGCCAATCTTCACAGCCTCCTTCTCAAGCATTCGCATTCCAGGGGTAGTCTTGCGTGTGTCGAGCACACGAGTCTTAGTGCCTGCGTCGATAAGTGCCTGCTGGTACTTGTTTGTCATAGTAGCGATGCCCGACATGCGCTGGAGGATGTTGAGCATGAGACGTTCTGTCTGCAAGAGGCTCTGCTCTTTGCCCTTCACAGACATCACGATGTCGCCTGGCTTGACATGTGCGCCGTCTTCGATATAAACCTCAACCTCCATGGTTGGGTCGAAGCGGTGGAACACCTGCTTTGCGATTTCTACGCCAGCAAAGATGCCTTCCTCCTTGATGAGCAGCTTGCTTTCGCCGTAAGAGTCTGCTGGGATGCAGCAGAGTGTTGTGTGGTCGCCGTCACCGATATCCTCAGAGAATGCGAGGTCGATGAGCTTGTCATTAAGTTCTTCTACTGATAGCATAATAAGTGTGTATTTTAGTTATTCAACGTTCTTTAGTTTGCAACTTTCTCCAGTTTGGGGAGTTTGATAGGAGTTATCGCTTCGCAAAAGTGGCGTTTGCCATATACGGACATTCGTCCCTTTAACTTCTCTTTAACTTCTCTTTAACTTCCCTTTAACTTCTCTTTAGAGCACTTGTTGTTCTTAAACGATTCCTTCTTCCACAGAACCCATGCCAGCGCCATGCATATCACGAAATATCCGATGATGTGAAACATGTATTCGCTCCATCCATTCCATGTCACTCCGTTGTAGATGTAAAGCCCTAAGCCTACTATGAAGAACGCCGCAGGCTGCCAGATGTATCTTTTCATATTCTTCTCTTTCTTTTATAATAGAATAACACGATAAACAGCAAAGCGACGAGCGAGGCAATTCCCAATGAGATGTTGATGTCAAGGCCGAAACCTTCGTTTGGTGCGACGAGGATATACGTGACACATACGAGTGTCATCCATATAGCAGGAATCATCGACAGCAGATACGAAAGACCGTTTTTCGACTCTTTGATGGCTTTCTTGTCGAGCCATACCGTGATAGCCCAGAGAGTGAATACCGAGAGGCTCTGGTTGAACCATGCAAAATAGCGCCACAGGATGTCGAAATTCACAAACATCAGCACGCCGCTGAGTACGAATATAGGAAGCGAGAGCATGAGACGCTTGTAAATCTTGTCTTGAGCAAAATGCATGAAGTCTGCGGCGATGAGTCGGGCGCATCTGAAAGCCGTGTCACCGCTGGTGATAGGTGCGGCAACAACGCCAAGCACCGCCAGTACGGCGCCTGCTGTGCCGAGCCAGCTCTGACAGATGGTGTTGACAAGTACAGCAGGGTTAGGGCTTGTCTCGCCGCCGTTTGTCATGATGGCAAGCAGCTTCTCGTAAGGCGCGATGTCGTTGCTCATGCCGAACTTCGTCACATCGAACGAGTCGGCAAACTTTATCGCAGCAGCAGCCCACACAAGAGCCACAACGCCCTCCGTGATCATTGCTCCGTAGAATATAGGACGTCCGTGCTTCTCGTTTTTCAGGCATCGAGCCATCATCGGACTCTGTGTGGCATGGAATCCGCTCACAGCTCCGCATGCTATGGTGATGCATAGTCCAGGGAAGATTGGAATGGCGCTTGATGGGTGGTGGTTGGTGAACGCCTCTGTGATTTCAGGCATAGTGCCGTCATAGGCGAAGATGCCGTAGCACACACCTACAGCCATGATGAGCAGAGCCACTCCAAATACAGGGTAGATTTTTCCTATAAGTTTGTCGATAGGCAAGAGTGTGGCGAGGATGTAATAAGCGAAGATGACAATAACCCAAAGCGTCTTGTCGCCGAAGAAACTGTCGCCGCCTATCATGTTGGATAGGAGTCCTGCAGGTGTTGTTGCAAAGACTGCGCCAACAAGAATCATCAGCACAAGCGACATGATGCGCAGCATGAGACGCGCCTTGCCGCCCAGTTCGTCACCGATAATCTCGGGAAGGCTCGCGCCGTTCTTCCTCAGACTTATCATTCCCGACATGTAGTCATGCACAGCTCCTCCAAGCACGCATCCAAGCACAATCCAGAAGTATGCTGCCGGTCCGAACAGGATGCCCTGTATGGCTCCGAAGATAGGGCCCGTGCCGGCGATGTTAAGAAACTGTATGAGAAAAACCTTCCATGTGGGCATCGGAATGTAGTCGATGCCGTCGCCAGAAGTATAGCATGGTGTCTTGCGGCATTTGTCGCTGCCGAACACCCTGTCCACAAATGCTCCGTAGAGGACATAACCCAGCACAAGCAGGGCCAATGAGGTGATAAATGTTATCATTTTGTTTTTTATTAAGTCAAATATCCCACAAAAGTACTAAATAATCATTACCTTTGCAAAAAATTAGCGTTTATAATGAAATCAATACATAATATCTGGGGGATGATAGTGCTGTTTTTCTATTTCCCAATAGCACTTTTTGCACAAACGACATTTACATCACAACACTACAGCAACGCTTCTGCAGCATCTGCGTCAAGAGGCGAATATCTCTACGAGAGGCAGCATCCGCTTCGCGAGACTCGTGCCATCTGGCTCACCACTATCGGCGGACTCGACTGGCCGAGGGTGCAGGCTACCGACACTCGCAGCCGTGAGCGGCAGAAGCAGGAGCTTGTCGATATTCTCGACAACTACAAGAAAGCCAATATCAATACAGTAATCTTTCAGACGCGTGTTCGCGCCGCTCTCATGTATCCGTCAAAGATTGAGCCTTGGGAGCTGTCCCTCACAGGTACAGCTGGGCGTGACCCTGGCTACGACCCTCTCGCCTTCTGCATCGAAGAGTGCCACAAGCGAGGGATGGAGATTCATTGCTGGGTTGTATGCATACCTATCGGCACAGCTGAGAGACAGGCGAAATACGGCTCGGCATCTATAGTGAGAAACCGCCGCGAACTCGTCAAGACGGCAGCCAATCAGGAGATGTTCATGATACCGGGCAGACCGGAGACCGCCGACTATATTGCAAGCATCTGCAAGGAGATTGTCGAAAACTATGATGTAGATGGCATCTCGCTCGACTACATTCGCTACCCAGAGTCCACCTTCCGCTTCTCCGACGAGGAGCTGTACAGCTCGCAGACGGGACTCTCTAAGTCTGACTGGAAGCGTGAGAATATCACACGCATCGTTCGCCGTGTGCATGATGTTGTCAAGCCAATAAAGCCATGGGTGAAGCTCAGCAGCTCGCCTATTGGCAAGTATCGCAGTCTGCCGCGTTTCAGCACGCCAGGATGGAACTGCTACGATGCGGTGTGGCAGGATCCAAAGCATTGGCTTGAGCAGAATTATCAGGACCTGCTCTTCCCTATGATGTATTATAAAGATAACAATTTCTATCCGTTCCTCTTCAACTGGAAAGAGATAAGTGCGGGGCATCCTGTAATCCCTGGGTTGGGCATCTATTTCCTTGACCCTCGCGAGGGCAGATGGGTGCTCAACGATGTGCGACAGGAGATGCACACGGTGCGTAATCTCGGCATCGGAGGATTGGCATTCTACCGTGGTGAATTTTTCACAAGAAACTTCAAAGGAATCTATGACACCGCTTGCGACGAGTTTTTCCCTTATCCCGCCCTCACATCTCAAATGACATGGATGGGATATAATGCCGCTCCTTCTGCCCCTTCCTACCTTGCCAAAGGTGAGGAGGCGCTTCAATGGGGTGCAGCCCAGCCTGCGTCAAACCATTTCTCTCATCCACACAACTACCTTCTTTACAACGTATATTCCTCTAATGTCTATCCTGTGGATGTCACTCGTTCGGAGAATCTCATTGCTGTCAATGTGCGCTCCAATCAGCTGTCATTCAGCCGCATTGCTCCAAAGAGGGCGTATTATGCTGTTACTGCCATCGACCGCTTTGGCAATGAGTCGGCGTCTATACAGGAGGCAAAGCCTGAAGGCTATCGTCCTCGAAACATCAACGTGCCTCGACTCATCAATCGTGACCTCCGTGGAACAAAGAGCAGGGTGGTGACAATATCTTCCGACAACAAGAAGGGCAAAAAGGGAAAGAAGAAATAAATAAATTCAACTTTCGAGCGAGTTTGCAACTTGCTCGTTTTGGTATGTTGTTGTTATTTCCTATATTTGCAAAGTAAATATTTGTATCCAAAGCGGGAACGTCAATGAGAAGATTCAATACAGCGGGCACGTGCCGCCCAAACGAGCACTATATGGTGGACATCACCGAACGATTGGAGGTCATCCGAACGCTGATTGCCAACGGTGACTATTTCTGTATCAATAGAGGAAGGCAATATGGTAAGACAACAACATTGGAAGCTGTCAGCAATGTTCTTTCCGATGAGTTCTGTATATTCAGTATAAGTTTTGAGGCACTTTCTGACTCTTGTTATGCAGACGAAGAAAGATTGTACGCAAGTATTGCCTACTTGATGGCAGAATGTTTTGAATGGACTCCCCTCAAAAGCCTTGATGACGAGGTTAGAAATAGGATAGCATCCTTCGTTGATGAGCATGATGAAAAATGCACAGAGAAGGAACTTTCCAAATTCATCAGTCACATTTGCAATGAAAATTCAAAGCCATTAGTTCTTTTGGTTGATGAAGTTGATCAGGCAGGCAACTATCCTTCGTTCCTAAAGCTTCTGGCTTTACTGCGTAAAATGTATCTTAAACGAAATACTATTCCTGCATTCCAGTCAGTAATCCTATCAGGAGTATATGACATAAAGAATCTCAAACTCAAGATGCGTCCAGAGGAGCAGCATCAATACAACTCTCCTTGGAATATTGCTGTCCCTTTTGATTTGGATATGAGCCTTTCTGCTGGAGGTATTGCCTGTATGCTTGCTGAATACAAGGCAGACCACAACCTCTCGTTTGATGAGAAAGATGTGGCTCAGTTGATACGTGACTATACAAGTGGCTATCCTTTCCTTGTGAGCCGCATCTGCCAGATTATTGATGCGGAAGAATTGCCTTGGGACAAAGAAGGAGTGCAAAAAGCAGTCAATGAAATTGTCATGGAACGTAATACTCTCTTTGATAACATGATAAAGAAATTGGATGAATATCCAGAACTTAAAGATATTCTAAAGAGAATACTCTTTAATGGTGTCAGAGAAGCATACAATCCAGATGAGAAATACATACAGATAGCAGCTATGTTCAATTATATTTGCAGCAACGAAGGGCAGATATCTGTAGCATGTAGAATAATGGAAACTCGACTCTACAATTATTTCTTGGCTGAACAACGCAGCACAAACACATTCCTCGAAGCACAAGCGAAAAAAGATGATTTCATCCATGATGGCATCATCAATATGCCGCATCTTCTTGAACGCTTCTGCGCTCACGTGAACGAGACTTTCGATATGGACAAAGACCATAAGTTCCTTGAAGAGAACGGCAGACAGATTTTCCTCACTTATCTTCGCCCTATCATCAATGGCATAGGCAACTATTACATTGAAGCTCAGACACGCAACAATGACCGCATGGACATAGTCATCGACTACCTTGGCATTCGTTATGTCATAGAGCTGAAGATATGGCGAGGCAACGCCTACAACGAACGAGGAGAAGAACAGCTCACTCGCTATCTTGAGTATTTTGACCTCCAAACTGGTTACCTCCTCTCCTTCTGCTTCAACAAGAACAAGAAGTCTGGACTTCTTCCATCTGTCGAACTGAATGGTCGCACGTTGATTGAGGCGGTAGTATAGAAATGAGATTTACAATCTATAATAGTAAAAACCTCCTTACAAGGCGAATGCCAATAAGTTCAGCCAAGCCAATGGCGAATGCCGTAACTTTGTATTGTAAAAACAAAGAATGCGTTTAACCAAAACACGAACTCTGTTTAGTGATGATAAAATAATGACATGGTACAAAATGCTTTTGATAATTTGGCACGCTTTAACTCATCTTGTTGGCTATTTTGTGTCTGCGACTCAGTCATATAGCCCCCACTGCACTCCTTCGTGGCAAACACAAAATATCTCAACAATCTGAATAAAATCGTACCAACTTATTTTTTTAAGTAGGTGATCAAAATTAGTTTTATAATAGATATACTCTATTTTGATGCAGATTACTATCTTCAGCTGAAGGAGCTATGCGGGCATAGTGACTGAGGATGAAGTAGTAAGGTGCGCAAAAGAGAGTATAGATATTAAGAATACACATACGAGGATGAACATATAAATAATTTTGATTACCTACTTATCATCACTTAAGAAAAATACGCACCAAGTATGAACTTGACTTCTCCGTTTCAGAATGAATCATGTCAGCGAAAGCACAAAAAAAGAAGGAAATATTTGTTTTTATAGGAGGAAAAACGTTAACTTTGTACCCATAAGCACCACATTCTTCGCGCCTCGCCGTCCAAAGCGATTATCATTGCAATTGGATTGGCATCTATTGTCTGACAAGTGACGGCTGAAAGATATTTAACCTAAGTTAAGCAGATGAGAAAGAGTAAATACAGATATCCAGTAGATACAGACCAGTTCCAAGAAATAAGGGAACAAGGAATGTTGTATGTTGACAAGACAGACATGATGTATGACCTTGCCAACGGTTATAAGTATGTTTTCTTGGCTCGTCCCCGCCGCTTTGGAAAGTCTTTGCTTTGCAATACTTTCAAGGCTTATTTTCAAGGACAGAAGGAACTGTTTGAGGGACTGAAGGTGATGGATTTGGAGAAGGTGTGGAAGACGCATCCTGTGCTGCACTTCGACATGAGCATCATGCGTAACTGTAGCAACTTGGATGGGTATCGCGAAGCGCTTGCCGATGTACTTTCCAAGTACGAAAAGCAGTATGGTGCAGTCAAGGAAGCAGAAGAGTTTGGTACACGTTTCCATCAGTTGCTTCGCCACATTTATGAAACGCAAAACAAACGAGTGGTAGTCATTATTGACGAGTATGACACTCCTATGATGCGCAATCTCTATAACGAAGAGCTTCTTGAATATTTGCGCAATATGCTCCGCGGCTTTTATCAGACGGTAAAGCTCGATGGCGAATATCTTCGCTTTGTATTCATCACAGGCGTTACCAAATTTTCACAGCTCAGCATCTTTTCGGAGTTGAACAACTTGAGGCATATTTCCATGGATGATGAATATTCTGGTATCTGTGGTATTACGCAAAATGAACTTAACACAATGCTTCGTCCATGTGTGGAAGAATATGCTGAGCAACTTGAAATTTCGGCAGAAGAGGCATACGTTTTGCTAAAGAAAAACTATGACGGTTATCATTTCTCCAGAAAAAGTAAGGATGTTTACGCCCCGTTCAGCGTTCTTAGAGCTTTTGATGGTAGAAATACTGATCACTATTGGTTTGAGTCGGGTACCTCACGATCATTATTAGATTATCTTTCACATTTCCCAATCACCAGAGCGTTGGATTATGATGGCGTAGAAGTGAGTGAGAATGAGTTCAGCGTTCCTTGTGAGAATGCCGATACACCAATGCCATTGCTCTATCAGAGTGGATACCTCACTATCGCATCCTACGACCGTCTTACTCAGCGTTACGAATTGAAGATTCCTAATAATGAAGTAAGGAAAGGTCTTGTTGACTGCTTGATGCCGATTATACTGAAGCGCACGGTGGCAGATAATAACAGCGTGGTGGCTGCCATGGCAAGAGCCTTGTTCAAAAGCAATCTTTCTGAGGCTCTCACAGCACTTCGCTCCTATATAGCCAAGATACCGTATGATGTCGTAACAAAGGAAGATTGGGAAGACAAGGAACGGCGCGAATCATTCTATCAACTACTTCTTTACATGGCATTTTCTATGCTTAACTCCATAGTTGATACCGAAGTTAAGAGCATCCTTGGTCGTGCAGATATAGTTATCAAGACTAAGACGGACATTTTTGTGCTTGAATTGAAAGTAGATGATACCGTTGAGAATGCTCTGGCGCAGATAGACGATAAGGGTTACGCTATTCCTTACGAGGCTGATGGAAGAAATGTCACTAAGTGCGGAGTTTGTATAAGTAGCGAAATGCGCAACATTACTCAATGGTGCATCAATGATGCCGAGGGGAAGACCATTGAGAAAAAGGATTTCCTTAATAAGTGATCGATTATATTCTAAAAATACAAGCAAAATATTCTAACGTTACTATTTCCACACGGCTTAGTTACATATTTTGTGGAAAAGGAGGGTGACTCGAAAAGAAATTGTATCTTTGCATAAATTTTGGTCGAATGGCCATAAAGACAAGTGATAACAATTATTAAATGGCAGATAGCGATAATTCCCGCTAATGTCATATTCTAAAACTTTTACAAAACCAATTAAATGAAAAGGTATTTTTCCGTAGTTTTTGCGTTAGCAATGGCGTTAGCCTCCTATGCGCAGAATACTATCATCATCTCGGTGAAGGACAATACTTACCAGAAGGTGACAGGCTTCGGAGCGGCATGCTGCGATGGGGCGATGCGTCCTTTTGGTACTGACGCCCAGCCGGTGAAACTGCTCTACGGTTCAACATCTAAGATTGGACTTAACATCATGCGTATGGAGATTTCTCCAAACTTCAAGGGCAACATCACAGCCGCAGACGTTGGCTGGGACACTCCTTACGACTGGTACGGCAGCGTGCCATCAGCACGAATTGTGAAGCAGCGTGGCGGTATCGTGTTCGGCACACCATGGTCGCCTCCAGGCGAGTACAAGACAAACGGAACAGCTCAAGGTGGCAATTCCGACAGTCAGGGCCACAAGCGCGGCGAGCTGCGCAAAGACTGTTATGAAAAGTTCTTCCCTTGGCTCAACACTTACTTGGAGTACATGAAGTCGCAGGGCATTAAAGTTGATGCTGTGTCTATACAGAATGAGCCAGACTGGTGGGTTGACTACTCAGGATGCCTCTACACTCCACAGCAGCAGGTTGACCTTGTTAAGAACTACGCCCACATGCTCGACAGAGAGAAGTTCCCCTATGTGAGACTTATAAGCGCAGAGCCTCTGGGTTTTGACCCAAAATATTCTGATGCTCTGCTCAAAGACGCTATTGCCCGCGATCAGGTGGACATCATAGCCGGTCACCTCTACGGTCACCCACCATTGGGAAATATGAAGTCAGCCAATACTCTTGCTTCAAAATACGGCAAGGAAGTTTGGATGACAGAGCATTCGGTGACAGACTACCTTGAAGACCGTCTTCCATCATGGCAGGAGCAGCTTCTCTTTGCTGAAGAGCTCAACGAGTGTATGCTTTCTGGCTGTACAGGTTATATATATTGGTATATGCGCGCTCATTGGGCGTTTGTAGGCACAGGCGAGTCTAAGTATGGTGCTGACAACAAAAAGGACAGACTGCTTCCTCGAGCATTCGTGATGTCACATTTCTCAAAGAACGTGACAGGTTCTACACGCATCAATGCTGTGGCAGCAGGCTTCGGCACACCTACCACAGAGGCTGCATTCGAGACTTCTGCATACGTCAAGGGTGATTCTATTATCGTCATGGCGATTGAAACAAGGCCAGAAGAGCGCACCCTTAAGTTCTATCTTCCTTCCAACGTGAAGAGTGGTAAGCATATCCTTTCTACAGGCAATGAGGAGGATAAACTCTGTCAGGAGTCTGAGATTGCTATCGATGAGCCAACAAAGAATGTGACAGTTCGCATTCCTGGCAAAAGTCTCAGCACGTTCATCTTCATAAAGGACAATGAGGAGACTGTTATCGAGAAGGTGGATGAGTCAGCCAAAGGCCCTGTCACTTACTACGATCTGCAAGGACGACGCATTGCTAAGCCGCAAGGTCTGTATATCGAGAAGTATGCTGACGGCACATACAAGAAAATCTACAGCGGAAATAACGAATAATAGAAAAAGACCATAATACACAAGAGGATGTGTCAAAAATTTTGATACTTATCCAAATAAAAAAACCGTTTTAGAGCTTTAGATAAGGGGAGTAAACCCCAAACCAGCTCTAAAACGGTATTTTTCTCATTTGTCCCACGAAGTCAACTTGCATTTTGATAGAACAATTTTGCCTAATTGACTTTGCACTGGTACTGTAACAAGTGTAACTGCGAGATGTTCATAAAAGAGTTGATTAACGGACTCTCTGCCGACCGCTTGTCCTACGGCAGTTTTTTCTGCCAACCAGTTTCGCCTGTTCATGTATGCTGCGGCCTACGTACACACAGCAAGCACATGCCAGTTGCCATCTTTGTCGCTACGTGTGATATAGCCATCGTCTTCAGAAGCTTCTGCATGGCAGATTTATTGATACCAAAGCGCTCTGCCAATCCTGCAATAGATATTTCTGAATATATCTGTAATGCATTAAGCACCTTGGTTCACTCAAAGGTTGTAAACTCTGCCATTTATCGTATGTTTGTTCTAATGTCATACTCTTGTATTCTTTGTTATAACACTTTTTAGGGTGGTACGTGTACCACCATTGTGAGTGGTACGCTATTGGGGTGTTACTTTTTTTCTGTATTTTTTTCAAGCTTTCCAAGTTATTTCAACTTGGCGAGTACATCACCATACTTTGCATAGTTTACTACTACGCCGTCGTTATTTATTCCAGATTGCTTTAATATCATTGCAGATGTCTTTGTAGAGATTCGAATAAGACTTGTAGCTATAATTGTGAGACAGTAGTATGTCGATACGGTTTTGCTTTATGTTACGGGAATATGAAGCCTTTTCGCTGTTATCGGATAAACTATCGATATGTTTTTTTGATAATGACTCTACGATTGGTTTCAAAACGGCACGGTGTACGTGGTTGAAGAGTGCATGTCCTTGAACATACTGGTAGGCAGTCGATTCGTTGACGTTCATGTTGCCTTGCATTTTCCCTTCGAGTGCATTGACCATATCTGTTTCATCCGCATGATTTTCTTCCAGTTCCTTGATCTTCTTAGAAACTATTATAGTCATCGCATCCAGGTCGCTACTGTTATGTAACAAAATCTCAGACCAATCTCCTGGTGTAAAGTCCTGACTTCCCTGCTCCTTTAGGTATAGCGACCAGATGAGCAATGGGTATATGATGGCAGAGAGTGATTCGAAATATGATACGAAATCATACTCCGTATCTTCCTGACATGAATACTGTACGAGCGTTGATAGAGTCTCAGGATTGCACATCAGATTTTCGATGGAATACGTGTAAGTCTGTAGAAGATAAGGGGTAGAGCAAATCGTCTTGCCGTATTCTAACGTATCGAAGAACAACCAGTCGTAGTCACTATCCACGCAACCAATATGATAGCTGTTAAGGCTATCAGCCATCTTTATGATTCGTGATTTGCCTGTAGCTTCTACATACCCTTTGTCTTTGAGTATTGTCTGGTATGGATTAAAGTGAAAATCCTTCTCAGGACATTGCTCGCGAAGTATGTCGCCCCAGAACTCTGCATCAATATTGTCTTCAACCTCAACAGTTACACGGTTGGGGTTGCCTGTCAGTACTGATGCCTGCTGGGAATATCTTGGTGTTAATGCTTCAATTAGTGTTGCCATAGCGACTGTTACTTTATCAACTCATTCACTTCCTTTGTACAATCCATCCAACCCGTTATTACACTTGGGGCATGGGTAGAGAGGATAATCTGCATGTTTGGATTAAGCTCGTGTAGCTGCTTTATCAGAATTTCCTTCCAGTCAATATGCATACTGAGGTCTGGTTCGTCCATGAAGAAGATACATTTCTGCTGTTGTGTGTTGGCAACCATGAGGAGAAGTAGGAGTATCTGCTTTTCACCCATAGACAGATGCTCGTAGCCAAACGTCTTGCCACCTTTTGTAAATTGGAAGTCGCTATTAAATGCCTTCTCATAACCAGTTAGGAATGCAGCAAGCACAGTAAACAACTTCATGAATTGTTGTTTGTATGCAGAAAGCTCCTGCATGTTCTCTTCCGGTCCAGATAGGTACTTCTCCATAACGGAAGTATTGTGACGATTACGGAGTTCTATCTGATCCTTTATCATGAGGTCAAGCATTGTCGGGTCGTCAAGCTTCAGAGTCTTTGGTTGGCTATCATAACTGACAGCCTTGGAGAGGTGTTGCTCAAAAGAGTTTATGAGAAGCACATCTATCTCACCCTCTACGTCTTTAAATGAACGCTTTGCTCCTGTATTGTCGCAAATGACAGCGGCTTCTACTGTCACAGATCCACTTGAAATATCAAGAATACCCCCTTTGTCAGTGTTGTCCCATGTCAATGTCCAATCATTACTGAGGGTAATGATTATCTTTGTACACCAGTTCTCTAACTGGCTATTCTTAGCATCAGACAACTGCTCAGAAGACATGATGTCATAGCAAGCCGTAAAAGCAGATGATTTACCACTTCCATTCTTTCCACCAAGTATATTAACTAAGGGGTTAAGTTTCCATTCGAAAGTTCCTTTCCCAAAGAAATTCTCTATATGTATTTGTTTGATAGTAACCATATTCTTGTTCTAATCTAAAATGCTACTTAATTTTTATTACTTTATCTTTTGAAGTACTGCCACGGCTTACACCACTATTGCCATTGTAGTAATGCAAGGCATCTTCGCATTTATTCAGAAGGTCTTCGATAAAAAATAGCGACGGTGGCGGTTACGAAAACACTTATCGAGTGCTTGGTAACGGATGGAGGCGTTTTTGTTGGTAGGCATGATAGATTTAAGAGTTTAATTCTACTTACGGATCAAATCATTTATGTCACATTCAAGGCACTTAGAAATCTCGATGAGATTCTCCAAACTTGGTTGCGAAGTGTTGGTTACCCACTTGGAAATTGTAGCAGGATCTTTGTCCAACATCTCTGCAAGGTCTTTGTTGGTCAATATACGTTCTGCCAACATTACTTTGATGCGATTTATAGGTTTATTCACCATAAGTGATACATTATTAATAAATATATAGTGCAAATTTAACATTTTTCTTTGAAAAACCACGATGAATTGATTGAAACAGCATCATTTTTACAAAAAAAAGATGGATTAGTCATTTTTTACGCAGGAAATTCACTAACTTTGTAGTAGTAGAGTTTGTCAACAATCATAAATACGCTATTCCAATAAAATGTCATGAAATATTGAAATTAAATTTTGGTGTGCAGATAGAGCGCACTATTACATTGTAACTTTACACTCGTAATAAGTCCGATTAGTTTACCCAATAAAGGTATAAGGCTATGATTGATACGACGCTAAAAAATGAAATTCGGGGATTGGATAAATTGTTTGAATATATCCCCGAAGACTACACCTTCCACGACGCTGAACTGGAAGATGTAGTGTGGAATATGGAGAAAAACGAGTTGGTAGTTACCTACTCTTGTCACTTCTATATGGATGGTCACGTTTACTTTGTAACGTTCCACATCACTCCAGAGATGAATGACTTTGATGTGCATGTGTCACCTCATAATCCTTTCACATACGGAATAGACATAACACGTTCAGATTCATCACTTTCAAAATATCGTTTTGAAGCAGACGGTTCTGGTCCAATCGTGAATTGTGAAGACCTTTGGGTGGAAATTAGAGAAGGTGATCCGAAAGAATATTTCAAGGAAGATTAAAAGCCATGGCAGAAAACAACAAGGAACAACTTGTAGAAGCTATAAACTGCAAGTACCCACATAATAATATAATGGAACTCTACTACAATACTGGTAGAGCATTACCTTTTACTGCCCAAAGGTTTCCTGATGGACGTGTCTCTGATTGGTACCGCAACCAATATGTTGAGGTCGTAAGGGTAGAGCCACGAGGTAAATTTGGTAAGTATGGTAAGGCTTTCGGTTTCTATTATCGAAATGGTGTTAGAGAAGATGCTTGGGAAAATGATCCAGAACATAGCTGGTGCAAGAAATCTGATACAGAACCGCAAGAAATACCAAACAGTGGATGTGGTGGTTGGGTTCTTCTTGAAATCAAGGGTGAACCAACTACTGATGAAGTAAAGTTGTTGGGATTGGATGACCAGATTACTTTTGGTAAATATAAGGGTAAAACAATACGTGAAGCCATTGATGTCGATTGGCAATATATAAGATGGGCAGTTATTGATTCTCAACGATTGCTCGCTGATGTTGATAAAATAGTTGAATACCACGAGTCTAAGGTAGAGCCATTAGTGCCGAATGAAATAATGAGATTTGGAAAATATAAAGGTCGAACTCTATTAGAGGTATTTACAGAAGCCCCACAATACCTGAGATGGTTACAATCAAACAATCCTGATTTTCGAGTTGACTGGGACAAACTTACTGGATGTTCCACTGAAGATAAATTATAGTAGTTAAACTAAAACTCAACGGTTATGAAACATTTGCTTTTTACAGTTCTTTTCTTGGTTTTAGTAAGCGTAAGTTATGCACAAACAAACCACATGAAGTTCAAAGGTATTCCTATGGAAGGAACATTGAATAGTTTTGTTCAAAAGCTTAAAGATAAAGGTTTTACATATATCGGTGCTCAGGATGGCTTGGCTATTCTTAAAGGAGAATTTGCTGCCACTAAAGGATGTGCTATCGGTGTTGCTCGCTTTGAAGACAGAGACCAAGTTAATCTTGTGACTGTCATATTCCCAGAGAAGGATTCATGGACAGGAATCACTCAGTCATACTTTGGACTAAAGGAAATGCTGACAGAAAAATACGGTGAGCCTGAATCTATAGAAACTTTCTCAGATCGTGAACCTTCAAGCGACTTCTTCAAGTTCCATGCTTTATTGGATGATGAATGCCATTATATTTCAGAATTTTCTGTTGAATATGGTAAGATTCAGCTTACGATGGCTAAGCAGAATTATGATTCTGCAGCTATAATTCTTCGTTATATTGACAAAGCAAATGCAGATGAAACTCGCAAAAAAGTAATGGATGACCTCTAAATATCAAGTTTATATGAGTAATACAAAGATACCTGGACTAAGTTTCTCTTGGAAAAGAGCACTCGGTGTAACAAAAGTAAAGCGTGAGTTCACAAAAGCTACTGGTATTCCAACAACAAAAGCTGGCGTAGAACGTAAAATAGGTGGTGCAATTATAAATGCAATATTTGGCAAGAAGTAAATGAAACCTACAAAGAATCAGGTTTTTTGTTTAGGATGTCAAAAGCACAAGATGTTATTTGAATCCAAAGGTAAGGCAGACAACTTTATCAAATTCAACGCAGGTGAAATTCTCAAAGAAAACGATAAAGCACCTGTGCGTAGCTATTATTGTACACTTTGTATTGGTTGGCATGTTACCAGTAATCCTTCTACAGTGGAAGGAGAGCGTCTTGATGGTAGGGATGAAAATCTGATTCATAAGATTAGCCTGTACAAGCAAAATAAAGAAGATGTCAGTATTATCAGCCAGAGAATAAACGTTAAACTTCAAGAATTTGAGATGTACCTTCATATGGGGGGGGGTGATAAAGCTGAAGATACTTTAGATATTTGTGGTTTTGATATAGAAGACGCACAGTCATTCACAATGGTTATTGATAAAGTCGGCAGACTTCAAGAAAGAGTAGGAAAAGCTCGTGAACGACTTGAAAAATACATAATGCTCAATGATATGGGTAAGGAGGAACAAGATAAACTCTTGAATAATCCAGACCCTACAAAGAATGTGACAGTTCGCATTCCTGGCAAAAGTCTCAGCACGTTCATCTTCATAAAGGACAATGAGGAGACTGTTATCGAGAAGGTGGATGAGTCAGCCAAAGGCCCTGTCACTTACTACGATCTGCAAGGACGACGCATTGCTAAGCCGCAAGGTCTGTATATCGAGAAGTATGCTGACGGCACATACAAGAAAATCTACAGCGGAAATAACGAATAAAAGAAAAAGACCATAATATACAAAGCCCCTCTCTGTATCTGCAGAGGGGGCTTTGTGTATTGGCCAGAACGAAAAAACTCTGATTTGGCTCTTCTGTTCAACCCGATTCAACCGAATTAGAGCCAATCCTTGTTTATAAATCATATCGCTGAGTAGTTAGTCAAGAAGTTGCAAATGTTTAAGTTGGGTTATTTCTTGTTTCGCTTGTGGGAAGACTATTGATGATTAGCTGAGTAGTCAAAAAAGAGCAGACTCCAAAATGGGAATCTGCTCTTTTTTTGTGAGTGTCTTATGATTATCTTGTTGCTATCGGGCTTCGAGATAGATGACGCGTGATGACCAGTCGTTCTTCTTGTTGTTGTCAACATCGTGAGAGTATGGCATTTCAAGACCGTTTGCCATGAGATATTTGCCAGAGAAAGACTTGCCCTCGATAGGGAGAGGGTTGTTGTCGATGCGGTTGAGCTCCTTTACTGTGTACATCTTGTCGGGGTTGAGGCCTGCCATCTTGATACAAGGGAAATGCTCATCCTTGAATGTCTCCAGCTTGTACCAGTAGAATACAGCCTTGTCTTTTGCTTCAGATACATACATGAGAGATGCGAGATTGTCGCCCTCGTAAGGTGAATGGAGACGGTAGAGGTCGCCAAACTGCACTACTGGTCGTATCATCTTGTAGTTGGTTATCGCCTGTCGGCAGAAGGCTTTCTCCTCTTCTGTCATGTGCTTTGGCTGAATCTCCATGCCGAGTCGTCCGCTCATGGCTACATCGCAGCGAAGCTTCAGAGATGTTGTGCGCTGGAGTGCATGGTTAGGCACGGCAGAGATGTGTGACGCCATGGCGATGGCAGGGAACACGTATGAAGTGCCCCATTGCATGTAGATGCGCTGAAGAGCGTCGGTGTTGTCTGACACCCAGAATTCGTCGAAATAAGGGAGGAGCCCGTAAGTGGCGCGTCCGCCTCCTGAGGCGCAATCCTGAATGACGACATCAGGGTACTTGGCGCGTATGCGTTCGCACACCGAGATGAGTCCCTTGTGGTATTCTATATTGAGATGTGACTGGTCGGCAGCAGGAAGATATTGGCTGCCATGGTTCATGACAGGTGCGTTGGCATCCCACTTTATATACGCTATCTCTGGGTATTTTGTGAGGAGGTTGTCAACAATGCTGAACACATAATCCTGCACCTTTGGATTGCAGAGGTCAAGCACCACCTGTGTGCCTCCTCTGCCGAGGATAGGCTCGCGTCCTGGTGCTTTGATAATCCAGTCGGGATGCTTCTCGTACAGCTCGGATGTTGTGTTTGCCATTTCTGGTTCAATCCAGATGCCGAACTTCACACCATTCTTCTTTGCGTCGGCAACGAGTCGCTCAATGCCTTCTGGCAGTTTCTTTTTATCGACAACCCAGTCGCCGAGAGCGGCGTTGTCGGTAAGGCGACGATATTTCTCTCCAAACCATCCATCGTCCATGACGAAGAGTTCGCCGCCCATAGACGCTATGTCGTGCATCATCTGCTCCATGCCTTCGTGGTTGATGTCGAAATACACGCCCTCCCATGAGTTGAGGAGTATGTCGCGCTCGCGGTCGGCATGACGGAGGTGATACTTGCGTCCCCACTTATGGAAATTGCGCGATGCGCCTGACAGTCCTTCAGAAGAGAAAGTGTAAGCCACATGAGGGGTGGTGAATGTCTCTCCCTTCTTGAGGTGATATTCAGAGTTGTCGGGATTGATGCCAGCGAAATAGTAATGGAATTCGGAGTCGTCAGTATCGACTGTTATGCGGTAGTTGCCTGAATAGACAAGTGCTGTGCCTATCACATCGCCCTCATTCTCGCGTCCCTTGCCGTCGAGGGAGAACATCACCTCTGAGCGGTCGGACATGGCATTGCGCAAGCCGTCTTTATTCTTTATCTCAAGTATGCCATTGTTGAGCTTCTCGCAAGTAAGCTGAGCCTCGCTTGCCCATGAGCCGTGGAAATGGTGAGCATACACATTCTGTCGGCGTATAGGCATGCATGACGAATAGAACTGAGTGAGGGTGACTGTCGCCTTCTCCTTGTTGGTGATGTCTGTCCAGCATTCTATCATGTCAACATCGGAGTAAGTCTGATAGTAGAGATGCACGATGTTAGGGTAGAGTGGGTCTTTGAGAGTTATTGTCAGACGCTCGCCTGTGCGTGTTGCGCCATTTGGAGCCTTTTCTGTGACAGCAGACTTCTGATAATCCTCCACAACGAGTTGCGATGACAGATTGCCGTCGGCATGCTTCATGGCGAAGGCTGTCTCACTCTGAGTGTGGGAAGCACCATAGGCTGGGTATATCTCGAGATGCGACCAGTTGGCATTTGTTGGTTCTGGCAGCGACGCCAAATCGGATGCAGAGAGTTTCTGTCCGTAATACAGGAACTTTGGTTCGCCACCTTTCCATATATTGAGCACAAGGGTGTTATGCGGTGTGGAAAGCTCCACTTTTTCTGCTGATGCGTTGAGAGAGAGCATAGCAGCTATTGAAAGGAATAGTGATTTATTCATACGCGGTAGTGAGGTTAAAACGGTTATGTGTTTTTATGATTGGAATTCAATTTTCTCAAGTTTGCAATTTGCTCCGTCTGGGGGAATTAAAGCGGAGTTATCGCTTCGTTAACTCTGCAGCAAGTGGAGCGAAACTTGTGTTATCGGAATCTTTCTATTATCTCAAGACACATTCGGCTGTTGTGGTATGGGCATTTCCAGAAACCTGCGTGGTCGTCGGTGGTGTTGAGTTTGCCCTCAGGGTCACGACTCCAATACCACTCGCCAAGTTCGTGGTCGATAAGGTTGTCCTTGATGTACTGCCAGCATTCCACCGCTCTGTCGAGTGCGTTTTGATCGTCGAAATGCTCGTATATGTTTATCCATCCGACGACATTCTCTGCCTGCACCCACCAATGGCGGTCGGCATCTACATGACCTGTGTCGAGGTTAGCCTCATGCGTCATGGAGCCATCAGGGTTGATGCCTTTTGTTGATGCCTCGGCAACGAGTTTCACTATAGGCTCCACCTTGTCAAGCACAGCCTTGTCGCCAAGCACGAGGGCTGCCTCATGCATGAGCCACGAGCATTCGATGTCGTGCCCATAGCTCTCGAGCTGACCCGCGCCACGTTTCCAGTTCATGTCGAAGAAGAGGTCGAGATGGTGAGTCTCGGGGTTGAGAATCTTGTCTGTGAAGATATTGATGATATTGCGGAGAGCATCCTCCACCTGTGCTTTCGCCTCAGCATCCACAGTCTTGCCTTTCGCCTCCCACTCGTTCATGCAGCGGAAGAGGTTGGCGTATGGTTCGATGATGTGAAGATGAGTGTTTTGCGACTTAGGGTAATTTGCGTCGAGTTCGGAGAGACGCATGTCGGCAATCTCGCCCCAGTCTCTTGTGCATGCCTCGATATAGCCATTGTATTCGTGGTCAAAGGAGTGGTCCTCGATGTCGTGGAAGAGTCTTATGGCATACAGCATAGCCTCCTCATCGCCTGTGGCGCGTGCATACTCCGACAATCCATAGATAGCAAATCCAATTGCATAAAACTGCTTCTTTGTATCGACAGGCTTTCCCTGATAGTCAAGCTCCCAGTATATGCCGCCAAACTCCTTGTCGATGAAGTGTTCGAGAATATAATCCTTTGCTCGTGTGGCAGCCATGAGATATTCAGGATTGCCAAGCACGCGGTATGCAGCAGAGAACGACCATAAGATGCGGGCATTGAGAATACCTCCCTTATTTGCAGTTGGTACAAGAGTTCCGTCGCCTTTCATCTGGCCATAGAATCCGCGATTTTCATAGTCCTGCATCTTGTTGAGCCAGAATGAGAGGATGTTATTTTCCAGCACCTCTCTCATCTCCTGCTTCAACATGTTTATAGTATTGTTCATATTACTTCTTGATAGGGTAAATAAATGCCAATGCTCCCATCAGCAAGGCTATAGCTGCTGGGAATAAAGAAAAGAGCGCCCAAATCATTGTACGAACAGACTCTGTGACAGAAGCTGGGTCGATGCTCTCATTTCCCATCTCGTCTTTGAGCATTGTGGCTCCAGCCAATCCGAGGAGGAGTGCTATGAGAGAACCTGATACTGCGCCTCCAAATTTCTGCGCCATTGTGCCAGATGAGAAGATGAGTCCTGTTGATGATGTTCCAAATTTCTCTGTTGCGTAATCGGCGACATCAGCATACATTGACCAAAGAAGCGGAGAGTAAAGTCCTACACCGATGGATGTGAGAACGACGAGGGCTATCATCCACCATATTGAAGAAGGAGACATTGGCACGAAGTAGAACGCAACAGAAAGGATAAGGCAGATGACAGACGCCCAGATGAACGCCATGCGCTTAGAGCCTATCAATGATGTGAATTTAGGTGACAAGCCTCCGAAAATCAT
The DNA here is from genome assembly GCA_024401215.1 of Bacteroidaceae bacterium. GTDB lineage: Bacteria > Bacteroidota > Bacteroidia > Bacteroidales > Bacteroidaceae > Minthosoma. The sequence goes on from JAKSLL010000050.1 coordinate 22,897, forward strand.
ACATGTAACCTCGCCAAATGCCATGAATACAGTATAATTGATAATCAGACTGCTTACGGTGATGTCTCCACCCATGCAGTATTGGAATATATAAGCTGCTACAGCATAGCGGAATCCGTTGAAGAAGTTTGTGCAGATACCAATAGAAGTAAGTATGAGCCAAGGACCATTCTTGAAAAGGTCGATAAACTGTTTGAATGAGAATTTCTCAGCACGCACCATCTTAACACGCTCTTTTGTCATCAAACCGCATGCCAGAGTCATAGCTGCAGCAAGGATGCCAAAGCCAGCGCCAAGCACGGCATACTGATGTGCATCGCTTCCTCCCACAAACTTCTGGAGGTAAGGGAAAGAGAGAAGTGTGATGAATCCCATGGCATAGGCACCAACCATACGGTAAGAAGAGAATTCATTTTTCTCATTGTCATCCTCAGTCATCACACCTAAGAGCGAGCCATAAGGTACATTCACCGCAGTATAAACCGCCATCATCAGCAGATAGAGGGTGTAGGCATAGATACGCTTGCCTTCAGGGTCGAGCTCTGGAGTGAAGAGCAGCAAGGCGAAGATTATGCCAAAAGGTATGGAGCCGAAGATGAGCCATGGGCGATATGTGCCCCACTTTGACTGTGTGCGGTCGGCAAGGCTACCCATGATAGGGTCGGTGAACACGTCGAACATACGAGCTATGAGCATCAAAGCCGCTGTGTCGCCGAGTGAGAGACCGAATACGTTTGTAAAGAAGAATGGGAAAGCGATAGACATTATTTTCCATGTGATACCTCCTGCTGCTGCATCACCAAGAGCATAACCGATTTTTTCTTTAATAGAAGCCATTGTAAAATTTGATTTTAGTAAAATAGGTATTTCAAAAATTGTTATAGGTAAAAGCAAGCGTCAGTCTTAAATAAAACAAACGCTGACTTATAGATGCAAAGGTAGCAAATTATTTTATGTGCTGCATTCCTTTTTCTGAATTTTTCTGACATGCAGATGTCCTTGCAATCTATTTGTATGCAAAGTTATGTTAATATAGACTACGCCACTTTGCTTTTTTTGTCTGATAGTTGACGATTTGCGATGCGTAAATCTCAGCCTTGGGTGATTATTGTGATTGAGGAAAAAAAGTGCCAGCACTTGTGTCGTCAAGTGCTGGCAGCGTCAGTAGCCTATCAAAATATATTTACTTATATAAGTGTATTTAAGCGTTCCTGGTTATTCTTCTGTCATAATCCATCCGTCAGCATCAAAGTTCATAGGGCGAACGAAAAGCTTAGCAGCTCCGTTCTGATCCTTGAGGTAGGCATGAGAGATGAAGTAGCATTTGCCGTCGAACTCGTATGCTGAGTTATGGCCGATGCCGAAGTTGTCGAAGTCAGGGCCGTAGAGGAGTGTGCCTCCGCCAAACTCCATTGGCTTGCCGCTTTTGTCGAGATATGGTCCCTCGGCCTTCTTTGAGCGTCCATACACAGTCTTATATGTAGAAGCCTGTCCGCGGCAGCAGTAGTCGAAGCTCACGAAGAGATAATAGTAGCCGTCGTGGTAGAAGATGAATGGTGCCTCGATGGCATTCTCTCCTGCCTCTATGGTGTTGCCGCCTTCGACGGTGAAGTTTGCTTCGTTGTTTGTCTCAGCGAGAGTGAGTTTCTTGCCAAGACGGCGTGCGATAGTCTTTGGCTTAGAGACAGGAGTCTTGAAGTCCTTCTTGTCGAGCTTCACGAGCTGAATGCCATCCCAGAAAGAGCCGAAAGTGAGCCATGGCTGACCTTTCTTGTCAACGATGAGATTAGGGTCGATAGCATTGAAATTGTCCATGCGGCGATGTGAAGCGATGACCATGCCCTGGTCCTCCCACTTGAAGTCTGGCGACTTAGGGTCGAGAGTCTTGTTTGTGGCAAGGCCGATGGCGCTGCCATTCTTTCCGAATGTAGAGCATGAATAGTAGAGATACCATTTGCCATTGTGGTAGCTGATGTCTGGTGCCCAAGTGTGACCGTTGTAGCCCTTAACCTCTTCCTTAGCCCACTCAGGAGTGGCAGGGAGGGCAGATGGCTCATTGCGCCACACCTCCATGTCGTCGCTCGACATTACGCCAACGTTCATGCCTGTCATGAAGCAGTAGTAGCGTCCGTCTTCACCTTTTGCCATGACAGGGTCGTGAGCGTTAGGGTCGCGTGTCTCTCTGTTCCACTGGCGGTTGACAGCCAAGCCGTTGCCGCTCACACGAATGCGCATGATAGTGAATGACATAGGAGCAAATTCGTAGCTGAAATTCTCTCCGAATTCATTGTATATCGTTGTCTTTGGAGAGAGCTTTGTTGGCTCCTCGAAAGTGTTCTCTTCATTAGGATCGCCAGAAAGCGTGATGATGCGTCCTCTCTGATTTACCTTCTGCGCACCTGTGATGTTGAAGTCACGGCGGTATGGCTTATCTGTGCCGTTGACAACCTTGATGACAAGTTCGCCTGTCTGCTCGTCATAGCCTGTCTGGCAGAACTGACGAGTCTGTGAGAGAGGCTTGGCTGTTGTCATCTCCTTGCCATCTACATAAACCACAGCGCTGTCAGGAGTAACGACAACCTTGATGTTATACCATTTGCCTGTTTCAATAGTCTGTGGCACCTGACGGCTGAGAACGCCGCTTGTACGGCCGCGGCTTATCTGCTCAACAGCTGTCTGCGTGTTATTCCATCCGCCGATGTTTACTCCATAGCCATTGCGGCTGCGTCCATTCTCATTCATGCCATAGTAGATGAAGAAACCTTCCATGCCTGATGTCTTGCGAGCCTGGAGTGTGAGAGTGTAGCTGTCAGAAGAGAAGTCAGGGAGTGTGGCTACAGTAAGCTGCTCATTTGATGTTTGCGCAATAACGTCGCCAGCGACTTTCCATACACCCTTCTTCTGCTCGAACTGGCGTGCGGCAATCTTCTTAGCCTTCTTCTCGCCAGCAAGAGTGATCAGGATGTTCTTGTATTCTACATTTGTGGCATAACTGCCAAGTCCGATAGTGCCAGCCTGGAATGGATTGCTCTCGCTTGCCTTTGATGTCTCGCTCACATATACATTATATGTAGGTCGATTCTCTGCAGCCATCTGCTGAACATAGTATGACGCACGTCCGAAAGTCTGGTTGCTGTTGAAGTGTATGAGGTTGCAAGGCCAGTCTTTCTTGTTGACATTCTCAAAGAGAGGAGCGTAAGATGTCATCTTCACAACGTCGCTGTTGCGCTCCATGCCCATGATGAAAGCAGCCTCGCTGATAGCGGCGAGAAGGTTGCCGCCGCCCACTCCTGAGTTGCAGGCATATTCGCCAACGTAGATGTCGTGCTGTCGAGATGCGTTGTCGAAGAGGTGGTTGTTGTTGAAGAAGAAGTTAGGGTCACGGTACCAATGAGGGTCAACCATGTATTCGCCAGGAATCTGGCTGAGCAGCGGACTGTCGTGACCGAGAGTGTTGATGAAGATAATCTGCGGATATTCGGCCTTCAGCTTCTTGAATATATAATTGAAATGCTTCACATATTCTGGGCCTACATTCTCGTTGCCAATCTCCACATACTTGAGAGGGAAAGGCTTTGGGTGTCCAGCCTCTGCGCGCATCTTAGCCCACTTGTTTGTAGCAGGGTCGGCAAGAGCGTAGTCGATAGCGTCGCGGAAGTCTTGGATGACATCGTCAAGCTCTTTGTCGCCATCCACATAGTCGCCGTTGCGTACAGAGCATGACATTCCTGCATTATCTACAAACATGCCGTCCATGCCGAGATCCTCGCAGAATTGCAGAAACTCATGATAGCCCATGCCCCATGTTGCGCGGTAACCCCACACGTCCCATTCGCCGCGGCGTGTCATTGGGTCGCCGAGAGTCTCCTTCCACTTCACTCTGTTTTCGTATGTTGCGCCTTCTACGATGCATCCGCCTGGCCAGCGCATGAATTTAGGATGGAGATTCTGAAGCATGAGCGCAAGGTCCTTGCGCTGTCCGTTCTTGCGGTTTTTGAAAGTGTGGCGTGGGAAGAGCGACACATAATCCACAAGCACGGTGCCCGCAGCGTCAAACTCAAGGATGAGCTGACCTTTTGCCGTTGTGCCTTTGCTCTGTATTACAGCAGTATGTTCTGTCCAGTCGCTGATGGTCTTCTTCTCAAGAGTCACGCAGCCGAGTTCGTTGCCCTTGTCGGCATCGGCGATGCGAGCGGTGATGCTTCCGTTGTAGTCGGAGCTTTTCACATAGAAGCGTAGGTCGTATTTCTCGCCTTCCATAAGTCCCATGCCCCAGTAGCCTGAGTTGATGAGCTGTGCCTTGCCGCCATTCTGCATGCCAGAGATGGTGAGGTGCATGGCGTTAGGGGTGTTCTTGTGCAAAGGCGCAGAAGCCTCCTTCACTTCATTCTTCACGAAGCAGAGGTTGCTCTTCACGCTCCATCCCTGAGTCTTCTTGGCCTCCATATCCCAAGGGATAGACCATTTGCGGTTGTTGCCATGTTCGTAGTTGCGGCTGTCGATAGCCACAGCCTTGCCGTTGGCGTAAGTCATGCTTGAAGGCAGCACATGCTCTTCAAAACCACGATTTTCCACGAGTTCTGCATAAAGGCCGCCATCTCCGGCATGACTGATTTCCTCGAAGAAGATGCCATAGAGGTTTGGGGATACTACCGCACCTTTCTTTGCAAGGTCGATAGTGATTGGTGCATCCTGTGCCATGGCGGCAACGCCGGCAGACAGGAGCAGGGTAGTTAACAGTTTTCTCATTAGTCAGTATAGTATGTTAAGTTAGTAATCTGAAGTTTTTAAGTAGATGTTCAAAATTATTTATAATTAAGTTTCTGGTCACAATTATTTTTATAATCAAGAATTAAGAGAATGAGAGAAATTCCATCCGGATGGATTCTCTTGATTCCAATCGTAACGATTTAATTCTGAGTCATAAAGAACAGTTTGTTTCAAACTGAAAGAAAAAATCTCTAATTTCTCTAAATTCTTGATAAATATAAAAATAATTTTGAATACTTACTTATGAACTCCTACTTAGTATTGCAGCATGTCACGAATCAGCGGCAGGGTGTGGACAGTAGAGTGTCATTTGCTCTGTATTGTCCATTCTGGATATTTGCCGTTCGTCGCCTTGAAGAATTCCGCATTCTCAGTCTTGCCTTTTAGCTGCAAATCGAGCCAGTCGATGGCCATCTTTGCGAACGAGCCTCCAAACGGCTGCTTGTAAGTGCCCTCATGGCCAGCCTTGGCGTTGTCAGCCCACACGGCGGCAACCTTCTTAATGCTTTTGTAGTCCATCTCTGCATTCTTGTATACAACATCTCCTTCTCCACCACTCATATATATAATAGGTGCATGGAGTTTCTTGAGGTTCTTGGCACTTGCACCTGCCATCTCCATGGATGATGATGATGGCAGGACGCAGGGCTTTGTCGGATGTGATAGGCTGGGCAACATCAAGCACGCACGACTTATGTTCGTCGTACTGTATGTTTTGAGTCACGATTATTTTCTCCTGTGCCTTAGCAAAAACGCTTATGGCAAGAAGCAAAAGGAAAAATAGATTCTTCATTTTGGTAATTTGGGTGTTGTATTTTATATTAGTTAGTTATTATTACAGATATTGCACATTGACAGATGTGCCGCCTCAGTCGTCAAATTTGTTACAAAAATACTATATAATAGTCAAAAGTAGTAACATTTTTTGGACAGATTGTTGTACAAAGCATGTAATATATACATTTATTTGCCTGTTTTGTTCAAATTGTGATGATTTGTTAGTATTTTTGCAAAATGACAATTTTATGTTTATTCAACTTTTGCAGC
>JAKSLL010000051.1 GCA_024401215.1 Bacteroidaceae bacterium
TCTTATTTTCCTCATCCCATTTCTCCAATCCACTTGCTCAACCACCTGCCAATAGCAGTCTTTTCGGATGTCATGCTGCGGCGGTGAGGGTCGGTGAATGCATAGATGGCGTTGTTCTCCTCCTCTTGATCGGGGTAGATGAGCATGAGGCTGTTGTCGACAAAATATGTCTGAAGCTGTGATTGGAGTTTGTCGAACGACTTCTGATATGAGATGCTTCCTTTTCTTGATGTCACCACGACGAATAGGGTGTCTTGACTCAATTCGTGTCTTAATGCTGTGAAATCGTTCCAAGAATACAACTCCTCATATTCTGCCTTTACGCTTTTGTGTCTCTCGTTCATGTACGCCATGATGAGATTTGCTGTTGTTTCGGTAGCGTAGAAATCCATCTGGCAGCTGAGGTCTTCAGCCATTCTGGCAATTCTGTTTATCCATCGGTAGAATCCCTTCTCGTATTCCGCCTTTTCTGGTACGGCAACGACAATCTTGCTTATGGTGTTGGCAGGGATATTCATGTTGACAACGATGATTTGTCGTGAGGTGTTTTCTATGAGCCCCTCAGCAAACAACCCAAGGAAAGAGTCGTCGGAGCCTCTTTTTTTGTGCAAGCCTATGAGCAGCTCGCTTGCATCGTTCTCGCGCAGTGAATGTATTGTTGCAGTAACGAAATTGACGGCGAGTCTTGTCTGAGTCTGCACAGGGACATCGGCTGCAGATGCCAGTTTGCTTGCCATGTCGAGGCAGAGTCTGCTGTGATTCTGCGTCTTGTCGCTTCTGTCGGCATCGTTTATGATGTTGAGGCAGATAAGTCCTCGTTTGAGTTTCTGATTGCGCATCATGAAGGCTGTTGACATGAGCGTCTCAATATTGTCGGGGTTGTTTAGCGGAATAAGAATCTTCTCATCATCGCGCGCCGTACTGTCTCGTCTTTCCTGCTTGTTAGTGCCCTCGCTTTCGATTTTGAGCTTCTTGGCTGCCTGATCGGTGGCGATGGAGCTTATTATGCAGGAGATGAGTATCATCATCACCACACCGTCGAGCACGGCGCTGTCCATGAGCGGCACTCCAGGTTCTATCTCGAGGTTTACGCCCACCATAACCATGGCGAGGGCTCCTGCAGCATGCGCTTCGGTGAGGCCGAACATCATCACTCCTTCATTGTGTGACAGTTTCAGAGCCACACGTCCAAGAAGTGCAGCGAGGTATTTTGACAATGTGCCAGAGACGACCATCACCGTCACGACAATCACAGCATCCAGCTCCTTGAACATAGGTGTGACATTGACAAGCATGCCGACTCCAATAAGGAAGTAAGGTATGAAGAGTGCATTGCCAACAAACTCAATGCGGTTCATCAGAGGTGATGTGTTTGGCACAAAACGGTTGAGCACGAGTCCGGCGAGGAATGCGCCAAGTATTCCCTCGAGTCCGCAGAGTTCAGCAGAAGCAGCCGCGAGAAAAACGACGGCGAGAGTGAATGTGAACTGGATGACAGGCTCGCTGTATTTTCTGAATAAGACCTTGATGAGTTTAGGCAGAAGGTAGAAAAGACCGAACATATAGACTGCCACCTTGCCCGAGAACAAAAGCCAGAACCAAATGTCGTTGCTGCCCTTGAAGGTGCCCGAGATGCCCGCAAGGAAGAGGAGGGCGAAGAGGAGGGCTATCATTGTTGCTGCAATGGAGATGGTGACAGCTGGCGATTTGCTGAGTCCGTATCTGCCGACAATAGGGTATGCCACAAGCGTGTGGGATGCAAGGATGCATGCAAGAAGCAGAGATGCAGGGATGCTGTAATAGAGGAAGTAGTGGCCGCCTATGAATCCGAAGGCGAATGGTATGGCAGTTGTTATGATACCGAATATTATGCCTTTGGTTCTGTTCTGCTTCAAGTTTTGAAGGTCCATCTCAAGACCAGCGAGAAACATGATGAAATAGATGCCGACCTTTCCGAACAGCTCAAACGACGCATCTCGCTGGAGGAGGTTTAAGCCATTCTCGCCAATCAGCACACCCGCAAGAATCATTCCAATGAGATGAGGAATGTGGAGTTTGCTGAAAATCATAGGTGCAAACAATATCACACATAACACAAGGAAGAAAATCCATGTAGGGTCGGTGATTGGCAGGTGAAGATATGAGGTGATTGCGTCCAATTGAAAGGTTAAGTTATCTATTTATGCATTTTATATGGCTTAAGTGCCATATTTTCAGCGCAAAGATAGGAAAAAGTTTTTGTTTTTTTTCCGTTTTATTTGGAATAGTTGTATTTTTGCACCTAATTTTATGTAAATGACTAATTTCGTAACAAATAAGGTAATAAGATGAAAGTAGCTATCGTCGGTGCCAGTGGCGCCGTAGGACAGGAATTCCTTCGTGTTCTCGATGAGAGAAATTTCCCAGTAGATGAACTTGTGCTCTTTGGCTCAACACGCAGCGCAGGCACAAAGTACACATTCCGTGGCAAGGAGTATGAAGTAAAGCTTCTCCAGCATGGTAATGACTTCAAGGGTGTGGATATCGCATTCACATCAGCTGGCGCAGGCACTTCAAAGGAGTTCGCTGAGGATATCACAAAATATGGAGCTGTGATGATTGACAACTCAAGTGCTTTCCGTATGGACGCTGATGTGCCATTGGTAGTGCCTGAGTGCAACGCTGAGGATGCGCTTAACCGTCCTCGTGGCATTATTGCGAACCCTAACTGTACAACAATCATGATGGTTGTGGTGCTTCAGCCAATAGAGAAGCTCAGCCACATTAACCGCATTCATATTGCTTCATACCAGAGCGCTTCAGGTGCTGGCGCTGCTGCAATGGCAGAGCTTCAGCAGCAATATAAGTCACTCGCTGAGGGCGAGGACCCAACAGTGAACAAGTTTGCATACCAGCTTGCATATAACGTAATCCCTCAGATTGATGTGTTCCAGGATAATGGTTACACTAAGGAGGAGATGAAGATGTTTAACGAGACAAAGAAGATTATGCACACAGACGCTCGTTGCTCTGCTATGTGCGTGCGCATCTCTTCACTCCGTGCTCACTCAGAGGCTGTATGGGTTGAGACTGACGAGCCTATTGATGTTGAGGCTGCAAAGAAGGCTATTGCTGCTGCTGACGGCGTGACACTTGTGGATGACATCGCTAAGGTTGGCGCTAAGGCTAATGCTGACGCAAATGCAGAGACTATGGAAGGCCTTCCTTACCCAATGCCTCTCTTCGCTGCAGGCAAGGATGATGTGTATGTTGGTCGCGTTCGCAAGGATCTCGCTAACGACAACGGTCTCACATTCTGGCTCACAGGCGACCAGATCAAGAAGGGTGCTGCCCTCAATGCAGTACAGATTGCTGAGTACCTCATCAAGGTTGGCAACGTGAAGTAAACAAGCTCTACTTGTTGTGGAGTTAAAGGGTAGTTAAAGTGACAAATTTCCGACATGGCAAATGTCTCTTTTACTCCCCAAAATGAGCATGTGAAAGTTGAATAATATATTAGAAAGGGTGAGGCTGTAAGAATTGTGCAGCCTCATTTTTTTTTTGAGTTTTCCGAGTTATTGGAGTTAACCTCAATAAAATAAAATCAAGTAAAGAATATGAAAAATCAATACAAATTAGATGCTGTTGTTTCGATGATGAAGCACTTTCTGGTGCTGCTGGCTTTGTCAATAGTTGTCGTTTCATGTAAGACAACAAATGATGCGTTAGCTGAATCGCAAGGGCATTTCACTCGGAAGACCATCTCACGTATGGATGGTTTTGGCGAAAGCAAGAAGTCTTTGCTGAAGATGAACGGCATGAAGAAGAAGGAGTTTGTGGCTTTCAGCACAGATTCTGCCTGGGCACTTTCATTGGATAATCAGGTAAGACTGCGTAAGTTTCGTGAGTGTCTGAATAGGCCTGACAGCACCATTTTGTTGCAGAAAGTGATCTCTTTGAAAGATTTGCCTTTTTATGAGGATAATGTGAAGGGCGGTGTAGTAGGCGGTTTTGTTGCCGTTGCTGCCGATGTTAAGACCTTGAAGTCTTTGAAGGATATATATTATGGCTTGAGGCTTGACTATGACGGCACAGCTTTCAACCTTGATGATGAAGGATATGCCGTTATCCGTTTCTATAGCAGTTACACAGATAACCTTTATATTCCGTTTGGACCAGAACTTGGTGGTCCGCAGCCGCATGATTGGCCAAATACAGGAGGAGGTTTTACAAGTAGCACGCTTGGCAAGGGCGGCTACCCTGAGTGGGTGTTTAAAAATAGAAATCATCCTAAGGAGGGTGCAGAAATATATGTCATTGACGCTAAAGGTCATGAAACCCTCAGCTCTGTATTTGAAAATGGCAAATGGGTGAAGGTGAGGAAATAATTACGAAATCCGAGATTCGTAATATGAAATGAAAGTTAGGGTGGAGTAAGGATATTTTATTTATAACTCTGCTTTAGCTAAAATAAGCCGTTTTAGAGCTTTAGAAAAGGGATTTCAACACCCCAATAAGCTCTAAAACGGCAATTTTTCATTTGTGCCACAAAGTCAACATACATTTTGATAGTTTAATTTTTGCCTAATTGACTTTTGACACACTCTCTTCGTTTTCCTTATTCGTCATGTTCGTGTTCGTGCTCATCAGCATCGTGAGAAAGAATTACTTCACGAGCAACGAGAGACTGGTTGCCTTCGGCATCAGTACAGTAAACGACGAGATGATAGTTGCCAGGGGCTGTGTTCTCAGGAATGACAATGTCGTGGTGATGTTCATGTTTGTTGCGGAAACCAGAAAGGGAGTATGTTTTCTTTACAAATAAAGGCACATCCTTTTCATTTGTGGCACGTGTTGACACCTTGTGTGTGTGGCCGTCAAAATTGCTATGAATCTCTATCATGTAACTGCCAAGCATCTTATTGTCAGAGAAGTCACACTCAAAATGTATGCTGCTGCCTATGAGAAGTTCATCGCCATCTTCAGGCTCATCAAGTTCAATGACAGGAGCTGTAGTATCGCCATCATCGTTGTCATCGCCACAAGCTGTGAAAACGAAAGAAAGTGCAATTGCGAGAATTGAAAGGATATAATATTTTTTCATAATAATCATAAATTTTAAATATAAATACGAATTTTTGTTTGGACATCGGTGCCAGCCTCTGGCAACTCTATCCGTCTGTAAAAGTTGAGATGGTTGAGATAAGGGGTGTCAAAGAGGTTTCGCACATGCACAGACAAAGATATTTTGTGGTTGTGCAACAGGAAATCGACACTTCCCCCTAAGTGAAACAGATTGTATCCAGGTGTCTTCATCTCATTGTGACAAACCCTATTTTGGGCTGCAACAGTTTGGCATTCTGCAAAACATCGCCAATTAGACGCCTCCCAGCTCAAGGTGTTGCTCATGTTGGCAGGAGGCGAGAATGGTGTGGCTGTGTGTGAGTTGTGGTCGTATGTGTAAACGTACTCACCAACAAGAGTGTAATGCAGTTTTCTCCATATTCTTGCTTTTATGTGCAATTCGCCACCGGCTAATGTGGTCGGCGCATCAATGAATTGATACACTTGTCCTGCATCAGGAAGCATAGACCAGCGTCCTGTAGGGTGCAAGGCGATGAAATGGTTGTAATAACTGTAGAAAGGTGAAATATACACTTCGAAGTTGTTACGATTGAATGTGTACGACACATTGACCTGCCACCCCTGCTCGCTAACCAAGCTGCTGTCGCCCATCTCATGACGAAATGCTCCGTGATGCACACCGTTGGATGTTAGTTCATTGGCAGATGGCAGGCGGAAAGCACGTCCGACAGAGACATTGAACTTATGATGATTCATAGGTTCGTATTCCACGCCGTAAGCCATCGAATAATCGTGAAAATGCCTTAACACCTCACTTACATTATCCTCATGCGCTTGAGTGTGAATACGGCCGAAGTCATAGCGCACGCTGCCGCTCAATAGCAGAGAGGACGAAAGATGGTAGTTGGCAAGCATAAATGCACCTAACTCCTGTCTGTTGTAGGCAGGAATAAGAAAGCCATAACCTCCTATGTCGTTGTATTGCGCTACAGCCGACACACCTCCGTATAACTCCAAAGAGGTGTCGGGCGTGAGTCTTGTTTGCAGCTGCGCACTCCCTGTATGGAGATGAAACATCAGTTCTTTGTCAGGATTGACGGCTGGCGGAGTTTGTGAAGGGTTGTGAGTGTGAAACTTGCTCCACTCCTCTCTGTGGTTTAGCTGATAGCCTACAATTAACTTTGTTTGAAGAAAACTATTTGTCCAGATATTGGTTGAGGTTATCTTCAAGTGGTTGACTGAGCTGTAAGGTAAATCCACATTCCACCTGTTGCCGTCATCTTCCAAGCTGGCAGAGTTTGGCAATCCATGTGCGCCGCTGAAAAAGCCTGATTTCTGGTAGTTGTCGCTGATGTTGACACGCCCCTGGTAATTGCCATGGCGATAAGCCAGCAATCCGTTGACGCTACGTTCCAAACCTGCAGTATTCTTCAGACGACGGTTGTGTATTGGCAGTTGCATGCTAAGATATGTGAAACTGTCGGCAGGTACGCTGTAATCTGCCCAGTGTCTTTCTGTGTAACGTATCTTTGCAAAAAAACGATTACGTTTTATCTGCATCATTACTGACCCATCAAGTCCAGAACAAACACTTTGGTGCGATAACAGAGCTTCACCTGAAATGGTGTCTTTTTGCGGAAATGCAGGAGGCAGAATTTCGATAACTCCACCCATAGCATCGCTGCCATATAAAACGGATGCTGGTCCTTTTACCACACGCACATCCTCCACATGGAAAGCGTCAATCTCTAATCCGTGGTCTGCTCCCCATTGCTGCCCTTCCTGCTTTACACCGTTTTCTGTAACTGCTACGCGCTGAAAACCTAACCCACGTATCATCGGCTTGCTGAATCCTACACCGATATTCATGGCCTGCACTCCTTCTGTTTGGCAGAGCACATCCATAAAGCTGTGACCCGAACGACTTTTAATCTCGTCTTGAGAGACGTAAACAGACGTTTGGGCTGCCAATGATGACTTTGGGATTGAGGAACTCAATACCGACACCTCATTGAGTTTTATGCTTTCAAGGCTGTCAGTAGTTTGCGCACATAGAGTTACGACCGAACAACATGCTGTTAACAATGACAGCGCATATTGTCGATAATACATCGTAAAACAATTGTTGCAAGGATAGCATTATCTGCCATCCCCTACTAGTTAATAAATAAGGTGAATACAATCTTGTGGTCAACAGATTGCAGGAGGTGCACGGAGACTCGGCAGAGTGCTTTGACCATACACAATTTTCGGTGTTGCACATACGGTAAAGGAAATAGGCAGAAGTGCTGCTGCCGAGAAAGTCAGCACTTCTGGAGTTATATAACAGGCATGTGATAGTTGGCACAATAGACAGTTGCAATCTATGAAAGAGGACTGGCTGACATGATTGTGGTGCTTGACATGCTCAAGACAATCTTGACACTCAGCAACATCCTCTTTGCATTCGTGTACATGCAAAGAACCCAGGGCTAATATCACCAGATATGTAGCCAGCAGGAATAGACTTTTGAGTCTGCGCTTTGTGTCAAAATTTTTCAAAATACATTATTTTTTTGCAAAATTAAAGTGATTTTTTATTTCTGCAAAAAATGTGTTATAGAAAAAGTATATATGTTGCAAAATGTGACAATATTGAAGCGGCAGTAGAGTGTTTGAGTTGCATTATTTATATTAGACAAAAAGAGGAACCTCTGATGAACGAGATTCCTCTTTTGTAGGCTTAAAAGTTCGCAAATGATAGAAATTTAGTGCCAAGTTGAGTTGGTGTCAATCTTGTATCTGTAGATACGTGCCATCTTGACATCGAAGATGAGTGTTGAGAAGCCAGGAATGTTGCTGTGGTTCTCTTTCCCATACCCAAGGTCGCTTGGAATGACAACTTTCCATCTGTCTCCTTCTCTCATGTTGAGCATGGCTGTAGCGAATCCTGTAACAGTGCCTCTCACGCTAAGGATGGCAGGTACATCAGTCTCTTCGTTGAGTATGTATGTGTTGTAAGTCTTGTCGAATACATACCCTTGAGAGTTGGCTGAAGTAGGTATCATACGACCGAGGTAATGCACTCTGACAGAGTCGTTAAACATCGGGTATTTGTCACCTTCGCCATTCTCGATTTTCTGAATGTAGATGTAGTGGTTGGAGTTGTTGTAGATATTCTCTATCGAATCAACATAGTTGTATGCCACTATCCTTGACCATCCGTCTTTGCCTGTTTTGGCGAGATTGGAGATGGAGTCGATAAAGAGTTTGTTGCGAACTTCCCAATTTTCGTACTCACTCGTCTCATCCTGCTCAGAGCATGAACAGAATGAGATGAATGAAACGAGTATTGATAATATGAAAATTATTTTCTTCATATATTATTTTAAGTTCTTAAGGAGGCTTGGGATGCTAACTTGATCCTCAATGATGCTGCGAAGTTCAGAGATGGCAACACGCTTCTGCTCCATAGTGTCGCGGTAGCGGAGAGTTACTGTGTTATCTTCGATTGTCTGATTGTCAACAGTCACACAGAATGGTGTACCGATGGCATCCTGACGGCGATAGCGCTTGCCAATCTGATCCTTCTCTTCGTACTGGCAGTTGAAGTGGAACTTGAGAGAGTCGATAATCTCGCGTGCCTTCTCTGGAAGTCCGTCCTTCTTTGTGAGAGGGAAGACAGCGAGCTTGACAGGAGCAAGTGCTGCTGGGAGATGAAGCACAGTACGTGACTGGCCTCCTTCGAGCTGCTCTTCGTCATAGCTGTGGCAGATGACAGAAAGGAACATACGGTCAACACCGATAGATGTCTCGATAACGTATGGAGTGTAAGAAGCATTCTCTTCTGGGTCGAAGTATTCAATCTTCTTTCCTGAGTATTTAGCATGCTGAGAGAGGTCGAAGTTTGTACGAGAGTGGATGCCCTCAACCTCTTTGAATCCGAATGGCATCTTGAACTCAACGTCAGTTGCTGCGTTTGCATAGTGAGCAAGCTTGTCATGGTCGTGGAAACGGTAGTTCTCTGCACCGAAGCCGAGAGCCTGATGCCATGCCATACGGCGGTTTCTCCATTCGTCGAACCACTGAAGTTCTGTGCCTGGCTTTACAAAGAATTGCATCTCCATCTGCTCAAACTCACGCATACGGAAGATGAACTGGCGAGCAACGATTTCGTTGCGGAAAGCCTTACCAATCTGAGCGATTCCGAATGGAATCTTCATGCGTCCAGTCTTCTGAACATTGAGGTAGTTTACGAAAATACCCTGAGCAGTCTCTGGACGGAGATAGATTGTTGATGCACCTTCTGCTGCCGCTCCCATCTCAGTCTTGAACATGAGGTTGAACTGACGTACATCTGTCCAGTTGCGAGTGCCTGAAATAGGACAAACGATTTCCTCGTCGAGGATGATCTGCTTCATGCCATCGAGGTCGATGCCACCTTCTGCATTCATCACTTCCTGGAAACGCTTGTGGAGAGCGTCACGCTTCTCTGCTAACTCTAAAACCTTTGGAGATGTTGCACGATACTGAGCCTCGTCAAAGCTTTCACCAAAACGCTTGGCAGCCTTTGCTACCTCCTTGTCAATCTTGTCATCGTACTTTGCAATCTGATCCTCGATAAGCACATCTGCACGATAGCGCTTCTTTGAGTCACGGTTGTCGATGAGTGGGTCGTTGAATGCGTCAACATGTCCTGATGCCTTCCAAATAGTAGGATGCATGAAGATGGCAGAATCGATACCGACAATGTTCTCATGAAGCATTGTCATGTACTGCCACCAATACTGCTTGATATTGTTTTTAAGCTCAACACCGTTCTGACCGTAGTCATAAACAGCGCCAAGTCCGTCGTAAATCTCTGATGAAGGGAATACAAAACCGTATTCCTTGCAGTGACTAATCACTTTCTTGAAAATGTCTTCTTGCTGTGCCATTATATTTGAGTTTTATATTTTTCTGTTACTAACCATTACTAATGGTCCAAAATTTTTGCAAAGTTACGATTTTCTCATTAAAATGCAGTACCTTTGTTCTTAAAATAACATAAAAGCATTGAAAATGACATACAAAGAGAATACAACAGAAGCGGTGGAACTGCTCAAAAAGCTTATATCTACTCCGAGTGTGAGCCGTGACGAAAAGGCTGCCGCTGATGTTCTTGAAGGCTATCTGAAAGAAAAAGGACTCAGTCCAAAGAGGTTTGGCAATAACCTATGGAGCATATCAAAAGATTATGACGAATCGAAACCTACAATTCTTCTTAATGCTCATATAGATACTGTCAAGCCTGTTGCAGACTGGTCACGCGACCCGTTTGCAGCCACAATGGAAGGTGATGTGCTATACGGTTTGGGAAGTAATGATTGCGGTGGTGGACTGATGGCTCTTCTGCAGGCGTTCATCATCCTTGGCAATATGAAAAGGGATTATAATCTCATCTATCTTGCTTCGTGTGAAGAGGAGGTGAGTGGCAAGAATGGTATAGAGGCTGCGCTTCCTCTCCTTCCAAAGATAGACTTCGCTATTGTGGGCGAGCCTACAGGATTGCAGCCTGCTATAGCAGAGAAGGGATTGATGGTGATTGACGCTGTTGCGCATGGCAAAGCTGGACACGCTGCACGCAATGAGGGTGACAATGCCATCTATCATGCCATAGAGGATATCAAATGGATAAGTGAGTGGGTGTTTCCTAAGCAGACAGAGCTGCTCGGACCTGTAAAGAATACTGTCACAATAGTAAATGCAGGAACACAGCATAATGTTATACCTG
Organism: Bacteroidaceae bacterium; assembly: GCA_024401215.1. GTDB lineage: Bacteria > Bacteroidota > Bacteroidia > Bacteroidales > Bacteroidaceae > Minthosoma. The sequence goes on from JAKSLL010000051.1 coordinate 10,817, forward strand.
ACCGGTGTACGTTCACGATTGATGTGCGTTCAAATGAGTGTTATACAAATGAGGAGATATTTGCTTTCTTCCAGAAGAATATGAAGTCAGAGTTGAAAGCTCGTTCTTTCCGCCTTTCATCATCAAGGATAGATGTGGATCATCCTTTTGTGAAGAGATGTATTGCAGAAGGTTTGCATCCTTTTGGCTCTCCTACTCTCAGTGATCAGGCTTTGATGCGTTTCCCAAGTTTGAAGCTGGGGCCAGGGCAGAGTTCACGCTCACATACAGCAGATGAATATATTAAGGTCAGCGAGATTGAGGGAGCGATTTATTTGTATGTGAAATTGCTTGACGGCATTAGACTTTAGTCTGAATATTCATGACTTTTGGCTAATTGAAAATTTATGTGAGACAAAAGCATATAAAGTGTTTTACCGTTTCTTTTGTCATTACCAAAAATAAAAGGTGCGAAACAAAACTGCTCCGCACCTTTTTAATATATAGGGTTTAGAATTACTTGATTCTTGCACCTGCTACGTTGTACTTAACACCGTTCTTAACGATAACAACCTTACCGTTCTCGATGTACTTGCCGTTAGCCTTAGCAGCAGCATCAACAGAAGCGATACCGTCAACAACATTAGCAACCTGCTTCTTAACAACTACATTTGTGATGTAGAACTTGCAAGCAGTTGGGAGATCGTTGAGGTTGAATGCAATAGTTGTCATACCTGTTCCATTGCCGTTACCATCGTTACCCTTAGCCTGAGCTGCAGAAATCTGACCAGTCCAAGTTGTAGTCTTCCATTCAGTAGAGAATGTTGGGTTAGGGTTGAGCATAGCCCAGTGGAGGTAGTTGCCTGGAGTAGCGTGAGCCTGAGTTGAAGGTGTTGTTTCAACTTCAGCCTTGTAAGAGAATGATACGAGGTAGTAGTCACCTTCGTTGAGCACTTCGTTAGAAACGATGAATACCTGGCTGTCCCAAGCGAATTGTACCATGTCAGCGCTCTGGATCTCATAAACCTTAGCACCGTTAGGACCGTCGATGATCTGTGAAGTTACGCCTTCACCCTGAACTGGGAATGAAGAGATATCGTCACCTGTGAAGTCACCGTTGTTTACGAGGTTCTCAGTCCATGAGTAGCCTTCCATTGCTGCTGGCTCTGGGTCAGCTGCAGGGATAGTCTCTGCAATCTCTGGCTCAACAACATGCTTGTAAACACCTGTGAGGTAAACTTCCTTACCACCATTCCAAAGTGTGATAAGAGCAACCTGTGGAAGAACATCATTGCTGATAGCGCACTTTTCGTCCTCAGCGAATACATATTTGTACTCTGTTGCACCAGCAGGAACAGCAACGTTGTCAGTTCCATTCCAGAATGAGATGTTGATGCCCTCTGGAGCTGGAGCAGCGAACTTAACGAGAACATAGTCGCAGTTAGCAACATCAATGTCCATCATCTTGATGATAACGCTGATGTCATTGCCTGAAGTGTACTTAGTGTAACCTTCACCTTCTTCTACAGCAGCACGGTTAGCACCATCCTGAACGTCTGGGCTCTGGCTGAGAGCGATCTCAGTAAGACCTGCTGGATCGAATGGGAGTGGCTCAAATGATGGCTCTTCTGGAGTCTCAGGCTGCTCTGGCTCCTCAGAAGTCTTTCCTGTAAGAGTGATGCCGTAAACTGTTGCTTTTGAATCCCAGCTTGGACCTGCCTTAATACCACTGAGGTAAAGATGATCAGCTTCTGGCTGAACTTCAAGAACTTTTGAAAGATCGAATGTTGCTACACCATCAGCACCAATTGCGTCAAATACAAAGATGAACTGCTGTCCAGCAGCATCAGCTTCCTCGCGATTGATGAAAGCACGAACTACAGAACCTTCAGCACCATAGATCTTGATGCTTTCGTAGTTAGTGATATCTACGTAAGAAATATTGCTGCCACCAGCGTCTGTACCGAAGACATTACCCTTGTCTTCTCCAAAGTCCTTGATACAATCCTGTGAGAGTTGTACCCAATCCAAAGTTGTGATATCTGTTTCGCCTTCAGGACATGTCCATCCTTCTGGCTCCTCTGGAGTCTCAGTCTTCTCACCATAGTAAGTAAGACGGAATGAATCAAATACTGTCCAGTCTTCAACAGCGTCACCTTCGCGAGTTACACCGATAGTGAGAGTGTTGTCTGTTACTTCGATATTCTCGATAGTGTTGATGTAAGCACCAGTCTCGAAGCACTCAGCAGCCTGTGCCTGTGAGTTAGGGATGAAGTATGCACCTGATGCAACAGCCCAACCACCTTCAGCAGCTTCCTTAGCTTCAGAGAAGATAGACTTGATTGTTACCTTGTTGTCGTTAGCAAAGAGTGTTGGAAGAACTTCTTCGCCAGCTTCAAATACATCTGCAGCAGATGGAGTTGTAACTTCTCCGTTTTCATCAACTTTAGCACCAGTGCCTCCATGACGGTAGTATGCCTGAACTGTAAGCTTGTAAATACCGTTAGGGATGTCAGTGATAGTCTGTGAAACAGTGAATGAACCAGCGTTCCACTTCTCGCAGTTAGTGTTGTTTATGAGAGTGTTGCCTGAAGCGTTATTACCACCAACTTTGTTGCCTTCCCATGCTGCGTTAGCAACATCGCTGTTGAGGAAGTCTGGAGCCTTGATATAAACGGTAGCGTCAACAGGGTTCTCTGCAGTAGCATCAGAAAGGAGTGCCTTGCGAGACTCTGCTGTTACGAATGTCCAAACAGAACCTGCTGTGATGTCATCTGTATAGCCAGGAACCATAGAGCCTTCAACATGGCTGAAGTACTTCTCTCCATTGAACAAAGCGAAGCCGCCTTCTGTTTCCTTGATTTCCCACTCACCGCTCTGGTCGTTGAAACCATCGCTTGGACGGAGAGCCTTAGCATCACCCTTGATACCAGACTTCAAAGTGTACTTGCCATTTTCTACGTTGCATGATACACCGTAAGCGATACCCTGGTCAGCAAGAACTGAACGAGTTCCCCATGCTGCACCATTTGAAAGGTATGCCTGAGCCTCTGTGTTGTAGATGTAATATGTGCCATCTGCAACAAGCTGTGCTGGAGTCTCTGGCTCTTCTGGCTCCTCAACTTCACCAGCCTTTGGAGTTACGTATGCAAGAGCAACTTCGAGTGGCTCAGCGCCCCAGTTGTTAGCAGCCTTAATGCCTTTGAGATACTTGAGTCCTGAAAGATTTACAACATAGTTACCTTCACCAGTAATTCTGTGTTCAGCTTTCCAATCTGCAACAGTCTCATACTCGCTTTCTGGATAAGCGTAAAGAGTAACAACCTGATTGTTCTCGTCATCCCACAACCATACACGGAGAGCAAGACCATCTGCTGTTGCTGATTTCTTAGAAACAACAAGTGTGAGCTTTTCGTAGTCAGCAACATTAACGTGAGTAGATTCGTTGCTACCATCACCGTCACCGAATGCAGCGCCCTGAACAGCGAATGACATTGGGTAGTTAACTGTTGTTGCCCAGTTAGCGTTAGTTCCAGTCAAAGTTGCAAGGTCAACAGAACCTTCAGGTACTGTGTATGTTGGAGTCTCTGGCTCTTCTGGAGTCTCAGGCTGCTCAGGTGTCTCAGGCTGCTCAGCATTAACTTCTTCAAAACCAGTATATGCTCTCCAATAAACGATTTCCTCTGATGGACAAGCAGCACCATTAGCAGAAGAAAGATAGCTTCCCTTTACACCAACATTTTCGAAAGCGAATCCCTTCTCTGAATCGTAAGTGATAGTCCACAAAGCGAGGTTATCGCCGTCCTGTCCAAATTTGTTGTTAAGACCAAGTCCAAAAACAACATTCTGACCAGCTGGCTGGCGGTTGATGAATGTTGTTGTTCCGTAAGGTTCAGTAGCAGCGAGCCAACCGATAGAGCGTGGCTGCAAGTCTTTTGTGAGGACCTGAACAAGAGTTCCATTAGTTTCAGAAATACACTTGTAACAATAAGCTTCACCCTTAACAGCTTCTGCTGGTGATGCAGTCTTCATATCCCATCCTGTAGGAATATAAATAAGATCACCCGCTTCATTCTGCAAAAGGAATGCGTCGGCAGACTCCAAAGCTTCAACTGAAGTCAGTTCTCCAGTCATAACCGTAGTCTTAGCCACTTCGTCAATGGCGCTTGCGCCAAGACAAATCATCATGGTAGCAAGAGCTACCACCATTCTTTGTAGATTTTTAATCATACGGATTAATAAAATTAAGTTAATAAAAATATTGATTTGTGATAATTCTTAAATATACTTCTCTGTAAATTGTTTTGGTAAATAGCCTGTAAGTACAATTACTTGTAGGCGCAAATTCTGTGCAAAGAAACGAATAATTTGCTAAATGACAAAAAAATAATCGAAAAAACAAAAAAAGAAGGCTCAAAAAATCATTTGAACCTTCCTTTTATTATAAATATGTATGTTTAAATCATCTTTCGATAGTCTGGTCACGGTCTGGACCGACAGAGATAATTGTGATTGGTGTTTCAAGTTCTTTCTCAAGGAAAGCGATGTAATCCTTGAGCTGCTGTGGAAATTCACACTCACACTTAATCTTTGTGAGATCCTGCTTCCATCCTGGCATCTCAGTATAAACTGGCTCAATGAGTCCGTCTGAGATGTCGTAAGGGAAGTCACGAGTGATTGTGCCGTCGTTGAGCTTGTATGCTGTACATGCCTTGATAGTATCGAAGTCGTCAAGCACATCACTCTTCATCATGATGAGCTTAGTAACGCCAGAAACCATAATGGCATAGCGGAGAGCAACAAGGTCAATCCATCCGCAACGACGCTCACGGCCTGTAACAGCTCCATATTCATGACCGATGGCACGAATCTTTGCGCCTGTCTCGTCGAAGAGTTCTGTTGGGAATGGACCAGCACCTACACGAGTGCAGTATGCCTTGATGATACCAAATACATCGCCAATCTTGTTAGGACCGATACCGAGACCGATACAAGCACCTGCACAAATTGTGTTTGAAGATGTTACGAATGGGTATGAACCGAAATCGATGTCGAGCATTGTACCCTGAGCGCCTTCGCAAAGCACAGACTTGCCCTGCTTGAGGAGTCCGTTGATTTCATGCTCAGAGTCAACGAGTGGGAACTGCTTGAGGTATTCGATACCCTCCATCCACTTCTTTTCTACTTCTGTGATATCGTAGTCTGTATAGTTGAGATCCTTGAGCATCTTCTCATGACGTGCCTTACGCTCTGCATACTTAGCTTCGAAGTTGTCGAGGATATCGCCAACACGAAGACCGTTACGGCTTGTCTTGTCGGAATATGTAGGACCGATACCTTTGCCTGTTGTGCCAACCTTGTTCTTTCCTTTTGCAGCCTCGTAAGCGGCATCAAGAAGACGGTGAGTAGGCATGATGAGGTGAGCTTTCTTAGAAATGTGGAGGCGGCTCTTGAGTTCGTGGCCTGACTTCTCCAAATCCTTAGCCTCGTCCATGAAGAGGTCTGGAGCAAGAACAACACCATTACCGATGATGTTTACCTTGTCGCCCTGGAATATACCTGATGGGATAGAACGAAGCACATACTTCTGTCCTTCAAACTCGAGTGTGTGTCCAGCATTAGGACCTCCCTGGAAACGAGCTACTACATCGTAGCGTGGAGTGAGCACATCCACAACTTTACCTTTTCCTTCGTCTCCCCACTGAAGACCCAAAAGAACATCTACTTTCATAATATATATGTATTTTTAAGTTTTATTATTTCTACTTAGCTTCTGTTGAAATGTTATTTGAACCATTCTGCAGCTTTTGCAAGCTCATCGCCAATCTTGGCAAATCTGACTTCTTCTCTTGTCATGTTGGCAAGTTTCTCTTTCTCTATCTTCTTCCTCATTCTTGCAAGTTTTGCCTGACAAATGTTGCATATCCCATAGATATAAGTGCTGCATCTCACTTTCTTGAACTTGGGAGTTCTGACTTTAGATGCTGCTTGCTCTATGGATGTGTCGCGCAAATCCCATATTTTTCTGCATCCAGTGCAGATGTAATGGTGATGATGCTCTATGCCATAAGCTTTCTCATAAAGTGTCACCCCTTCCATCTGGTGGTTGAAGAGAAGTCCGCATTCGACGAGAATAGCGAGTGTGCTGTATATTGTTCCCTTGCTGACATGAAAGTTGTTTGGCATCATCTCCAGTATCTGGTCAGCGCTGTTGTGCCCTTCCATCTGCATCGTGACATCCAAGATAGCATACCTTTCCGGTGTTTTTCTCATCTGCTGTTCTGTCATGAACCGAGTGAGAATGTCATGCGGCGTGTCAGCGTCTGGACTGATGTCTTTAGATGTTTTCATTTCTTCAAGTCACAATATGGCGACAAATTTAGTGCTTTTATCTTGGTCTTACAAATAATCAGCAACTTTTTTGACTCTCTCATAGTTATCTTCACTTAGAGAGGCATAAATCTGCAATGACTTGATAGCATATTTGTTGTCGAGTGCAGCTGCTGCTTGATCCAGAAATTCTTCTTTTGAATCATCGCTAAGTTCATATTCTCTCATCAGATGGCTGATGGTCATGAATCCACAAGTTTGTAGTATGCTTTTCTCGCTCGCCATCCACTGAAAGGCTTTTACGCTTGCATAAGGCAGGCGTTTCACAAGGTGCAGGCAAAACATCATCGCTATCTCTTCAGTATTGATGCTTTCAACCCAGATGTCGCATATTTCCTCGATGAAATCGTCTTCTGGCATGAGTATACAGGCGAGAATCTTGCACTCTCTTACATTTTCATTCCATAAGTGTTGTGCTAATTCTCTGCTTGGTTCAAACTCTTTGGCGATTGCCATTATTCGTGGCAGTTCAATGCCCCAATTCACGCGGTAATCTTCTGACTGCCGGCAATGGGCAGAGGCGATGCCGTTCATGTTCGCCCTAAGCTCTTTCTTTATGTCAAGGATTATTTCTTTCATAGCAATTATCTGTCATCAGAAGCTTGGGTGTTATTCTACAGAATATTTTGATGAATAGCGTAGCATCTGTTCAGCGTAGCCTTCTGAATAAGAAATTTTAACATCGATAATCTTGCCGTTGGAGTTCTTTACTGCTTTATAGACAGGGTTGATGAACCCTTTGTAAGGTGCTATGTTAAGTTTTGCGTAACGATCAAGCACTTCCTTGTGAAGCTCGCTGTCAATCCTCACTCCATAGTTTTCTACAAGAGATTTTGCTGCTTCGTAGTCACCTGTACTTTTTATTCGCTGTATCTCTGCGAGGAGTTTGCCGAACAATTTACGCAAACGATCATAATCGTTGATTTTCACGAATGTCTTTCCGTCGCGCTTTACCAGCTCTATCACATCGATAGGTGGTTCGCCAACAGACCCTGCACTTTCTCTTCCTCTTCCATTTTCGAGAGCCCAACGTGCTATAAGAGCGCGATTGCGCATGTGTGCTTCTTCAATGTTATCTCCAAGTTTGATTCTTACAAATTGAGTGATAAGACCGTTCTGCATTTGAGCGATGTAGCTTGCCTTGTAAGCTTCGCTATTAGGTAGAAGGCCGAGCTCGACAAGTTTCGGATCAGCGAGATAGTACAAGGCGAATAGGTCGGCGCGCGCCTCTTCTATTGTGCTTCCGTAAGCTTTCAGCGAATCTCCATCTACACCATCCAAAAGCTTTCCGCTTCCATGACCTAAGCATTCATGAAGGTCGGTGTGTAAATCATCAGTCAAATCACCCCATTTCTCTACAATCTCTTTTTCTTTCGCACTGAATGCGAATTCATCGAGCATTCCATTTCCTCTTGCTGCTTTATTATATGCATCAGTAAGATTGCCAATTGTCACAGATTTGCTTCCATGCTCAGCTCTAACCCAGTCGCTGTTTGGCAGATTTATGCCGATAGCCGTTGATGGGTAAAGGTCGCCAGCCAAAATAGCAGCTTTGATAACTTTTGCTGTAATGCCTTTCACAGTTTCTTTCTTAAACTCCTTAGCGACAGGACTGTTATCTTCAAACCATTGAGCATTCTGACTCAGTGTTTCTGTACGTTTTGTAGCCTCCAAATCCTTGAAGTTTACGATACTCTCCCATGAGCATTTCAATCCGAGAGGGTCGCCATAACACTCGATGAAACCGTTGACAAAATCAATTAGCGGCTCTGTGTTCTCCACCCAGGCAATGCTGTATTCATCGAAGGTTTTGAGGTCGCCAGTCTCGTAGTATGAGATGAGTTTGTCGATAACCTCTTTTTGCTTTTCATCTTCAGCATAAGGTCGAGCAAGCTTCAGATACTTCACAATCATCTTCAGCGATTCGGAGTACTTGCCGCTTGTTGTCCACTTGACTTCTTTTATTTGTGGTGCACAAAGACCGTTACCTTCTTTTGCTGTCTTGACAGGGTTTTCTTTGACAAGGGTAGAGTTCATGCCGTACATTACTGGATGGGCATTGTCGCCTTGAGCTTTCTGGTTGGCGTAGAAGAGTTCAGCTTCCTCTTGACTTACATTATCATAATAGTTGCAAGCAGAACTTTCGATGAGATCGACTCCTTCGGCAAGATTTACACGTTTTGCCATCACCTTTGGATTGAAGATGACATCAACGATTTCATCGGAGCATTTAACATTATTCTTAAACCATTCTTTGCTGAATCCTGGTTCGAATTTGTCTGTGCTGTAATGGTGATGTATGCCGTTTGAGAACCATACACGCTTGAGGTATATTTCAAAAGCCTTGAAATCAGCATCATTTTTGTCCCCTTTGTAATTAGTGTATGTCTGTTCAAGAATTTTGCGTATCTGTAGATTGTATTTGCAGTTTTGGTCCCAAAGAATGTCACGACCCCATAGCGCTGCTTCCTGCAGATAGTATATGAGTGTTTTCTGCTTGAGTGATAACTGCTCAAAGCCTTCAACTTTATAGCGTAGCATTTGCAAATCTGCAAATCTCTCGTCACTATATTTGAATTCATCTTTCTGCTGAGCTGTGGCTGTGCCAGTCCCAGCTGCCATCATTGCTGAAATAATCATTGTCTTAATTATATTGTTCATTTTCTTATTCTTTTGTTATATAAAATTCATATTATTCGTTAATGTTGTCTTGGCGAAACTTTTGAGGTGTGCATCCTGTGATTCTCTTGAATGCGCTGAAGAAAGATTGTCGGTTGCTGAAACCTACAAGGATGCCTATCTCGTCAACGGTGTGTGTGGCATAACTGCTGTCTTTAAGCAACCTCTTTGCGTCTTCTATTCTGTATTCGTGTATAACATCCGCATAAGACATGCCATATTCCGCCTTCATGACTCTTGACATTTTGTAGATCGACATACCTGTCATTTCTGCCAACTGAGCGGCTGAGAAGCTTGCGACTCTGTACGATTTCTTAGAAATCAGTATTTTGTCTATTTGTTCCTTATATCGTTCTTTTTCTTTCATTTCAACAACAAAGTTACTACTTTTTTATGCATAAATTAGGTCTTAGTCACTAAAATCGTAGATTTATGAATACATAAGTGTTTAATTATGTGAAAAATCACTATTTTTGCGACTGATTTTATGAATAAATGTAAAAATGAGGCTCAAAAAAATAGATTGTAAATGCAATGTAGTTGGCTTCTTTCATCATCATTTAAATAATAAGGTATAAAAAAGTCTGTTTAGCAGAGTTTATAGTTAGTTTATTTTTTTTATTAGACGGCTTGCTCGAATTTGTATGATGCTATGAAGTACAACAGAATGGGAATTGGAGTTCATTCGTCTTGATTAAAGAATGTTGAAAATTGACTAAACATTGATAACTAATTAAAATCATATTATTAACTAAGAGTATGGGAAAAAAATTATGGACATTCCTTGCTATCTATTTCTTTGCGGTGTGTATATCGTTCGCACAGAAATCGATAACAGGTGTTGTTATTGAAAAATCTACGGGTGAGCCTGTAGTAGGTGCTTCTGTATTAGTTGCTGGAACAACAGTAGGTGCAGCAACCGACATAAATGGAAAGTTTACAATAAGCAACGTTCCAGCGAATGCTAAGACTCTTCATGTAACATACATTGGTATGGAATCTGTTGATGTTGCAGCAAAAGATGGAATTCGCATCCTTATGTCATCTGTCGACAAGAATCTCAACGAGGTGATGGTTGTAGCCTATGGAACAATGAAGAAGTCATCTTTCACTGGTTCTGCTGCAGAAATAAAGTCGGAAGACATCCAGAGTCACATAGCTACAGATGTGACAAGCGTGCTTGCCAATACAACAGCAGGTGTTCAGTTAAATGTGTCAAATGGTGACCCGGCTTCAGAGACTTTAAATATTCGTATTCGTGGTATTGGCTCTATCAATTCAAGCAATAATCCACTTATTATATTAGACGGAATGCCATATTCAGGTGCTGTGTCAAGCATCAATCCTCAGGATGTTGAGAGTATGACAGTGCTTAAAGACGCAGCCGCAAGTGCCATCTATGGTGCGCGTGGTGCTAATGGTGTTATCATCATCACAACAAAGAAAGGTCGTAAGCAGGATGCAGAGATACATTTCGACGCTCGCTGGGGTGTGAGCTCTCGCGCAGTTCCGCAGTATGATTTAATTGATAATCCTGCAGAATATTATGAGACAGCTTACAAGCAGCTTTATAATGACTATGTTTATAGCGGTTTCTCACAGGCTGAAGCTTATCGTAAGGCTAACAGCCGTCTTTTAGATGCAGGTAACGGCGGTGTTGGTTATCTTGTTTATACTCTGCCAAAGGGTGAAAATCTCATCGGAACAAACTTCAAGCTTAATCCAAACGCCAAACTTGGTTATAGCGATGGTGAATATTACTACACTCCAGATGACTGGTATAAGGAGACTGTTCACAATGGTTTCCGTCAGGAGTATAATTTCAGCATAAATGGTGCCACCGACAAATTCAATTACTATGTAAGTGCAGGTTATCTCGATCAGAATGGTATTGTTGAAAATTCATGTTATAAGCGTTTTTCTTCTCGTTCAAGCGTGGACTATCAGGTTAAAAAGTGGTTTAAGTTAGGCGCTCAGTTTGCTTTCACTCACTCTGATTCCCAGCAGCCAAGTTATGATACAGACGTTTGGGGTAGTTCAGGCAATCTCTTCTATATTGTAAATAATATAGCTCCAATTTATCCACTTTATGTTCGCAATGCGGATGGAACAATTAAGTACGACGACAACGGACTTGTTGTTTACGACTCAAATCAGACTGGTCAGAAACGACCAAGCACAGTGGGTAATGCTGTTCGTGATAATAGTTATAACAGAAATCAGAATTATCGTGATATGTTCAATGGCAACTGGTCAGGAATCTTCACACCTGTTAAAGACTTGACGCTCACAGCTCGTATAGGTGTTACTGCAGACAATCGTCGTAACAATAATCTTAATTCTGTGTTTGCAAATGCTGTATCTACAGATGGTTCGGCATCGGTATTTAATTATCGAGAATTCTCATTTAACAACCAGTATCTTGCTAACTATGTGACAGATTTTGGTACAGATGGAAATCATAATCTTGACTTCCTCGTTGGTTATGAGCAGTATAAATATAAGTATCAGTACAATTATGGATACAACACTCACCTCTATAATCCTTTGATTGGCGAGCTTGGCAATGCATTCGGCCCAGGTGCTGACAAGGACTTGAACTCTTGTACAACAACTTATATGACTGAGGGTGTTCTCTCTCGTTTGCAGTATGACTATCAGGAGAAATATGTGTTCAGCGCATCTTATCGTCGTGATGCATCTTCTCGTTTCGCAAAAGGACATCGCTGGGGTAACTTCTACTCATTTGGTGCTGCATGGAACATGGCAAAGGAAGAGTTCATGAGTGATTTGGATTGGGTTGATCTTCTCAAGGTTAAGGTTTCTTATGGTGAGCAGGGTAATGACGACCTCTATAAGAATGGAGAGAGTAACTACTACCCATATGCCGAAATGTATGATATTACTTATGATGAGAAGGCTGGTCAGTATTCTAAGACGCTTTCTCAGGTAGGAAATGATGATCTCACATGGGAGAAGAGCCGCAATTTCAACCTTGGTGTTGACTTCGGATTTTTCAAAAGCCGCCTCTCTGGTAGCATCGAATTCTTCAATCGTGCTACTTCTGATCTTCTTTATTATATGGATCTTCCATTGTCTTCTGGTTATGGTTCACTTCAGAAGCCTGTGAATGTTGGTTCAATACGCAATACTGGTATTGAGATTCAGTTGAATGGAAGTCCAATCCGCACAAAGGATTTTACTTGGGACATCAACTTCAATGGCACTCACTACAAGAATAAGATTACTTCTCTTTCATCTTCGGTAGGTGAAGAGGGAATCAAGACTTCAACACGCATTTATCGTGTAGGAGGTTCTGTATATCAGGCTCGTGGCGTTAAGTATGCAGGTGTTTATACAGAGAACAACTTTGCTGGCGAGGCTTACGACCCATCTCTTGCTGGTAAGGCTATGTACTACTATGATGACGAGGATGCCGATGGTAATGTGGTAAGAAAGAAGACAACAACTTTCTCACAGGCAACAAACTACGATCTTGGCGATATTCTTCCTTCATTCGAAGGTGGCTTGGGAATGAAATTCAGATATCATGACTTTGATCTCTCTTATCAGTTAGGATATCAGTTTGGAGGTAAAATTTATGATTCACAGTATCAGGTGCTTATGCATACGTCAGAACAGGGCGTAGGTTTTGCATGGCATAAGGATGCTCTCAATGCATGGAGCGAGACAAACAAGGGTTCAGATATTCCACGTCTTGAAAGTGATTTCTCTGTAAGTCAGTCTGTTGTTGACCGCTTCTACATCAACTCTGATTATATCTCACTCAACAATGTTACCCTTGGTTACACATTGCCAAAAATCCTCACAACACGCGTAGGCATTGAGTCGCTCCGCCTTTATGTAGCAGGTGAGAATTTGTTTGTTCTCTCATCTCGTAAGGGACTCGACCCACGCTACAGCATGGGTATCGGTGGTTATACAAGTGGAACAGGTATGGCTTCTGGCAGCTATTCTGTAATGCGTACTGTTACCGCAGGTCTTTCTCTTTCATTCTAAACAATTAAATAAAGAAGAATAAATGAAATTATCTAAATATACATTATTTATTATCTGTGCACTCGGACTTGCTGCTTGCAATGATATTGATGACATTTCTACACAGGGTGATGGACTCACAGAAGCTCAGAATAAATTGACAGTAAAACTTATACCAAGTCGAATAGAGGCAGACTTTAATGGTATGTTCTCTATGATGGGAAAGCCAAGTTTAGTGTTTGGAGAAGATGCAGACCGTGCAGATGATTTCGGCTTCATCATGGCAGCAATCTCACAAGATGCAGAAGGTCCAGACCTTGTTTTCCCTAATTCTGGTTATAACTGGTTCTCTTCTTGTGGTTCTTTGACTTCGCGCGACCCGTCGTACGCCAATCCATATATTCGCTATGCTGTGCCATATATGCAGATAAAGATTGCAAATGACCTCATCCGCAATTATGTGTCTTCGGAGGCAGAGATAGAGACAGCAGAATTTTCTGATGAAGAAAAGAATAAGGTTGCTCAGTGTCTGGCAATTCGTGCGTTCGACTATTTGAGCCTTGCTCCTTATTTCCAATATTCTTATGCAGCAGGTGCTCAGGATGAACCTTGCGTTCCTTTAGCAACGCTCGACATAGAGGATTATACTCACAATCCTCGCGCAACAGTGAAGGAGGTGTATGACCTCGTGATTAAGAATCTTACATGGGCAATTGACAATCTTGATGAGACTCGTAAATCAAAAATGAACATCAACAAGAATGTCGCTCTTGGACTTCGTGCTCGTGCATATCTTGCAACTGAGCAGTGGGCTCTTGCTGCTGATGATGCGGAGAAAGCTGCTGCTGGTTTTACTCCGGCTTCTATTGAGGAGGTTTCAACGCCAACTTTCTATAATATAGAAGATCATAACTGGATATGGGGATATGATATGACAACGGATATTGCCAATAGCTCTTATGCGACTTCTTGTTCTTGGATTGGCTCATTCTCCAAGAATTCATATTCTTGCGGTGTTGCTGTATATGCAATGATTAATAATCTTCTTTATGCAAAGATTCCTGCAACAGATGTCCGTAAGGGTTGGTGGCTTGATGAAAAACTTCACTCTCCTCTTCTTTCCACAATTGAATGGGAGGGAGTGAAAGGAGATGAAATCTCAACACTTCGAATAGCAGATGTTAAGGAGGCATATCTTCCTTATACTAATGTTAAGTTTGGCGCTCCACAGATTCCTACAGAGACAAACGATTCTGACTGGCCTCTTATGCGTGTAGAGGAGATGATTCTCATTCAGGCAGAAGGTTATGCGAAGAGTGGAGATGAGGCTAAGGCAAAGGAAATTCTTTCAAACTTTGTGAAGACTTATCGTGATAGCTCATATACAATCCCTGCTGCTTCAACTCGTTCGCTTGTGGATGAAATATGGTTCCAGCGTCGTGTTGAGCTTTGGGGTGAAGGATTTAGCTGGGCAGATATGATGCGTCTCAACAAGCCTCTTGTACGTTTCCACGATGATAAAAGCAATGAGCCTGATGCATTCCGATACAATCTTCCTGCAAATGATTCTTGGTTGCTTATGCGTTTTCCACAAGATGAGATCAACACAAACTTTGGTGTCAACGACAACACAGGAGGAACTGCTCCAACTCTTGGTCAGAATCCAACGCTTCGTGACGGTGTGACAGACTAATAAACAGTTTAGAATACAAAACTTTATATAGAAATATGAAATTAAAGAATATATTTTTGCTTGTAGGCATAACTCTTGGTCTATGCTTCTCGTCATGTAGTGATGACGATGGTTATAAGTGGGGAGCTGTTGCTTCAGGCAATCAGCTTAATGCTGTTACTTTTGGTGCCGACAATGTGATTTCAACGGAGTTGGATCCTGCTGACCCAACAATCATCAATGTGAAGGTTTATCGTGATAAGGCAGATGAGGCTGTTGAAGTGCCAATTAAGGTTATCACAAACGATGGCAGCGTTTTTGTGGTTCCAGAGAAGGTGACATTCGCTGCTGAACAGAAAGAAGCATTTATAGATATTGCTTTTGATAAGGCTGAGATAGGTACTACTTATAGTCTTGAAATAGCTCTTGATGATGATTATGTCAATCCTTATCTCTCATCTACTACAAAAACTTACGCATACGAGGTGACTCGCGTTAAGTGGAATTCAATAGGTAAATCAATATGGATTGATGATTTCTGGTATGGTGAAGTTTTTGAAGTTGAGCTTTATCAGCGTGATGACAAGCCAACATCATATCGTTTTGAAAATCCTTATACTGATGAATATACAGGTGGAAATGCTACTTATCAGAAGTATATTGTGCTCGACACAAATAATGGATATGTAAGCTGGGACAAGTATTTCTTCATCAATACATTTGTTGATGATTATGGAGCAGAACTAAAGGGTTATTATCCTTCTGCACTTGATGAAGAAGAGGCTGCTTCTGACGATTTGAGCAAAGTGGTTTTAACAAAAGATGATGCTATCCACTATTTAACAGTTTGTCCTTATTGGTATATGGATGAAGTTGGTGGCTATGGAACTGATTATCCTTGCTACCTTGTATTCCCTGGACAAGAACTTCCAGACATAGAGGGTGTGGAATGCTGGTGGCTTGATGATGATGAAGAAGAGGAAGGGGAAGAAGATGCAAGCGAAGTAGAAAATGGCGAAGAATAGTTCTTGCGATATGTGTAATACACATTATATATATATTTATGGGGGGTGTTTAAAGCGGACACCCCCTTTTCTCCTTATTAAGTAATTTTAGGAAGTTGTTATTTTACCATTACTTAAAAACAATCGTTTTATTAATTTTAAATAGTAGTTTAACAAATGAAAAACTATCTTTATCTTATTATCGTTACTGTCTTATTATCTATAGATGCCAATGCTTCTGTTGTAGATAGGCAGAAGGCAGAAAATATTGCCAAGACTTTTTTGAACAAAAAACTCTCCGAAGATATCTCTGCAGCAGGGGCGAAAATAAGGGGAGGCGAGAGTTTTTATGATTCTCCCCAATATTATATTTTCAATGCTGAGGATGGAGAAGGCTTTGTGATTGTGAGTGGCGAAAGCGATATGCCTGAAGTGCTTGCCTATTCGTATGACTGTGCTTTGAATTTGGATGATATGCATCCAGCTCTTAAAGGACTCTTGTCATGCTACTCTCAGGCTGTTGACAATATAAGGAATGACATAGGAAGCGCAGAAGAGTATTTTGGAAATGAGCCAGCTTTGAATACAAAGAAAAGGAGTGCAGGCGCATCAAAAGCTGTAAGCCCTCTTTGTAAATGCAGCTGGGGGCAGGATAAGCCGTATAATAGATTGTGTCCTCAAGTAGATGGAAAAACATGCCCAACCGGATGCGTTGCAACTGCTATGGCTCAGATTATGTACTACTACCAGTGGCCTAAAGTCGGAATGGGTAAAGAACTCTATGCAAGTGGCATTAGTGGCGTCGGCGTTATTGGATCGGACTTTAGTCAGCATTATTATGATTGGGGGGCTATGCGTGCCACTACAAATGAAAACCTTGGTGACGAAAAGAGCGCTTCTGCAGTTTCGCAGTTATGTTATGATTGCGGAATAGCAACTCGCATGAAATATGGTGTGGATGGAAGCTCAACAAATGACGATCTTGCAATGAGTGCATTATATACTTATTTCGGATATAAAGCTTCAAAGATTGATTTGCTGTTTCGCAGTTGCTATGCCACACAAGATGAATGGAATGATGTGGTGAAGTCTTTTTTAGACAACGGAAGCCCTGTTTTGTATGGAGGATATTCTAATGGTGACGGTGGACATGAGTTTTTGATTGATGGATATAATGCTAATGGATTGTTTCATGTCAACTGGGGGTGGGATGGAATGTCAAATGGGTATTACTCTATCGTTTCGTTAGCACCGTCACATTCAAATGCGGCATTTAGTGTTGGACAGACAATGGTTTGTGGATTCGAACCAGATTACTCGGGAGAAGATATAACACCTCGTCAATGGAGAATGTATATGAAAAATCCTCCGACAGTAAATGAAGAGTCTGTCAAGCTTAATGAGTCTTTCGATGTATGTCTTAATAATGTGTTTAATGCTTCTCTTACAGCACGCACATGGACTTTTGCGATTGGCTTGTATGATAAAGATGACAATCAGGTGGCGGTTATTACTTCTACAAAGAATAGAAATTATACAATCAAAGTTTTGGCTAGTTATGGTAACACAAAATTTGATTTGTCGGCAAAGATACCCGTTAGCATTCCTAATGGAGATTACACTTTGAGAGCAGTTTTCCGACAGAGTGGATATGATGATTTTGTATTACCAAACATGGAAGGTGGAGAATCTTTGAATAGAATCCCTTTACGAGTTAAGGATGGTGTGGCGTATTTTAATATGGAAACACTCCCTGTAGAAGGTGTGAAAACTCATATTGTAAAAGAAACATATTACTTTGGTTTGGATGGTAGAGAGTTGAATGAACCATTAAAAGGGCGTGTTTGCATTAAACGTGAGATTATGAATGATGGCTCAGAAAGAGTTGTGAAAGTGTTCGAGAGGTAATTAACACATATATAATAACTATTCATCCAATCACCTCACTCATCGCTACTTTTTAGCGTCACTTATCGCAACTTCTAATGTTGTTTCGTATCGCCACCCATCGTTTCCCCGCAACGCAACGTATCGTTTCCCCGCAACGCAACGTATCGTTACTCCGCAACGCAACGTTGCGTTGCCTGCATAAAACGCCCATAATCTGTCCGCCATCCCACTGAATCAAAGAAAAACGCATGTTTTTTTCAA
>JAKSLL010000052.1 GCA_024401215.1 Bacteroidaceae bacterium
GAGGCAGCAGAACTTCATCATGATAGCAGGACCGATAGCGAAGCACTTGTCAACCTTCTCGCGGTTGATGACCTCCTCGATACCTACTGTTACGACACCCTGCTTACCGTATGAACCATCATCAGTCATGATGATTACCTCGTCAGAATGCTTGCGAACCTCATCTTCAAGGATGATGAGTTCCTTTGTGCGGCCTGCAAGGACAGAGACAACCTTATTGCCAGCAGCCTTGAGAGCCTTGATGATTGGAAGCATAGGAGCAACACCTACGCCACCGCCAGCACATACTACTGTGCCGAATTTATCGATGTGAGTTGCCTGGCCAAGAGGACCAACTACGTCTGTGATGTAATCTCCTTCGTTGAGACTGCAGAGCTTTGTAGAAGAGTAACCCACAGTTTGTACAACGAGTGTGATTGTGCCTGCTTCTGTGTCTGCATCAGCAATAGTGAGAGGCATACGCTCGCCGTTCTCACCCACGCGGACGATTACGAAATGTCCTGCTTTGCGTGACTTTGCAATCAGCGGTGCTTCAACTACAAGTTTGAAGACCTTTTCGCTGAATTGTTCTTTCTTAACAATCTTGTTCATTTTCTTTACTCAAATAGTATTGTTGGTTGAAATTCTTTAGTCGATGATGTCGAAACCTGTGTACTTCTGGAGTGCAGCAGGAATCTTGATGCCCTTGTCTGTCTGGTTGTTCTCAAGAATTGAGGCGACGATGCGTGGGAGGGCGAGGGCAGAGCCGTTGAGAGTGTGGCAGAGCTGAACCTTCTTGTCGGCATTGCGGTAGCGGCACTTGAGGCGGTTTGCCTGGTATGTGTCGAAATTAGAGACAGATGACACTTCAAGCCAGCGTCCCTGTGCCTCTGAATACACTTCAAAGTCGTAGCAGATAGCAGAAGTGAAACTCTGGTCACCACCACAAAGACGGAGAATACGATATGGGAGCTCGAGCTTCTGGAGGAGTCCTTCGACATGTGCGAGCATTTCCTTGTGGCTCTCTGCTGAGTGCTCAGGAGTGTCGATGCGAACAATCTCGATTTTTGAGAACTCGTGAAGGCGGTTAAGGCCACGAACATCCTTTCCGTATGAGCCTGCTTCACGACGGAAACACTGAGTGTATGCGCAGTTCTTGATTGGAAGGTCTTTCTCGTCAAGAATAACATCGCGGTAGATGTTTGTTACAGGAACCTCTGCTGTAGGGATAAGGTAGAGGTCGTCAATCTCACAGTGGTACATCTGTCCTTCCTTGTCAGGAAGCTGTCCTGTGCCATATCCGGAAGCAGCATTTACTACTGTTGGAGGCATGATTTCTGTGTATCCTGCCTTGTTTGCTTCAGCGAGGAAGAAATTGATAAGAGCGCGCTGAAGCTGAGCGCCCTTGCCAGTATATACAGGGAATCCTGCGCCAGTAATCTTTACTCCAAGGTCAAAGTCGATGAGGTTGTACTTCTTGGCAAGTTCCCAGTGAGGAAGTTTTGCTTCTCCGTTTGCAGGGTTGCAGTCCCAGTTGCCTACAGTATCTTTGCCCTCAACACACTCCTTGAGGTTTGACTTCACAACCCAGTTGTCTTCAGCGCAGTTTCCTTCTGGAACCTCGTCGTATGGTATGTTTGGTATTGTGCAAAGATGTGATGTAAGTTCTTTCTCTGCCTCAACCTTTGCGTTCTCAAGCGCAGCTGCATTCTCCTTGAGTTTCGCAACTTCAGCCTTTGCTGCATCTGCCTCATCTTTCTTGCCAGCTTTCATGAGCTGTCCTATCTGTGCGGCAAACTTCTTGCTTTCTGCGAGTATTGCATCAAGCTGAGTTTGTGCCTCGCGACGCTTCTTGTCGATAGCGATAGCTTTTTCTACAGCTTCTGCAGCTCCTTTGAAATTCTTTTTCTCGAGACCTTTGATAACTTTTTCTGTCTCTTCTGTTATTAACTTGAGTGTAAGCATGGTGTTATAAGCTAATGTCTTTATATGTGAATAGGGTGGGCCAAAAAGTTGAAGAGTTTTGATTGTCAAATCAACCTTTTGGCTCACCCTATACATTATTATATTATATAGAGCGATTTCTCATTGTGGATTATTACATTTGAGTTTTTCGCAACATAATTTACTTCTTTAATTCTATGCCGAGTTCCTTGAAGCAGTCAACAAGGATTGATACGCAGCGGTCAACCTGCTCTTTTGTGTGGGTTGCCATGAGAGCCACACGTACAAGTGTGTCCTGAGGTGCGCATGCTGGTGGTATAACAGGATTGATAAACACACCCTTCTTGAATGCATGGCCGGTAACCTCGAAAGTCTTGTATGGGTCACGCACATAAAGCGGGATGATAGGACTTTCGCTGTCGCCAATCTCAAAACCTGCCTGCTTGAACTGCTGAAGAGCATAACGAGTGATGCTCCATAAGTTCTCCTGACGCTCTGGCTCGCTCTGGAGGATGTGGAGAGCCTCAAGTGCAGCAGCTGTTGCTGCAGGAGTGTTTGATGCACTGAAGATGTAAGTACGGCTGTTGTGACGAAGCCAGTTGATAGTGTCGTTGTCTGCAGCGATAAATCCACCAATAGATGCAAGACTCTTTGAGAAGGTGCCCATGATGAGGTCAACATCATCTGTCACACCGAAGTGATCACAAGTTCCGCGACCGTTTCTTCCGAATACGCCGAGACCGTGAGCCTCGTCAACCATAATAGTCGCGTTATACTTGTTCTTCAACTTAACAATCTCAGGTAGTTTTGCGAGATCGCCTTCCATAGAGAAAAGTCCATCTGTTACGATGAGCTTCAATGATTCCGGCTTGCAACGCATGAGCTGGTTCTCAAGGTCAGCCATGTCATTGTGCTTGTAGTGGAAGAACTGTGAGAATGAAAGGCGGCGACCGTCAACAATAGAAGCGTGGTCGCGGTCATCACCAAGAATGTAGTCGTTGCGTCCTGTAAGACAAGAAACCACACCTGAGTTTACAGTGAAACCTGTAGAGTAAACAAGTGCGTCGTCTTTGCCAACAAATTCAGCAAGTTCTTTTTCCAACTGAATGTGGAGGTCGAGAGTACCGTTGAGGAATCGCGAACCTGCGCATCCTGTTCCGTACTTGTCGATAGCTTTCTTCGCAGCCTCACAGATTCTCTTGTCGTATGTCAAACCCATATATGAATTTGAACCGAACATGAGAACCTTCTGACCTCCCATAATCACCTCTGTGTCTTGGTGACTGTCGATTTCTCTGAAGTAAGGATAGATGCCAGCCTCCATGAATTTCTGTGGCTCTCTATACTTGCTCATTCTTTCTTGTAATAAACCCATAGTAAAATTGTGCATTCCAGTTTTCTGAAGTGACGGTGTGGATATGTTACACAACATAATCTCTCCGTCAAAACTGAAAGAGACACGGTATTTATTAGTAATTATTTTCTAATCTTATTGCTTTTATCACTAAAACGGTGCAAAGTTAGTAAAAAATGTAATCTTGTTTTATACGATTTATGAAAAAATAGCGAAATATCTTGAAAAACATCATCAATATTGTTAGTTTTGATATGAAAAGTTGTACTTTTGCAGCACTTTTCGTGAAACATTATAAAGATAGATATTTATATTAGGATTTCATCAATCATATATGACAGGTAATAAGCGTATCATATTTGTTGTTAACCCAGTCTCAGGTACTTCGGGCAAAAACTACATTCTTAATCTTATCGAGAAGAATGTCGATAAGAATAAATATGATTATGATATTGTTAAGACGGCTTATGTGGGAAATGCTACAGAGATTGCGAAGAGTGCGGCAGAACAGGGGGTTGATATCGTTTGTGCAATCGGTGGCGATGGAACTGTTAACGAGATAGCTTCAGGACTTGTTCATACAAAAACAGCACTTGCAATTATACCTTCAGGTTCGGGCAACGGATTGGCACGCCATCTGCGTATTCCTACCGATCCGCTGTCAGCGATAAAGATTTTAAACAAAGGGCTTGTGCAGGCTATGGATTATGGATTGATGAACAACCGTCCATTCTTCTGTACTTGTGGTGTGGGATTTGACGCTTTTATATCTCAGAAGTTTGCGGAGTCAGGCAAGCGCGGCCCGATATCGTATATTGAGAATGTGCTTAACAACGGACTTAGCTATAACCCGGAGACTTATGAACTGGACATTGTGAGTGAGCGTGACGGCGAAGAGAAACATGAGGTTTATAAGGCTTTTCTTATATCTTGCGCTAACGCGTCGCAATACGGAAATAATGCTTATATAGCGCCAATGGCATCTGTCAGAGATGGTATAATGGACATCACAATCATTGAACCTTTCAATGCTATTGAAGCTCCGGCGATTGCCATTCAACTTATGAACGGAACACTAAGTTCTAACTCAAGAATCAAAACTTTCAAATGCAATAAGGCGGTCATAAGCAGAACGAAGCCAGGCGTGGCGCATTTTGATGGCGACCCAATTCAAACAGGTACAAAAATCAATGTCGAACTGGTTCCGGGTGGTCTGCTTTGTGTGTCTCCTGTTGAGGAGGGAGTTCCAGAGGTGGAGGTCAGAGTGCAGAATTTCTTGACAGAGCATTTTTGGAACATGTACAACAAGACGGAAGAAATCATACAGGAGAATATACAGAAACGACAGCGCATGCATCAGCTGAATTTGGATATTCTCCGTAAATTGCAAGGGAAATAATATAGTTTTTTTGACAAAAGTCAATAAAAATTTTTGTTGAATAAAAAAAACATCTTATATTTGCGAATAGAAAATGACAATCTAATTATCATTTCATGCAAATATGAGATGTTTTTTTGATGTGCGTGGAAATTTATTTAATAACCTTAAATATTAATAGCAAATAATTATGGCTCAAAAAAGAGTTTATACCTTCGGCGCAGGAAAGGCAGAAGGTGACGCATCAATGCGTGAGGTACTTGGTGGCAAGGGTGCAAACCTTGCTGAGATGAATCTTATTGGTGTGCCAGTACCTCCTGGTTTTACTATTACTACAGATTGCTGTAATGAGTATTATGAAGTTGGTGAAGATAAAATCAAAGAACTTCTTCAGGAAGAGGTGAATGCTGCTGTTGCGCATACAGAAGCTCTTATGAACAGCAAATTTGGTGATGTAAATAACCCTCTCCTTGTTTCTGTCCGTTCTGGAGCTCGCGCTTCAATGCCAGGTATGATGGATACAATCCTCAACCTTGGTCTTAATGATGAAGTTGCAGAGGGACTTGTGAAGAAAACAAATAATCCTCACTTTGTTTATGACTCATACCGCCGTTTTGTTCAGATGTATGGTGATGTAGTTATGGGATTGAAGCCGGTAAACAAGGAGGATATCGATCCATTTGAGGAGATTATTGAGAAGGTGAAGGAAGAGCAGGGCGTTGTCCTTGATAAGGACCTTTCTGTTGAGTCTCTCAAGGAACTTGTTGCACGTTTTAAGGCTGCCATCAAGGAGCGCACTGGACAAGACTTCCCAACTGACCCTATAGTTCAGCTTTGGGGTGCTATCTGCGCTGTGTTCCGCAGCTGGATGAATGAGCGCGCTATCCTCTATCGCAAGATGGAAGGCATTCCAGACGAGTGGGGTACTGCTGTGTCTGTCATGGCAATGGTGTTCGGTAATATGGGTGACACTTCTGCTACTGGCGTTTGCTTCTCTCGCGATGCAGGAAACGGCGAAAACCTCTTCAATGGTGAGTACCTCATCAATGCTCAAGGTGAGGATGTTGTTGCAGGTATCCGCACTCCACAGCAGATTACAAAGATAGGTTCACAGCGCTGGGCAGAGCGTGCAGGCATCTCTGAAGAAGAGCGTGCTGCTAAGTATCCTTCAATGGAAGAGGCTATGCCTGAACTCTATAAGGAGCTTGACGACCTCCAGAATAAGCTTGAGAACCACTATCATGACATGCAGGATATGGAGTTCACAGTACAGGAAGGCAAGCTTTGGTTCCTTCAGACACGTAACGGTAAGCGTACAGGTACTGCAATGGTTAAGATTGCTATGGATCTCGTTAAGGAAGGTCTTATCGATGAGAAGACTGCTATCCTACGTTGCGAGCCAAATAAACTTGACGAACTTCTCCACCCTGTATTCGAGAAGGAGGCTCTCAAGAAGGCTAAGGTTATCACTCAGGGTCTTCCTGCTTCTCCAGGCGCTGCATGCGGACAGATTGTGTTCCACGCTGATGATGCTCAGGTATGGCATCAGAAAGGGCATAAGGTTGTCATGGTTCGTATTGAGACTTCACCAGAAGACCTTGCTGGTATGTCTGCAGCAGAGGGTATCCTCACAGCTCGAGGCGGTATGACTTCTCACGCAGCTGTTGTTGCTCGTGGTATGGGTAAATGCTGTGTTTCTGGTGCTGGTGCAATTATTGTTGATTATAAGGCTAAGACAGTAGAAATCAATGGTGTAGTATATAAGGAGGGTGACTACCTTTCACTCAATGGTACAACAGGTCAGGTATATGCTGGCGAAGTTAAGACAATTGACCCAGAACTTTCAGGCGATTTCAAAGCTCTCATGGATCTTTGCGACAAATACACAAAGATGGAGGTTCGTACAAATGCAGATACTCCAGCAGATGCGTTGAAGGCTCGTGAGTTCGGAGCAAAGGGTATTGGTCTCACTCGTACAGAACACATGTTCTTCGAGGGTGAGAAGATTAAGGCAATGCGCGAGATGATTCTTGCTGATACTGTTGAGGCTCGTGAGGCAGCCCTTGCAAAGCTTCTCCCTTACCAGAAAGATGACTTCTACGGAATTCTTAAAGCAATGGATGGTCTTCAAGTAAACATCCGTCTTCTTGACCCACCACTTAATGAGTTCGTACCAAACGAGAAGAACCCAGGTGGTCAGCAGGAAATGGCAGAGCAGATGGGCGTAGATCTCGAAGTTATCCAGAAGCGCGCAGAGAGCCTTGACGAGGCAAACCCAATGCTTGGCCATCGTGGTTGCCGTCTCGGTATCACATATCCAGAAATCACTGCAATGCAGACACGTGCAATTCTCTCTGCAGCTTGCGAACTCAAGAAGGAAGGTTACGACCCACACCCAGAGATCATGGTTCCTCTCGTAGGTATCTTGTACGAGCTCAAGCAGCAGAAGGAAATCATCAAGAAGACAGCTGCTGAAGTATTCGCAGAGTATGGCTTCGAGATTAAGTTCGAAATTGGTACAATGATTGAGATTCCTCGTGCATGTCTCACTGCAGACCGTATCGCAACAGAGGCAGAGTACTTCTCATTCGGTACTAACGACCTCACTCAGATGACATTCGGTTACTCTCGTGATGACGTTGCTAAGTTCGTTCCTGAGTATCTTGAAAAGAAGATTCTCAAGGCAGATCCATTCGCAGTTCTTGATCAGAAGGGCGTAGGTCAGCTCATCAAGATGGCATGCGAGAAGGGTAACGCAGTTCGTCCAGGCATCCGCACCGGTATCTGCGGTGAGCATGGTGGTGAACCATCATCTGTCAAGTTCTGCGCTAAGCTCGGCATGAAGTACGCATCTTGCTCTCCATTCCGTGTACCAATCGCTCGCTTAGCCGCCGCTCAGGCTGCGGTCGAAGAATAAACGACTGAATGCTGATAATTAGTGAAATACGAGGCAAAGACTTGGAAAACAGGTCTTTGCCTCGGTTCTTTTTATACTCATTCTGTTCAAATATCAAGCAGAATAAGAAGCTTTTTGTTAGATACAGGGATAAGTGTGCTCATTTAGCTGGAATAAGTGTGATATTTCTGATATTTTTGATACACACTCATTTATTTTTGAATATCCTTTACTCCGAGGAAATCTACACAAGTTAGTCACATTTCCACGGAGTATCAGTCATATTAGTTTTCATAATTAAAGGAAACAAAAGAAAGGGAAGAAGATGTTGAGCTTCTTCCCTTTGCATGCCTTATTCAGAAATTCAGTATTTTGTTTTTTGCAATGACCTCGCGCAGCAAGTCGAGAAATACTGTGCTGCTTCGTTTGCGGTATGCATTTTTCAAGAAATGGACATACATAACAAAAGGCTTCGACATTTCTTTTATCGGCACTGCACGCAGTTCCTCAATATTCTGCACCGATTTCTCCGACAGCACACTCACGCAATTTGTGTATTTCAGCAGCTGCAGGAGTGCGCAGCTGTCATTTATTGTTGCTCTAACATTCAGATTCTTAGCATCCTTGCACAGATAATGATAGACGGCATTATCGTCAGACATACTTATTTCGGGCAATATGAAACTCTGATTCTTTAAGTCATCGAACGACAGTTCAGCGGCATTGCTCAAAGGGTGTGTGTCACGCATGACTGCACACAGCTTGAATTCCGTTATAGGTTCGCTGTCCACCCATCCTGTTTCGCCGTCCACAATGACAGAGAATGCCATGTCAACCTCACCTTCACGCAGCATGCTTATCAATTCTGCGATATTTTTATATCTGATGTTAAGTTTCACATTAGGATACAGCCTCATGAACTTAGCCATCGCCTGCCTTACATACGATTCCAAGGTGTATGTAAGTCCGATGGTCAGTTCTCCGCAAAGCAAACCTTTCACATCCTGCATCCTCTCGCGGCATCGCTCAGCATCATCTACAACTTTACGAGCCATCGGCAGTAGCATTTCGCCGCTCTCTGTCAGCACCACACGATGAGGAGAGCGTTCAAACAGTCTCACGTCGAGTTCGTCCTCAAGACTCTTTATCTGCTGAGATATCGCACTCTGCGACAGGCAGCATCTACGAGAGGCTTCAGAAAAGCTTCCTGTATCTGCTATGGCGATAAAATATTTCAAATGCCGTATTTCCATAATAATGAAATTTAGTTGTAATCACCTGTTTATTTATTATTTTATGCAAAGATAAGTACATTTTCTTCTTGCAGCTGCATCTTTTCAATAAGTATTACTAATCATACATTCTGTTTTTATAATCAATATAGAGTTTCAAGCTCATATATTCGCTATAACTTTGCAACCAGACAAAAGAAAGTTGTCTAACAAGAGATTAAACATTATTTATTTGTTTTTAATTTATTGACATTATGGAGACAAAATTCTATGAGTGCCCGATATGCGGCAATGTAATCGTCAAGTGTGTGGACAGCGGTGTCATCCCAACATGCTGTGGAAAAGAGATGGTGGAGCTGAAGTGCAAAAATATAGAAGAGAAGCAGGAGGCTCACCTTCCTGTTGTGGAGAGAACCACCGAGGACACCGTAAAGTGCAGCTGTGATCCGTTCTACCTGTCACATTACAATCGCAGGTACCACACAAAAGTCAGCATCGGAAGCACACCTCATCCGATGAGCGAGAAGCACAGAATATGCTTCATCTACTACGAGACCGAAAACGGAGGACAGATTCGTTATCTCTCTCCAGATTCTCCTGCCGAAGCATGTTTCTACAGTACCGATAAACCAATTGCAATATATTCGTTCTGTAATATCCATGGGCTATGGAAAATATGTATCGTTGATTAATAGTTATTCTGTTTTTACCAGAGGCTGTCGTGATGACATCCTCTGTTTTTTTTTCATTATAGGCTTGTTCTGATGTCTGTCTTTTTCAAATAATTACAGCAGTACCTTAGTTGCTAAAGTACTGCTGTAATTGTGATTATCTACTTATATTATTTGAGTGGGTTCCACCCTTGAGCTTTCAATTCAAATTCAGAGCCGTCGCGTGTGATGAGTGCGCAGCCAAGAGATTCTTTGGTGATGTGTCCGATGAGTTTTACATCTTTGAGGTTCTCGATTTTCTCGTGGTCGGCAATTGGAACGGTGAAGAGTAGTTCATAGTCTTCGCCACCATTCATTGCTGCAGTGGTGAGATTCATGTTCATCTCCTCAGCCATCACAGCAGTTTGATAGTCTATAGGTATGCGCTCTTCGTAGATGCGGCATCCGCAATGGCTCTGTTTGCAGATATGGAGGAGTTCGGAAGACAAGCCATCGCTTACATCTATCATTGATGTTGGCTGAATGCCTGCTTCTCTGAGAGCAATGACAATATCACGTCGTGCTTCAGGCTTCATCTGTCTCTCAAGCAGATACTCACGTCCGCTGAAGTCTGGCTGACTTATTGCCATACGCTCTGCGTCAGTTTTTGCTGCCTCAATCTGCTTGTAGTACACCTCCTTTTCTCTTTCGAGGAGTTGGAATCCCATATATGCTGCTCCAAGGTCGCCGCTCACGCAGATGAGGTCGGTCTCTCTTGCCCCGTTGCGATATATAGCTTTGCCTTTCTCTGTCTCTCCGATGGCTGTTATTGATATGGCAAGTCCTGTGCGCGATGATGTTGTGTCGCCTCCTACGATGTCCACGCCATGTGCATCGCATGCCAGTTTCAGACCGTCATAGAAATCCTCCATGTCCTCAATTTGGAATTTCTTGCTTAATGCAATGCTCACGGTAATCTGCTTTGGCATTCCGCCCATAGCATAGATGTCACTCAAGTTGACCATGGCGGATTTGTAGCCGAGGTGTTTTAAGGTGATGTATGTGAGGTCGAAGTGTACGCCTTCCATTAGAAGATCTGTTGTGACAAGCACTTCTTTGTCTTCGTTATATGACAGTACTGCGCAGTCGTCACCAACACCATATTTGGTCTGGGGATTCTTGAGTTCTATTTTTTCAGTGAGGTGCTTTATCAAGCCAAACTCTCCGAGTGTGCTTATTTCTGACATGCTGCTATTTTTTTTGTTCTAATGTGTAAGAGTTTATAAAATTGCGAATCAATGAATTGAAGTCATCTTCTCTGTCATCGATGAATGCCACTTCAATAGGGATTACCTTCATGTTGCTGATGCCGTAGCATTGAAGTCGGGCTGCATCCTTCTCAGTCGTGAGTATTGTGCGACCTTGAGCTTTCTGCTGGATGTTTTTGATGTCATCATCAGTGAAATTGTGGTGGTCTGGGAAACTCATGAGTTCGAAGTCTGGGATAATCTTTTTGAGGTCGTACACCATCTGCTCGGGTGAAGCGATGCCCGTCAGCAGTAGTGGTTTTTCTCCTATGCCCTCAATGCTGTCGGGGTATCTGTATGTGGTGAAAAACACCTCTTGATGACTCTTTGCGTTGAGTTTGTTCATCATTGCCTGTCTCTCTGCTGCTGTGATAGCAGGTGGGCATTTAGTGATGATTATTATGTCAGCCCTGTCTAATCCCGACTGTTGTTCTCTCAGCCTTCCTGCAGGCATGAGTCTGTCAAGGTAGATGGGACGGTGATAATCCATGAGAACGATATTAAGCCCTGCTTTGGCGTATCTATGCTGAAAAGCGTCATCGAGGATTATGACATCTGCCGGTGGATTTATGCTGCCTTTTTTTGTAAGCATTTCTATGCCGTGGCATCTGTCTCTGTCAACAGCCATGTGAATGAAAGGAAACTTCTTTTTCATCTGAAATGGCTCATCTCCGATGTCTTGCACCTTTGTCGTAGAAGTTGCAAGAACGTAACCTTTGCTTTTCCTCTTGTAGCCGCGACTTAATACTGCTACTTGATGACTTTTTGAAAGCAGACGGATGAGGTATTCCGTGTGGGGGGTCTTTCCTGTTCCTCCCACAGTGATGTTGCCAACACAGATGACAGGGATGTCGAATGTCCGTGAATGCAGCATTATGTCGTGGTCAAACAGGATGTTACGACCCCGCACACCGAACCCATAGAGCCAAGATAATGGTGTGAGCCATTTGTATAATTTGATATGGTCGCCTTCCATCTGTTGGTGTTATTCTGTCTGCTTCCTGTAAAGTTGTTATTACAAGTTTCGCAAGTCCGCTTTAACTCCTAAAACAGGGCAAGTCGCAAACTTGTGAAAGTTGACTTGTTATTTCTTTATGTATCTGTAATACTCGCAAGCGGCAAGCAGCCAAGCTCCAGTACCGAAAGGTGCTTGTGACTTTGCGTTGACGGTGCGGGTAGGGTCTGGCTTCTCGCCGATAGGCTGTACATAACCTATGCTGCCATCCTGCTGCAATGCTGTGTTGTAGAGATAGTTCCATGCTTTGTTGATGGTCTGCTCATATTGCTTTGCAGGAAGAATGCCATTGTTCACGCCCCAGAGAAGTCCGTAAGTGAAGAATGCTGTGCCAGACGTTTCGTAGCCAGGGGCATCATCAGGGCAGAGCATAGAGCGTGTCCAGTAACCCTCTGGCTGCTGACATTTAGCCACACCTTCGGCTAACTTCTTGAAGCGGTCGATATAGAATGGTCTGTACTTGCTGTCTTTTGGAAGGTCCTGAAGCACTTTGGCGAGACCTGCAAGCACCCATCCGTCTCCTCGTGCCCAGAATGACTTGCCACCGTTGCATGCTGTCTTAACCTTTGGATACACGTATTTGCCATCACGGTAGTAGAGCTTGTCTTCGCTGTCGAAAAGAAGGCTGTCAGTCCATTTGTAGCATTCATATTGCTTGTCAAGGAGTTTCTGGTCGTGAGTCACGGTGTAGAGCTTTGTGAAAATCGGCATTCCCATATACAGGGCATCCGACCACCACCAATAGTCCTTTTCAGCAGTAGTGGATTGGTAGCACATAACCTCGAGTGCTCGTTCTATTCTCTCTGCACGATGTTCGAGTTTGTAGAGGTCGATGTACACCTGAAAGCAGATCTGCCAGTCAGCAAAAAGCACATGATTCATGCCTTCGCCATATTGCTTGTACTCCCATTTGCTTTTGTCTGTCTGAGTTGCACCTTTCCAGTTGTTGTAATTTGCCCACGCGAGAGAGTAGTCGAGATATTTTTTGTTGCCTGTGAGAGCGTAAACCTCTTGATTGCCTGTGAAGTATGCTGCATTATCCCAAAATCCTCTGCATTTTGCTGAATTGTGGCTTTGCCAATAGTCATTGACTTTCTCAATAGTGGTTATCACTTCCTCTTTTGTCTGAGCCAATGCTGTCTGTGCGAAGAAAGTTGCGCCAAGCATGATAGCTGATAGTAGTTTCATGATAAAAATTAAAATTAAAAGTTAATATTATAGCAGGTAAAAGTAAGTAGCTGTTCTTTGTTTTGTGGTCAATCCTTCTTGACCACAGAGAGATTCAACTTTTTCGCTTCCTCGATAAGCAATGCCTTTGCAGGTTCATACTCGTTTGGTATTTGTCCGTCAAGTATTGCGTCTTTTATGATAGTCTTGAGAGTTCCTATCTCACGGCAAGGGCGCAGGTTGAACATCTCCATTATTTCGTCGCCGCTCACAGGGGGCTGGAAATTGCGTATCCTGTCTTTCTCTTCGAGTTCAACAAGCTTCTGTCTCACAATGGTGAAATTCTCTATGAACTTCTTTTTCTTCACTTCATTCTTTGATGTGATATCGGCTGTGCAGAGAAGCATGAGGTCGTCAATGTCATCGCCAGCCTCAAAGAGCAGACGTCTTACAGCAGAATCTGTGACTTCGTCATCGGCGATGGCGATAGGGCGCATGTGAAGTTCGACGAGCTTTTCCACAAACTTCATCTTTTCGTTCATCGGCAGTTTCATCTTTCTGAAGATTGCAGGAACCATTTT
Source organism: Bacteroidaceae bacterium (assembly GCA_024401215.1). GTDB lineage: Bacteria > Bacteroidota > Bacteroidia > Bacteroidales > Bacteroidaceae > Minthosoma. The sequence goes on from JAKSLL010000052.1 coordinate 13,504, forward strand.
AGCGCCGATGTTATTGTGGTTGTGGAAAGTCCATCCAAGCAGGTTGTCCCATCTCTTTGACTTTGGTTTTCCTATGTCGTGAAGCAGCGCCGCCCATCTAAGCCAAAGCACATGGTCTTTCTTTGACTCCCATTGAGAGTATTCGTTGTGTACGAACGTGTCGCTTGCTGTTGCTTTTGCCACATTGTCAAGCACTTCGAGTGTATGGTAGAAATTGTCTTTGTGGGCTTTGCCGTTTCTTGTCTCTACACCTTGCAGCGTAGTGAGTTCGGGGAATATGAGCTGTAGCAGGCCGCATCGCTCTAAATCGATGAATCCCTTCGATGGAGCGGGGGAGAGCATTATTTTGTTCAGCTCTTCAGCAATTCTCTCTTCCGAGATGATGCTTATTCTTTCTTTGTTTCTTTCAAGAGCTTCAAATGTCTCATCTTCAATATAGAAGTTAAGCTGTGTGGCGAAACGCACGCATCTCATCATTCGCAGAGGGTCGTCGCTGAAAGTGATGTCGGGGTCGAGTGGGGTGGCGATAATCTTGTCTTCGCAGTCATATAAGCCGTTGAAAGGGTCTATGAGTTCGCCGAAACGCTCTTTGTTAAGGCATATTGCCATAGCATTGATAGTGAAGTCTCGTCTGTCCTGATCTTCCTCAAGTGTGCCGTCTTCGGTGATTGGCTTGCGGGAGTTGCGGTCATAGCTTTCCTTTCTTGCCCCGACAAATTCTATTTCAAGATCTTTGTGCTTGAGCTGCGCTGTGCCGAAATTTCTGAAAATGGATATGTGAGCCCTTCTTCCGAGTTTTTTCCTCAGAGCTTCAGCGATGGCGATGCCAGGACGCTCAGTTAGCTTCTTCTGGTCAACAACAACAACATCAATGTCGTTTGAAGGGCGTTCAAGGAATAAGTCGCGAACCCATCCGCCGATGACATAGCATTCAAGTCCAAGCTCGTCTGCTGTTTCAGATATGAGCCTGAAAAAATGGTGGTTAAGTTCTTTAAGAATATCTTCGTGTGTGAGTTTTCTCATCTATAGTCTTTTTGATAATATGCATAACATAAGTAGGTATAAATATTGTGAATATCTGTCCTTTTGTTATGTGGTTATGCATAAAATATAGTGCAAAGATAGCAAATTGAACTTAACAAATAGTGATTTTTCGATAAATTCATCCGTATTCTGTTTGAAAGCATTAACTTTGTATAAAATAATGTTCGTTTATGAAAAATGGATTGACTATAAAAGCCGTTTTTTTCAGCACATTGGCTATCGCTGCGCTTGTTTCGTCTTGCAACAGTGAACCGTCGAAGGTGGAGCTTCGCAAGATGGAGATGCTTAAGCGTGATTCGCTTGAGGTGGCTCAGGCTAAGATTGATATGCGTGCAGCTGATAGTGTTGCTACATTCAAGGAATTTGAACTTGAAGAGATGATGTCTGGGTTTGTGCTTGAGAAGCAGGAGAAATACCAGACGGTTGGCTATTATGTCCTCCCTGCATACAAAGGAGACAAAAGCCGCTTCTCATTCTTTCCTGAGGTTGAGGAGAATGGTAAGATGCTCCTTGTGAGTATCGACAAGAAACGCCAATACACTTTTACGGAGGTTGACCTTGAAAAAAATGACTTGGCAGCAAAACTTCCTGCCGATATTTCGCCAGCAGTTAGAGCAGATGTCGATAAATGTATGAGTCTTGCACTGGCAATGAAGGAGTTGAGCGATGCGAAGAAGATGAAAGAGAAGATGGAACTGAAAATTAAATTTTACGAAAAAAAGCATAAAAAGAACAAAGAATGAAGAAATCAACTTTAATTATCGCCTTGGCGTTAGGGTTAATGGGAGGCTCTGTGACAAATGTCTATGCAGCAGAAACTCCTGTGTGTTCAACAGAGGCTAAAGCGTATGACAATCCTTATGAGTGGCTGTCCACATATCGTCTGAAAAGTGCTGACTTGCAGGAATATTCTCTCTCTGACTTGCGACTGATGCGCAATGCCATCTACGCCATGCATGGTTATATTTTCAAGAATGCAGAGATGCGCGCGCATTTCAGCGATTTTGAATGGTATTACCCGCAGTATAATAATGTGGATTCTAAGCTTTCTGCTATAGAAAATGCTAATGTAAAGACTATCCAGAACAGAGAGAATGAATTGAAGAAAACAGGCAAGAGTGCGGCGTCTGCAAGTGTAAATCAGGCAAATCCATTTTTGTTCCTCTCTAAGAGTAAACTTACTGCGAGTGAGGTGGAGGCTGAGGGCAAGGGACAGCTTGCTATCTGGCGTAATGCTATTTATGCAAAGCATGGCTATATCTTCAAGAATGCATCATTAAAGAAGTATTTCAGCAAGTTCTCTTGGTACACACCAAAATCTGACAATGTGGAAAGTCAGCTTACTGCTATCGAAAGAGCAAATGTGAAGCTCATTCTTGATGCAGAGAAGAAGAAAAAGTAAATGCATGCGGTTTGTAAATACATAAGTAATTGGATGGCAGTCATCGTTCTATTGATGGCTGCTTCTGCTTTCTTTTTTCCTGAGTATGTGGGAGTTATAAGAACTTCTTGGATAAGTTGGCTGCTTGGCGTGGTGATGTTCGGAATGGGGCTTACATTGAAGTTTGATGACATTAAGATAGTGTTTTTGAGGCCCAGGGATATTATCATTGGCAGTTTATCTCAGTTCATCATTATGCCTCTCATGGCATGGATGCTTGCAGAGGCATTTCGTCTTCCTCCCGAACTCGCATTAGGAGTAATGCTTGTTGGCTGTTGTCCTGGCGGCACATCATCAAATGTGATAACATATCTTGCTGGTGGTGACTTGTCGCTGTCCATAGGTATGACAAGCGTGTCAACGATTCTCGCGCCATTTGTTACACCTCTGCTCATCTGGCTGTTTGCAGGTACTTATGTTGATGTTGATATGATGTCGATGTTTATGAGCATCATACAAGTAATAATTCTTCCTATATGCGTTGGGCTTATTGTAAAGAAGTTTGTACGCATACCTCAGCCATTCCTGAAATATGACTTGCCTGCAATCTCCACCATAGCAATAACATTGATTGTTGGTGCTGTCGTGTCGGCAAATGCTTCAAAATTGCTTGACTGTGGTGCTGTAGTCATCATCGTAGTTGTGCTCCATAATCTGTCTGGTTATCTGCTCGGTTTTCTTATTGCAAAATGTTTGCGCTTGGATATAGCAAAGTCAGCGTCAATAAGTGTTGAAGTTGGCATGCAGAATTCTGGTCTTGCTTGTTCGCTTGCGCAGCAGCATTTTCAAGCTATGGCTCTTGCCACAGTGCCTGGAGCCATATTTAGTGTGTGGCATAACATATCGGGTGCTATTGTTGCAAGAATATACAAAATGCTTATCAACAAATAACATTCTTTTGATTAGGCATTCTTTTTGTTAATAAAAATTGCTAACTTTGTATTCGCAAAAAATAATAACGCACTTTTTGTTGTGTTTTTGGCCCGGTAGCTCAGCTGAATAGAGCGTCAGATTCCGGTTCTGCAGGTCATGGGTTTGAATCCCATCCGGGTCACGATAGTCACTCATACGGGTGACTATTTTTTTTGTTGTTAATTAGAGGGCTGTGAATTACTGCTCAGAATGTCAATAGGTTAGTTGTTGTTTAATGCAGAAAAATAGATATTGATTGACGATGGCATCCTTGGGGAATGAATTATCAATTGCTTTGAACGAATACTCGTGCAATGTCTCTTTTAATACAATTAAGTTCTTGATAGTCATTATCTATGGAGAACGAAGGAATAAGAACTTGATATTCAAATGATTCGTCAAGTAAAGCCTTGCCGATTCGGCTTACAAGATTGAAAACTGAATGTCCTTGCATATAAAGATAACAGTTGGCTTGGTTGATGCCAAGTTCTTCCATTCTCTGTATAGTCTGGCTAATGTCTTCTGTAGCTTCGGGTTCGACATTCTCCATTTTGAGATTTATATTTGTTGCAATAGTTGCCAAAATACCTTCTCCATTATGGAGTAATGCCTCATTCTGATTTCCTTGTACTTTGTTTATACAGTTGCAGAGGGTATCAAGTGTAAATCCTCTGTGAGACAGGCGTTTTTTTGTAAGCATCAACACAAAAGCATCATAGATAACAGCACTCAATCCAGACAAGAATGCTGTGAAATCAAACTCCACATTTTTTTGCCATTGTATCCACGTTGATTGCAAAGTTTGACTCCAACAATGATGATTTTCCCAAGAGTAGGTGTAAGTCTGCATGATGTAATGTTCGGCATCAAAGCCCTCCTTACAAAGGATGCGGTCAAGGTCGCTGTCAACACAAAGTATGTAGTTTGCATTTGCTTGCGCTTGGTGCTTCATGATGTATGACTTGCCAGTAATACGCTTGCTTCCACTTTTAACGAATGGGAAGAACTTCACCTTCTTTTCCTTAGTTTTCGGAGCCAACAACTTCTGCCAAAAGGCAATATCTACAGCATCCTCCACACGAAAGCAGATGTCATATCCTGCAAGAATGGTTCCTGCGGAGATGTTTCTTGCTATCGCTGCTTCAAAAGCATTCAACTGACTGTTTGTTACTGCCATGGCTTACTTTATCAGATTATCAACGAAAACGAGATGATCGCGCCAGCCATTTACAAAGATGCTTGGTGAGTGCGTTGTCATAATTATTTGACATGCTGGATTCATTTTTCGCAATGCATCCAACAGTTTCTCTTGCCAAGTGATATGCAGCGAGAGTTCTGGTTCATCCAACAGGAGAATTGATGGCTTTTCATCCATCAGGAAGACTGTCAGCAAAAGGTAAAGCAGCTGTTTTTCGCCAGCAGACAGATCGGATAATTGCAAAATATCTCCATTCTTAGTCACGAAAATGATAGTGTTCTTTGCCTTGTCTATATCGATAGACTTCTTTGTCTCGCTAAAGAAGCCATTGACCAGTTTGAAGAACATTGCAAGGCGAGTATTGATGCGTTTCGTCTCGGAAGGATAATTGATAGGTATCATTCGGTAGTTGAAGAATGACATCTGATCGAGATTCTGGAGTACCACGGAAAGCAGACGGTTGAGCAAAGGACTATTGTTCTTCTTTTTGGTATCAGCAGGGACATCAAAGGAAGAAATCTGTATCACAGGAATATCAATCTCATTGCCCGAAGCCTTGGTATATAGCCTTGGCTTTGCCTTGGTGCAATAGTAGTTGTAAATGGCATCAAGCAAAGTGGTTTTACCTGAACCATTGATACCAACCACAATATTCAGATCTTGGCGGATATCTTTCCATTTCAGAGTCTTTGATCCCCAAAGACCTTCTATGTAAAATTCATTGATATACATAGTTGTATTTATTTAGACAATAATTGAAACTTAATCCTTACGTACTAGTTCACTCAGTTTGACATTAAGAATCTCTGATATTCTGCTTAGGGTTTCTAATGAAGGTTGAGACGAATTGGTACACCACTTGCTTACAGTTGCAGGATCTTTCCCAATCTGCTCTGATAGCCATTTTGCGGTTCTTTTTTGTTCCACCAGTACAACCTTCAATCGGTTCAAGTCTTTACTTTCCATGAGTTACATGATTTATTTAGTTGCAAAATTACACTTTTTCTTCAAATACATGCATGAAATCATTAAAAAGTAAAGAAATTATCAAAAATACTTTGCGTTTTAGTACAATCTATAGATAAACTTTACAAAAATTGAGGTATTATTTGTAGCGCGATGATTTCGCTACAGACGGGCGAGTTGTATGTGGGGAATGTTGTCGATGCTGCTGATGTGGTGAATATCAAAGGAGCCTGTGAATTGTGCGAAGTTGGCAGAGGCTGATGAGAGAAACAAAAAAGGCTCTGCCGAAGCAGAACCTTCCCATGAATCGGAGAGCGGTTGGGCGCAGTCTCATACTTCAACATCTACCGAAACACTAACTTCGCATGGCAATGTGCGCCACAGTAATCTGCCCATTAACGCATACGAATCTGGGAGCAAAGTTAAGGGAAAATTATTACAATGCAAAAAAGCCTTAAAAAATTGATTGATGCAGGCTACAAATTGCATAATAACTTTTAAAATGTGACAGGATTTGTAAGCGCACAGTCAAGAAGTTTAGGTATGCAGATAAATCCAAACCGCAACAACAGCCTATATCCGGGTCACGATAGTCACTCATACGGGTGACTATTTTTTTTGTTGTTAATTAGAGGGCTATAAGGTTTGGCGAACAGCCACCAGAGACGTTGCCCTTTCGAGTGTAGATGCTTTACGAGGCGAAGCATCTACACTTTACGAGCTAAAGCATCTAATGGTTACCTCGTCTCGTATCATGAGCACAAAAAAGGAATTATCGTCATCTTGTTTTAGTTATGGTTAATAATAACTTCTGAAGAATTGGCTTGTATTTTTAGGGTTTCCCTCTCAACCTGCATTATTCATAACCTGGTACTCAGAAAAGATATTTATTTGTATTTTTGGTGTCTTTCTTGCGGGTTTTGCTTGTAATGCTATGGGAAACTAAAGTAAATCATTAAAATTGCACGAAAATTGATAGTGAAATATTATAATTTCTGATTTGTAAATTTGACTTGTTTGCATTCGAGTCGTTAAAAATGTAAAAAGTTGAAGTATGAAGTGTATATTCGAAAAATATCTTATAGCAGCGTTGCTGTCAATCTTCATTGTATCTTGTGATGACAATGGTGGCGGTGATGATGTTGTTGATGAACATAAGGAGAAAGAAATTGAATCGCTTATATTGTCAAGCATAAACAAGAAGGCAGATCTTGTAACAACAGAAGTAAAAATTAGAAAGCTCGCTATTTATGATTCAAGCAAGCATGAGAAGTTTGTCTTAACAAATCTGTCAACATGGAAGTATGGAGACAGGAAATGTGTTATGCCTGTTGACATAACGATAAAATATGGCTATGATCTTCGTGATGTGAGTATTGATGACATAAAGCTGACAGACGATAGCACTGCAGTTGTGATATTGGTTCCAAAACCAAAGGTTATCGACTCAGGTTATAATGTGATAGTGGATGATAACGAAATTGTTAGAATGTCAACTGGATTTAGAGATATTGTGTCTCATGAGGAAATGGAAGTTATGAAAAAGAAGGCTTATGACTCTGTGATGAAGGAAGATATGACAAAATATTTTAGTGATGATATCAAGAATAATATGAACACCATCTTTACATCTATTGTGAAGAGTCTTGATATGAAATGCAAAACTGTTTATGTGGTTGATAAGGAAGAATGGAAAGGAGGGAAATGATGAAAACCAAAAGAAAAAATAATAAGTCAGCAAACAAAGGAGTTATAGCCATTGTTTTAATATTTGTGTTTGTGTTATCTGGAGTGGGTGGGTATGTCGGCAAGTATTTTTATGATAAATATAAAGATTCACAAGGCCCCACAAAAATAATTATTGAAGAAACTCCGATTAAAATTGACTCCGTGCGTCCAGTAGGGAAAATATATGTGTGCAGTGCCATTATCACAGATGCAGTTGTTGAAACTAAAGAGGAATCATTTCTTTTGTTAAAGAAAAGGAAACATTCGCGTGTTTATTCAATGACAACGAAGTGCAGTTATGTTGTTGACCTTGATAGCGTCAAATATGAGGCTGATAATAAAAACAAGAAGTTGACAGTTACTATGCCTAAGTTGACTTATACAACAACTGGCGTGCAAGACAGTCAACTTATTTCTGACGATGATAAGTATTGGGCGGGACAAAATATCAATGGGTTGATAAAGAAAGTGCAGAAAAAGATAAGGACGAATTTTGATACTCCGCAGAATAGAGAAAAAGCTAACCTCTATGCAGAAGACGTTGTAAGGTCTGTGTTCGAAAATATGGGTTATGAAGTTGTGTTTAATAGAACATTGACAAACAAAAAAGAATAGGCATAGACGTGCAGTAATTCTGTTATTATAACATCTTGTATATGAATAAAATTATTGTGCTTTCTTAGAGTACAACTTAATTCTTGTCGTCATTTCCAGTGCCTGCCTTGATATGCGTTGCGCTCATTCATCCTTTTTCTTACTTTGTCCACAAATTCATAGTTTTTAAGTCCCCATCCAGGTATGGCGAGAAGGCTTGAAGGTGACTGCGATACGAAACGTTCAAGGATGATGTCAGGACGCAGTCTTTCGATAAAATCTATGACTAAATCAATGTAACTGTCGGCAGTGAAAAGGTTGAAATCAGACGAATCAGCAAAGTACTCTTCTGCCATCGCTGTTCCTTTAATTAGTTGTAGCTGGTGAAGCTTGAGCAATGTGACTGGCAATGACGATATAATGTCAGCCTCTTTAAGTAGCATCTCGTGACTTTCGCCTGGCAAACCAAGAATTATATGAATCCCGATTCTTATGCCTCTGGCTGCTGTTCTTGTTATTGCGTCAATAGTTTGAGCATGTGAATGTCCGCGGTTTATGCGTAATAGAGTAGTGTCATAGACAGATTCCACACCATATTCTATTATAAGAAAAGTGCGTTTGTTGAGTTCGGACAGATAGTCAAGCAATTCGCCTGGCATGCAGTCGGGACGTGTGCCAATGACAATTCCGACAATATCGGGCACGCTGAGAGCCTCCTCGTATTTTTCCTTGATGGTATCAATATCCGCGTATGTGTTGGTGTACGCCTGGAAATAGGCAAGATATTTCATGTCTGGGTATTTGCGAGCGAAAAACTGCTTTCCTTCAATCAGTTGCTGAGTGATGGATTTGCTTGTGTCGCAGTATTCGGGGTTAAAGGTTTGATTGTTGCAGTAAGTGCATCCTCCGAATCCGACTTTTCCGTCTCTATTAGGACAGCTGAAGCCGGCATTTAATGATATCTTCTGCACTTTCATTCCAAGCTGCTGCTTCAACCATGGGCCGTATTCGTTGTATCTTTGTATGTCCATTATAGTTATATGCAATATAGCTTTTATTGTGTATGTTTCAGTTGCTAAAAAGGATTTTTTGTCTCGTAAGTGTTGCAAATTTAAAGAAATATTAGAGACAGAGCAAAAAAAAGTGTCAAAATCTTTGCCAATAGTGGGAAATGTCGTAAATTTGCAGCCGATTTGATCATTAGGGACGTGTAAGCGCCTCTAAGGATTCTGTGTGGATAGGGCTTCCTTAACCTGGAGCTTGGTCCGCGAAACGCAGAAAACCCAGCGGGAAACCAATGGGCACAGTACGTCAGCCGAGTATTTCGTGAAATGACGAGCTGACAGCGAAACACATTATTAATTTATTAATTAAAGGTTAAAATGAACACTTTAAGTTTTAAGACAAGCTACATCACACCTGAGGCTGCAAACAAGCAGTGGGTCGTAGTAGATGCAGAAGGCCAGACTCTTGGTCGTCTTGCTTCAAAGGTAGCAAAGGTACTTCGTGGTAAGTACAAGGCATGCTTCACTCCTAACATGGATTGTGGAGACAATGTAATCATCATCAACGCTAGTAAGATTGTTGTTACTGGTGCTAAGGAGAGCCAGAAGCTCTACATCACATTCTCTGGTTATCCAGGTGGTCAGCACAAGGCAACTTATACTGAGATGACTAAGCGTGCTAATGGTTATGAAAAGATTGTTCGTCACGCAGTAAAGGGTATGCTTCCAAAGGGTATCCTTGGTGCAAAGATTCTTAGAAATCTTTATATCTTCGAAGGCGCAGAGCACAACAAGGAGGCTCAGCAGCCAGTTAAACTTGACATTAACACTCTTAAATAATTCATAAAGGTATATGGCAGTAAATTATATCAATGCACTCGGCCGTCGTAAGAGCGCCGTTGCACGCGTGTACCTTTGTGAAGGTACTGGTAAGATCACAATCAACAAGCGTGATCTCGTTGACTATTTCCCATCTGAACTTGTACAGTTCGTTGTTAAGCAGCCTCTTAACCTTCTCGGTGTAGCAGAGAAGTATGACATCAAGGCTAATCTCTGTGGCGGTGGTTACACTGGTCAGAGCCAGGCTCTTCGTCTTGCTATCGCTCGCGCACTTGTAAAGATCAATGCTGAGGATAAGAAGGCTCTTCGTGCTGAAGGATTCATCACTCGTGACCCACGTGAGGTTGAGCGTAAGAAGCCAGGTCAGCCAAAAGCACGCCGCAGATTCCAGTTCTCTAAGCGTTAATCCTATATTTGGTGTTTTTCACAAATTAGGCTTCGCTGCTTAAAGAATTGTTTAGTATCTAAACTTGAGGGACTTGTTCATTCAGTTTGTTTCAACTACCCTCAAGTTGGTTTTCAATTAAACTAAAAAGAAAGTAAACTTAATGATTCGGGCATTTATTGCTGGAATCACAAAAAAACAAAAAATTATGGCAAGAACAGATTTTGATTCTCTTCTTTCAGCAGGTGCACACTTCGGTCACCTCAAGCGTAAGTGGAACCCAGCTATGGCTCCTTACATCTTTATGGAGCGTAACGGCATTCACATCATCGACCTTCACAAGACAGTAGCTAAGACTGAGATTGCTGCTGATGCTCTCAAGCAGATCGCTAAGAGCGGTAAGCGCATCCTCTTCGTAGCAACAAAGAAGCAGGCTAAGGATGTTGTAGCAGAAAAGGCACAGTCAGTTGGCATGCCTTACGTTATCGAGCGCTGGCCAGGTGGTATGCTTACAAACTTCCCAACAATCCGTAAGGCTGTTAAGAAGATGGCTAACATCGATAAGCTCATCGCTGACGGTACTTATGACAAGCTTTCAAAGCGTGAGAATCTTCAGATTCAGCGTAAGCGCGCTAAGCTTGAGAAGAACCTCGGTTCAATCGCTGACCTTACTCGCCTCCCATCTGCACTCTTCGTAGTAGATGTAATGAAGGAGCACATCGCGGTAAGCGAGGCTAACCGTCTTGGCATTCCAGTATTTGCTATCGTTGATACTAATTCAGACCCAAAGAATGTTGATTTCGTAATTCCTGCAAACGACGATGCAACAAAGTCAATCGAGGTAATCCTTGATGCAGTTTGTGGCGCTATCGCTGAGGGTATGGAAGAGCGTAAGGCTGAAAAGGTTGATATGGATGCTGCTGGTGAGAAGAAGGCAGAAGATGCTGAAGCTCCAGCTGAAGATTAATCAAAAGCAAGCATAATTTAGTAGAATGTAAGATGTAGAAATACAGTTACATTCTACTTTCTTTTCAAAACATTTACAAAGCATATTATTATGGCAATTACTATAAAAGAAATCAACGAGCTTCGCAAGAAGACTCAGGCTGGTCTCATGGACTGTAAGAATGCTCTCAATGAGGCTAATGGTGATATGGAAGCTGCAATGGAAATCCTTCGCAAGAAGGGTCAGCTCGTAGCTGCTAAGCGTTCTGACCGTGAGGCTGCTGAGGGTTGTGTTCTCGCTAAGGTTGATGGCAACTACGGTGCAATCATCGCTCTTAAGTGTGAGACAGACTTCGTTGCAAAGAATGGTGATTTCGTTGCTCTTGCAACAGCAATCATTGATGCTATTGTCGCTAACAAGTGCAAGACAATGGAAGAGGTTAAGGCTCTTACTATCAATGGTGAGAATATTCTCGATGCAATCACAAACCGTTCAGGTGTGACTGGTGAGAAGATGGAACTCGACGGCTTCAATTATGTTGAAGGTGAGGATATCATCTCTTACAACCACATGAACAAGAATTCTCTCTGTACTCTCGTTGTACTTAACAAGAAGGGCTTTGAAGAGGCTGGTAAGGGTGTGGCTATGCAGGTTGCTGCTATGTCTCCAATCGCTCTCAATGCTGAGTCAGTACCACAGAATGTTAAGGACGAAGAGATGAAGAACGCTATCGAGAAGGCTAAGCAGAATCAGATTGGTAAGGCTGTTGAGAACGCTCTTAAGAAGGCTGGTATCAACCCTGCACATGTTGACTCTGAGGAGCACATGGAGTCTAACCAGGCTAAGGGCTGGATTACAGCAGAGGACGTTGCCAAGGCTAAGGAAATCAAGGCTACTGTTGCTGCAGAGGCAGAGGCTAACCTCAAGGAGCCAATGATTCAGAACATCGCTAACGGTATGGTTAACAAGTTCTACAAGGAAAGCTGTCTTCTTGAGCAGGCTTATATCGATGATAGCAAGATTTCTGTTGCTCAGTATCTTAAAGGTGTTGACAAGGATCTTACTGTTGTTGATTTCAAGCGTTTCACTCTCAGCGCAGAATAATTTGATTCTTATTCAATACAATATCAAAGGAGATTCGTCAGAGTCTCCTTTTTTTGTGTGTTTATGGTTAATATATATTGTTTATTTTTGCTTTTTTCGGCTTAATGCCGTATCTTTGTTTTTAATCTGATAATAACTGTCAAATGCTGCTGATTATGTAGTGCTTGTTTTTATATTGTGATTAAATAATTTTACTAAGTGGCAGGTCAAAGAGAAATAACTATTTGTGTTATATGTTGTTGATTTTGGAATGCTACTTTATACTGATACTAACCAATTATGAATAATATTGTAAAACCAAATTTCAAAAAAGCAGTTGCTTTACTTTCTTTTGTTTTAGTTACTTCTTCACAGGCAGAAGCTCAGAAGCTTACTCTTGATGATATAACGAACTATAACTATTATCCAAATGCTATTTATGACGTTAATCCAATGTCGGATGGTGAGAGTTATTCAAGGACAAGTCAGGACCGCCGTAAGATTGAACGATGCTCTTTCAAGACAGGTGAAGTTGTTGAAACTCTTTTCGATGCGTCGTCAGCTAAGGGAGCGATAATAAATAGGATAGATGGTTATATTATGTCGCCTAACATGCAGAATATTCTTATAGAAACGAACAGAACTCAAATCTATAGGCATTCTGCCACATCTGTATATTACATTTATAATGTCAGAAATAAAACGCTCACTCCTCTTTCAAAAGAAGGTCCTCAGGAATGTCCAAAATTCTCTCCTGACGGAAATCAGATTGCGTTTGTACGACAAAATAATATTTATCTTGTCAAGCTTCTGTATAATAATGCAGAGAGCCAAATAACAAAAGATGGAGAATATAATAAAGTTATAAACGGAAAGCCTGACTGGGTTTACGAGGAAGAGTTCTCCTTTAAGTGCGCTTTTGATTTTTCAGCAGATAGTGAACTGATTGCCTGGATTCGTTTTGATGAATCAGAAGTTAAGACTTTTTCTTTCCCTTGGTATAAAGGGCAATATCCAGAAAAGACAGATTATTCTCTCTATCCAGGAGTATATGAATATAAGTACCCTAAGGCAGGAGAGGATAATTCAAAGGTTTCTGTGATGTCGTATGATATTAAAAGCAGGGTTACCCGTACTTTGCAGGTTCCTGTAGAGGCTGATGGCTATATTCCACGCATTCAATTCACAGGTGAGAAGGATAATCTGATGGTTCTCACTCTTAACCGCCATCAAGATAGGCTTGATTTCTATTCTGTTAATGCAAGAAGCACAACTGCAAATCTTGTGCTAAGAGAAGAAAATAAGAAATATATTGATGAAGCAATATATAAGAATCTTGATTTCTCTAAGAATCAGTTTGTTATATTAAGTGAACGTGATGGATTCCAACATTTGTATCTCTATTCTGTTTCAGGACAGTTAGTTAAGCAGTTGACTGCAGGTGAGTACGAAGTGAAAGACTATTATGGTACGGATGCCACTGGTAAAGTATTCTATTATGCTTCAAATGAAGGCAGCCCTCTTGAACAATATGTTTATAAGGTTGACTTGTCTGGAAAGAAAACTAAACTTTCAACAGAAAAGGGCTTCAATTCTGCGATTTTCGGAAAAGATTGTCAGTATTATTTGAATAAGTATTCTAATATAACTACTCCTCCTGTCTATTCGTTATGTTCTAATGCAGGTAAGCAATTGAAAGTGCTTGAAGATAATGAGGCTTTGAAGAATAAGTTGACGTCAGTAGAACATGGTAGCGCAGAATTGTTCTCTTTCAATACTGCTGATGGAGTACAGCTAAATGGTTGGATGGTTAAGCCTCGTGATTTTAATCCTTCAAAGAAATATCCTGTGTTGATGTATCAATATAGCGGTCCTGGTAGTCAAGAGGTTCATGATTCTTATTCAAATGGTTTCATGGGTGGACTTATTTGGGAGTATAGAATGGCGGAAAAAGGATGTATCGTAGTGTGTGTCGATGGAAGAGGTACAGGTGGAAGAGGGGCTGACTTTAAGAAGTGTACCTACCTTAAGATGGGCGATATAGAGTCTCATGACCAAGTAGAAACTGCTGTCTATCTTTCATCTCTTCCTTTTGTTGACAAGTCTCGTATTGCTATTTGGGGATGGAGCTTTGGCGGATTTAATACTCTTATGTCTATGTGTGAGGGTAGGGGAGTGTTTAAATGTGGTGTGGCAGTTGCTCCTGTAACAGACTGGCGTTTCTATGATACTGTTTATACAGAACGCTTTATGCGCACTCCAAAAGAGAATCCAACAGGATATGATTGTTCGCCTCTTCACAGATGTCAGAAGATTCAAGGAGAACTGCTGTTGGTTCATGGCTTAGCTGACGATAATGTTCATTTCCAAAATTCTGCTGAACTTGCCGAACAATTAACTCAACAGGGATGTCAGTTTGAAATGCAAATGTACACAAACAGAAACCACAATATTTCTGGTGGTAATACTCGTAAGCATCTTTTCACAAGAATTGAATCTTTCTTGGATAAGAACCTCTTTAAGTAATGGTGAAATAATAAAGTCGTTGCTCGGAAAGTGTATTTCTCGTTTTTTTTAGGGATTTTTTTGGTTTTACTTGAAAAATGAGATTTTTAACGATTTTGTCTGTTTTTCTTAAATATTGTATTTCTTGGTGATGTAATTGAGAAAAAAGAATGTTTAAATAAAAAAAAGTCCTCCAAACGCTTGCCGTTCCGCAAAAAGTCCCTACCTTTGCACTCG
>JAKSLL010000053.1 GCA_024401215.1 Bacteroidaceae bacterium
AGAGATCTTGTGTCTTTTCTTCTTCTTACCGTTTGGCATAGTCCTTGAAAATTTAATTGTTTATAATTATGTTTATCACTTTCTATTGTGAATAGATTGGCGTGTGTACGCTCAATCGGAGTGCAAATTTAGTGTTTATTTTTCATTCTGTGAAATTTTTGGCTATGAAATTGCCTTCAGATTATGAATTGTCAGCAGAAACTTCTAAATTTGCATAATAAAAACATACAGAACGAATCAAAATGTAAGTTGTGGCCACTCATTATTGGCACAAATACTGATGCAGAACAGCATCACTTTTATATTTTAGCATAAATATAGGTTATATAATGAATAAAATTGTAAATTTTTTATTTGCAGTAGCATGTACGCTGTTTGTTAACGAAGCGTCAGCTCAGTCTTCACGACAGTATTTGAGAAGTTATACACAGAAGTCCTCTTCTGTAGTTTCACAATTCAGAGATTCACTTTCACGAGCAAGGCAGAAGTCTCAGATTGTTTCTGATGACGCCCTGAGTGATGATGCAGCAGCATCTCCTTATCTTTATCGCATGTTTGGCCCAGGTGTTTATTATCGTTCGGTTGTGGCTGACAAACTGAGTCTTGATAGCGATGCCGACAATGCAATGGCATCGAAAGGTGCTGCCTATCGAAGTGATGTCAATTCGAGCATCAACAATGTGCTTTTCAACAATTATGTGACAACTCCATCAAAATTCAGCTATTATGACGCTCAGATCAATTCAGAGGCTACAGTAGATGTGTCTTCATTAGATGCAAAGGTGGAGGATTTGAGCAGCATTTATTCTAAAGTAGAAGAGATAAAGGATGTGTCAGAGGTTGTCGAGGATGTTGACCTTGACATTCAGATTGAAAAGCCTAATTTTTGGAAGACGGCAGGAAAGTTTTCTTTGCAGTTCACTCAGAACTTCCTCTCCGACAACTGGTATAAAGGTGGTAACAGCAATGTTGTGATGCGTTCAAACCTTGTGCTTGAGGCAAATTATAATGACCAGAAAAAAGTGCAGTGGGACAACAAACTCGATATGCGACTCGGCTTTATGACAGTAAGTTCTGACTCATGCCACAACTATCTCACAAGTGATGATAAAATATATCTTTTCTCAAAGCTTGGTATCAAGGCTGCCAAATCATGGTTTTATACTCTCTCCCTTGAGGCAAACTCACAGTTCTTGCCTGGTTACAGAAGCAACGACCGCCGCGTATATTCAGACTTCATAGCTCCTCTCGACGCCTATGTGTCTCTCGGTATGGACTTCAAGCCTACATTGAAGAATGGCAATTCTCTCTCACTCGCCCTTCTTCCTTTGTCATATAAAATGAGGTACATAGGTCTTTCTGACGAGAATATCCACAAAAACTACAATATGCTCAACAAGGATTTCCAGCAGGACTTCGGTTCTAAGCTCGAATTCTCCTCAAGCTTAAAGCTTGTAAAGGATCTGGTGTGGAAATCAAGAGTAAAGTACTTTACAAGTTATAAATACACAGAAGCTGAACTTGAGAATTCCCTCGCGTTCCAGTTCAATAAGTATTTCTCAACAGAGGTGTACACTCTCTGGCGATTTGATGACAGCCGCAGCAAGGATTTCTATGATTCAAAACTCGGCTTCTTCCAGTTCAAAGAGTATTTCACCCTGGGTCTGTCATATAACTTCTAATCTGCTTTCTGATGGATTTATAGACAGTTGCGCCAAGACTTCTTTTAAGGCCATTTGGCATTCAAATACAAGTTCTCTGTTATGGCAAGTTAAGATGGAGCATCAATGCTAAATGTTTTAGCACCTACTTTCTATAAACAAATTCATACACAAATCAAGGCGGTTCGTACAACGGACCGCCTGTTTTTTTGTATTCTTTATAGGTGTTCGTACATTTGCATCGACAAAAAAAATAACGGATCAGATATAAAACCATAGTATGATGAAAAATAGAATAATCGTTGGACTTGCTGTTTTATTAGTTTTTTTATGTGTTGGAGGTTTCTTTGTTCTTTGGGCATGGAAATACTATCAGCTACCTTTGTTGACAGACAACAGCAAGTATGAGAGTTTGGCAGAGAGGGCGGAGTCTGCAGAGAAAGTTGCGAGGTTTATGGGATTGAATGAAAAGTACTGCATTTTAGTGGACTTTTCTATGCCGAGTGGCACACCCCGCATGTTCGTATGGTCTTTTGAAGAAAAACGAGTGATGGCAAGCACATACGTGATGCATGGTCCAGGAAAGGGAAGCACAGACGAGAAGCCTGTGTTCAGCAACAAGCCTGGCAGCAACTGCTCGACGTTGGGAAGGTTTGCTGTGACTCATGAACATGGTAACAGGAACAAGTCTGGATATTTTGTTCGTGGCTTAGATGTTGACAATCAATCAGCAAGGGCGAGAGGCTTGATGATTCATAGGTCTAAATGGGTGGATGTGAATTGCTGGAGGAATTATATCCCTCTGAATAAAAAGAGTTGTAAGGGCTGCTTCACAACGTCCTCAAAAGGAATGGACTATATTGGAAAAATAGTGGATGAAGAAAAGAAACAGATTCTGCTATGGAGTTTCTGTTCAGAATAAATTTGTATCCCTAAGAAATATGAGAAAGAAATTGAAAGTGAAAATGATTCTCCCGTCTTTGGATGAGGCAAAGAGTCCATATTGGAGACCTATTAAATACTCGCTGTTTCCACCATTAGGATTAGCAACTTTGGCTGGCTATTTTAGTGATGAAGATGAAGTTGTGCTTCAAGATCAGCATGTGGAAAAGCTCGACCTTTCTGATACTCCAGATCTCGTTTGTATCCAAGTGTATGTGACCAATGCTTATAGGGCTTACGATATTGCTGACAGCTACAGAGCCAAGGGCGTACATGTTGTCATGGGAGGGTTGCATGTCACTTCATTGCCAGAAGAGGCGTCGCAACATGCAGACACAATAATCTTAGGTCCTGGAGAAGAGGCGTTTCCTCAATTCGTAGAAGATTTCAGAAATGGTAACCCTCAAAAGCGGTATGTCGCAAGGTGGAGGTCGATAGATAGCATTCCTCCTGTGAGGCGTGACTTGATAAAGCGCTCAAAGTATTTTGTGCCAAACTCTCTTGTAGTGTCGAGAGGATGTCCTCACCATTGCGATTTCTGCTACAAAGATGCTTTTTACGAGGGTGGCAAATCGTTCTATACTACTCGGGTTGATGCGGCACTTCAGGAGATAGAAGGTCTTCCTGGTCGTCATCTGTACTTTTTGGATGACCATCTCTTGGGTAACAAGAGGTTTGCTACTGAACTGTTTGAGGGAATGAAAGGAATGAACCGTGTGTTTCAGAGCGCAGCAACAGTTCAGTCAATCCTTGAAGGCGACTTGATAGAGAAGGCGGCTGAGGCTGGTTTGCGTAGCGTGTTTATTGGATTTGAAACTTTCTCACCTGAAAATCTGAAAGCAAGCAATAAGTGTCAGAACCTACAGCGTGACTACAGCTCCGCAGTTAAGAGGTTGCATGAGTTAGGGATAATGATCAATGGTAGTTTTGTGTTCGGGTTGGATAACGATGACTCTGATGTTTTCCGTCGGACTGTGGATTGGGGAGTGGAAAATGCAATCACTACAGCAACATACCATATCCTTACTCCATATCCCGGCACTCGACAATTCAAAAGGCTTGAAGCAGAAGGACGAATTTTGACACGTGACTGGAGCAAATACGACACAAGGACTGTAGTATATGAAACTCGCGGTTTGACTGCCGAACAGCTGAAGCAAGGGTATGACTGGGCTTACAAAGAGTTTTATTCTTGGAATAATATCCTGCGCGCTTGCTGTAATGATGAAACATTGAAACAAAAGTTTACTCATCTAATGTACACTGGTGGTTGGAAAAAGCTTGAGCCGATATGGGCCTTCCTTGTTAGAACCGGTGCATTGAACAAAGCTCTTCCTTTGCTTGAACAATTATTGTCTAACACTAAATGATATTATATGAAGAAAGTAATTAAATGGACATTTATAGTAGCAGCAGTAGTGGTAATTGCTGCAGTTGGCTATGGAGCTTGGATTTTGTTGGGAAAATCTGTCAGCAATCCTATGAATGACAAGTGCATAGGCGAGATAGACGTTCCTTTAGGGTATGAGCGTGTAGAGGGAGAGGATGCAGAGTTTGCTGCGTGGTTGAGGGCTTTGCCTTTGAAAGAGAGAGGTTCGGACGTGATGCTTTACACAGGAGGCAAATCTCGTTTGCAGTCTTTGAACTATGCCGTAGTTGACTTGCCCCTGCTGAGTAATGACGAGCAGTGTGCAGATGTGTGCATGAGATTGAGGGCTGAATATCTGTATAGTCATGGAAGATATGGACAAATTCACTTCCAAAATGTGGGTGGAAAGAACATGCATTATGGCGGTGGTGCTTCAAGGAAGGCATTTGAACGATACATGCGCAACGTGTATGGCGTGGCAAGCACATACTCTTTGAAGCATGAGATGGCACATCGTGAATTGAAGGACATCCAGCCTGGAGACGTGTTTGTGTATGCTGCTGGTGATCACGATTTGGAAAGGAAAGCGCACGCTAAGTATGGCCATGCAATCATGGTTGTGGATGTTGCAGAGAACAAATTGACAGGAGGAAAAATTTTCATGTTGGCAGAGGGTAATACGCCAGCTCGCGACATTCATGTACTGCGTAATTTCCAAAACCCCATACTTTCCCCATGGTTCTCTGTTGATGAGGATGCAGAATCCTTCTTACTTTCATGTTTCTACTACAAATGTAATGAACTTCGGCATTTCTAAACGCAAATACAATGTCAATAAGCACAATGATTTTGTAGCAAATAGTTCTTGTTAATTCTGAATTAAATCGTTATGAAGGGAATAAGAGATGCCATCTAGATGGCATTCTCTTATTCCCTTCATTGGTTACGCTGAGGCTCTAAGTTCTTGATTATAAAAACAATTCAGATGGACACTTATGTTATTAATCTTCTGACCCAGCAAACTTGTTCATGCCTCGAATCATGTGGCGGAGGTAGCCGATGAGCTCTTGGCTTTCCTGAAGAATGTGGATGGTGAGTAGGAGAGTGTTAAGATTTGCTGTCTCATCCTGCGTACTGTCCAGAGCGCGCTTGCGGTCCCTTGAGATTTGTTGCTGTATAGTTGTACAATCGTTACGAAGTGCTTCGGCATTGGTGAAGTCGCCAGTTTCAAGCATGTTCAAAGCTCGATTGTAAAGGTTCAGTACAGATTCCTTTGCATCGTTAAATCGTTCGTGATAAGCATTTGGCAGAGGTGAGAAACTATTGCCAACATGCTCTCGCAACGGTTCATTGATTCGCTTCAGGCAATAGAGCATCTGTTGGCAGGAATTGATGCCCAAGAAGTACCATGTGTTGCGACTCATCATTTGCATCGGATCAAGGCGTTGCATTGTCACAATCTCTTGTTTGCGCTGGCGTTTTAGCGACTTTCGTTCCTCCTCAATTTGTGATGATGCTCTACGCAGAGGCTGGTATTGTTCACGAAGGAACGCATCTGTCATACTGCCATAGGTGTCAATGACGAACTTCAGACGAACAGCGTTGCCATTGCGGATGTGTTCGCAGAGAAGTCCCCAGATGATGGCTTTGTCCTTGCTTTTGAGTATCTGTGAGAATAGGCTTTCTATATTTCGTTCATCGCCTTTTTTCTTCTTGAAGTTGCTGCGAACAAGCAGATAGATGGCAAGGATGATAGCCAGAGCCATAGCGATGTAGCTACCGAAATACATAGTGTTTGTCAGTAAGAAACAGAAGATGAATGCTGCGCCAGCAGTTATGAACCAACCACCGATAACGCTCAGCACACCTGTAATACGGAATACGGCAGATTCGCGGCTCCATGCTCTGTCGGCAAGTGACGTACCCATAGCAACCATGAAAGTGACATAGGTGGTAGAGAGTGGCAGTTTGAGACTAGTGCCAATGGCAACGAGAAGTCCTGCAAGCACAAGGTTGACAGCTGCGCGGATGAGGTCGAAGGCTGCACCTTGAGACAATTTCATCTCCTCGCTGTTGAAACGAGTGTCTATCCAATGCAGGATGTTGTCGGGTATGATCTTCGTTATGAATTTTGAAGTGGCGTTGCTGTTGCGTACTAAAGTGCGTGCAACTGGCGATGAGCCGAACATCTCGTCGCCTTCATCCTGGCGACTGAGGTCTACACTTGTTTTCACCACATTCTGCGCTTTCTTTGAGAAGATGAGCGAGAGCACCATCACCACACCTGCAAGAATGAGGAAGATTGTTGGTGTGTGCGCGCTATCCATTAACGAATGCATCATGAATGCATCGGGAGCGTCAGAGCCGTTTGCCACATAATCCTGGTATGCTTCGAGTCCTGTGAGCGGAACGCCAACGAAGTTCACAAGGTCGTTGCCTGCGAACGCCATGGCAAGAGCAAAAGTGCCAAGGAGCACAACGAACTTCAGCACAGGAAGTTTAAAGGCGCTCAATATTGTCATAATGATGCTGAACACCAACACACCGCCTCCAAGGATGTACCATGTGTTTGCATTTATCATCTCTTTCAGTTCTGGTGACATAAACGAACTGCCTTTTAACCCGTTTATGAGCAAGAACCAGATGATGCTCGTTACGGCAATGCCTGAGAAAATGCCTATCTTAAGCGAACTGCTGGTCAATCCTCCCATATCGCCGTTGTAGGCAGTAGTCTTGCCATTAACTCTGTAAGTGAAGGTGAACACCATACGGCTGATCCACATCACAATCGTGCCCACCACGAAGGCTATGGCAACGGAGAGGAAAATACCCATAATGACTGAGATGGCCTTCTCTGTGTTAAGTAAATCACCCAATCCGAGAAGCGTTCCATCAGCAGATGTTGCGCCATGCGTTATCTTAAGAATTGCTATGGCAAAAGCTCCGCCAAGCAGCTCGAACACCATACTGACCGTAGTGGATGTAGGCATGCCAAGTGTGTTGAAGATGTCGAGCAGGATGACATCCGTCACCATCACGGCAAGGAACACGCACATTACCTCATAGAAAGTGAAGTACTCAGGCGTCATGATGCCATGTCGTGCTACATCCATCATTCCATTACTCATTGCAGCTCCAGCAAAAACACCTATAGCTGCGATTGTTACTATCGTTCGGAACTTCGCCACCTTGGCGCCAATGGCTGAATTGAGGAAGTTCACAGCATCATTGCTGACACCAACCACAAGGTCGAATACTGCCAGCACACAAAGGAAAATTACTATTCCAAGAAATATTGTGTCCATTTACAATTTGTCATTTTAGAGTGTCAGATATACCAAGATTCCTATGAAAAGGATAACTACTGTCAAGCGGAAATAATCATAATACCGCTGAATCTTCTTTGCTTTTTCTTCGTCCATAATTATTACATTTGTTGATTAATAACGTTGCAAAGGTCATTAATGGCTATTACAGAGTGTTTGCAAACTTATTTCATTTCAGTTACAAAGTCACTTGTAACAACATCTTCACAAGGTTGTAACAACTTTGTAACATCTTCTTAATAATTTTGCAACAAATTTAGATTCGTATGGACACATTCCTTAATCTTCTGTCCCTTTTGGGTTCACTTGGCCTCTTCCTCTTTGGTATGAAAACCATGAGTGAGGGGCTTGAAAAGTTTGCGGGCGATCGTCTGCGCAGCATCTTGGCTGCTATGACAAAGAACCGTTTTATGGGCGTGCTGACGGGCATTATTGTCACAGCACTCATTCAGTCATCATCTGCCACAACCGTAATGGTTGTATCGTTTGTCAATGCAGGATTGATGAATCTCGCACAGGCCATAGGTGTCATTATGGGTGCCAATGTGGGAACTACCGTTACGGCATGGATTATCTCTGCCATAGGCTTTAAGGTAAACATCGCAGCACTTGCCTTGCCTCTGCTTGCCTTTGGCATTCCGTTAATTTTCAGCAAGCAAAACAAGCGAAAGTCCGTGGGTGAGTTTATCTTCGGTTTTGCCTTCCTCTTCATGGGACTTAGTTTCTTGCAAAAGGCTGCAACCGATCTCGACATCGGCTCTATGGTTGCTGTGATGCTTGCAAAGGTTGCTGATGGTGGATTCCTCACCATAATCCTCTTCGTCATCGTTGGCGCTCTTGTCACAATGCTCGTACAAGCTTCGGCAGCCACAATGGCTATCACGCTGATGCTCTTCGATATGCACATCCCTGGCTTCGGTCTTGAGCAGGCAGCAGCTCTCGCTATGGGACAGAACATAGGCACTACCATCACAGCCCTCATGGCGTCGATGACAGCTGGCACGCAGGCTCGTCGCGCAGCCTTGGCACACATGTTCTTCAATGTTTTTGGTGTGGTAGTTGTGCTTCTCTTGTTTTATCCTTTCTGCAATGCTGTAAGCTGGTTTGTGGAGGATGTGATGATGGCTGGCAATAATGACTTGTTCAAACTTTCAATGTTCCACACAGCTTTCAACATCTTCAACACCATAATATTAATAGGCTTTGTAAAGCAGATAGAGAACTTCGTTTGTCGCGTACTTCCACTCAAGGAAGATGTGGAGGAATACGGTCTCAAATACATTTCTGGTGGCCTGTTCTCTACTGCCGAACTGTCCATGCTTCAGGCGCGCAAGGAGATTGTACACTTTGCCGAGCGATGCCAGAAGTCGTTCAACTATGTGCTTTCTATGCGCTCCAGCGAGGATGAAGATGACAACGACCGCTTTCGGAAACTCTTCATAAAGGTTGAGAAATACGAAGGCATCACGGATAATATGGAGTATGAAATTGCTCACTATTTGCAACAGGTGAGCGAAGGCCGTCTTTCTGACGATGCCAAGCGACAGGTGCAGCGCATGCTTCGCGAGGTGGACGATCTTGAGAGTATTGGCGACTGCTGTTTCTCGTTGGCACGCACTCTAAGTCGTAAACAAGAAAACTGTCCAGAGTCTTTCAACCCCGAACAGTTTGAACAAATCCTCCGCATGGAGCGTCTTGTCAGCGAAGCCCTCTCTCTTATGACAGATACGCTTCAGCAACCCGAAGGCGAAGGCCACGACATAACACGCAGTTACGCTATTGAAAACGAGATAAATACCCTTCGTGCCCAAGTTCGTAACGAAAACCTTCAGAATATCGCTACAGGTCAGTACGACTACAAGCTTGGCGCCTTCTACATCGACTATATCAATGGTCTTGAGAAACTTGGCGACTACATCATCAATGTCGTACAATGTAAGGCAAGGCAGACAAGGGCGTAATTCATGCATTACAGGTTAGTTTTGCAGCCAATTCATTGATTATTCCGTCTGCCAATCCAACCGTTGGGACCATTATGTTCTCTGCCTTTGCGACTTCTGCCACCATGAGGAAAAGTCGTGAAGCAGGTACGATGACATCAGCGCGATCCTCGCGTAATTCGTATTGTTCCATGCGCTGCTCTACAGAGAGTGAAGATAACTGCTCATAGAGTTTTGAGAGGGTGCTTACCATAAGCCGTTCTGCTTTCCTTTCACGCTTAGGAGCAAGTCGGTAGAGCTTGTTGATGTTGCCTCCCGAACCGACAATCAGTATGTTGTCAATACCTCGGCAGATATTTCCAACCTCTTCACTCATGCTGTCCCAATCGGCTTGACTGGTTGAACCGGAAAGAAGACGGAGTGTGCCAATGTTGAACGAACGGCTGTCGATGAGCTGTCCGTCGCTCACCAATGAGATTTCTGTGCTTCCACCGCCCACATCCATATACAGGAGGTTGCCTGTCTTGGAGCTGTTGCAGTCGCGCAGGATGCGAGCCTCTTCGTCGCCTGTTATGATGTCAATGTCCATTTTCATTTCCTTATGTATGTGGCGCAAAATCTTCTTGCCATTCTTGGCATCGCGAAAAGCTGATGTGGCACAAGCACGGTAGTCCTCCACATTGTATATTATAAGCAATTGCCGAAACACCTTCATGGTGCGGAGCAGTTGCTTTTCTCTTTCTTCGCTAATCTTTCCGATGCTGAACACATCAATGCCCAGGCGAAGGGGAATGCGCAGGAACTGCAATTTCTTCATACGCAGAGCAGTAAGTCCGTCTTCACTCACTACACGCTCCACTTGTTTGATGAGGATTCGAGCAGCATTCGAACCGATGTCTATGGCTGCAAGATTGAATTTGTCGGGTGAAACTTCTCTTTTCATATTTTGTTGTTTAGAAAATTAGTCGTTTGGACGTTCATGTGATTGGATGTCATAGTTATCGTTGTAATGCCTGTACAGCGCTTCCTGACTTCTGAACTCCATATCGCAGTCTTGATAACCTGCCACAACACGACCTTGTTTCGTGTCGCAAAGTCCGTAATCCACAATGGTGAGGAGTTCTTTCTGAATGTCTTTGTCATAGACAGGTGTTACGACCTCCACGCGGCAATCCAGATTGCGAGGCATCCAGTCGGCTGAACCTATGAAATACAGCGGTTCGCCTCCGTTGGCGAAGATGAAGATGCGCGAATGTTCGAGATACCGGTCGATGATGCCGACAATCTTCATGCGAGAATCAAAATCATCATTATCTACCAATGAGCAGTTTCCTCGCACAAGAGCCTCTACCTTGATTCCTGTCTCCACCGCTTCATAGATTTTTTGCACCATTTTCGGCTCGGTGATATGGTTCACTTTCATTTTTATCCATGCAGGCTTGCCAGCAAGATGATTCTTTATTTCGTTGTCAATCAAACGTAGAAACTTATCTTTCATTTCGTTTGGCGATACAAGTAACTGCTTGAACTTCACCGGTGAATATGGCTTCTCAATGAAACGGAATACTCGCTCTACGTCCTGCACAATGTTGCGATTGGCGGTCATAAGCATCACATCTGTATATCGTGAAGCATTACCTTCATGGAAATTGCCAGTAGAAACAACAGCGATGTCCTGTCCGCTCTTGAAACTGATGTGCGTAATTTTTGAATGTACTTTTAGTCCCTCCACACCGAAAATGACATTGATGCCTGCTTCCTGCATCTTCTTCGACCAGCTGATGTTGCTTGCCTCGTCAAAGCGTGCCAGCAGTTCGATGATGACCGTCACTTTTTTTCCGTTGAGAGCGGCACAGGTGAGCGCACGTATCACCTTAGAGTCTTTGGCAAGTCGGTAGAGGGTTGTCTTGATGCTCTTCACCTTTGGGTCGATAGCAGCCTCGTTGAGCAGGCGGATGTACCCGTCAAAACTATGGTATGGCACATGCAGCATGCGGTCTTTCTCTCTGATTGCCTTGAAGATGCTCTCTGCCTCATGCATTTCTTTGTTTATCACAGGCGACCACTTCGGATAGCTCAATCCCTCCTTTCCGCAATCAGGGAAAGACATGAAGTCGCGGTGGTTCTGATAGCGACCTCCTGCCACGGCAGTATCCAGTCTTGCCCCCTCGGCAAGTAGTGACTTTATTCTGCGTAAAGCTCCATTAGGCATGCTGCTGTCATACACAATGCGCACAGGACTTCCCGCCTTTCTTGACTTCACACCTTTCTGAATCTTCTGCATGAACCCTTCGCGAAGGTCATTGTCAATCTCCATCTCTGCATCGCGTGTGAACTTGAATGTCCAAGCCTCGAAATTTTCACATTGAATACCTGGGAAGACCAATGACAGACATGCTCTGACTACATCGTCGAGGTACATCACGTTCACCACATCCCCCCCTTCGGACGCTTGTTCTGAGTTTGTCGAAAGCTTTATGTTAGGAACCACGAACCATCTTCCCACTACATTCACAGGCAATGGGAAAAGAGCGTAGCGAGCTTTGCTGTTTTCGCTTTTCATGCGCACAATCATATAAATGGCATCGTCTGCTTCCTTATCGAGATTGTGTAGGTTTTCAAACCATATCGGTGATATTCTGCCGATGAGTTTAGCCCTGTAAAACTGATACACCTTCTGTCTCTGTTCCTCATTCAGCTCATCATCTCTAAGTATGTGGATTTCACTTTCTGCAAGTGCAGAACGAACAGCATCTACTGTCAGCGCGTATTCTTTGGCATACTTTGCATTAAGACGGTTTATCGTCTTCAACTGCTGTGCTGCCTTATCAGCCTCTGCCTTCACTTCCTTAGTTGGATGCTCGTCGGCAAGTGTAGCCACCCTGCCGAGATTTGCCATCCTGACACGAAAGAACTCATCGAGGTTGTTGGAGTATATTCCGAGGAACGACAAGCGCTCCAGCACAGGCACTCCCTCCCTTTGTGCCTCTTCCAGAATTCTGTGGTTGAAGAGCATCCACGAGATGTCCCTCTCTACATAATTTTGTTTTGTAAGTTTTACCATAGTCTATTTGATGTAATAAAGTTACGCAACCTCACAAAGTCCGATTGCGCCACAAAGGTATTGCTGGAATATTACAAGAGGGTTACAAACATGTTAAGATTTTGTTATGCTTAGTGGCAAATACGCGTAATCAAGGGAGCTCTTAGGAGTGCAGTTCCGTCTGTCACACAAGAGTAATGCTGTGTGTGACAAGTGTAACATGCCGTATGTAACAAGTGTAACACGCTGAATGTTATGAGTGTTACATCGAGCAAGTTACAATGGTAACACACGTGTCGCCAGTCAGTTGTGCCCCCTATTAGTGTTAAATCTCCTCTAATCTGAATAAAACCAAGCTCCTTCTTGTTGTTGTTTTGAAATAATTTTGTAATTTTGCACAAATAGAAATAGTGTCAGCATCAAAATTTGTCAATCGAGCGTATGACAAGAAATGGTCATAACATACAAGTTTTGCAAGCTGCACTTTAACTTCCAAAATTGAGCAAGTTGCAAAACTGGTTAAAGTTGAATAAAACAAGTATAGTCCCCCCAAAAATAGTCATAGCTTCGGCATAGGACTAAAAAAGAAATTGTAGAAACAATTACCTACATATAATGCGCATTGAATGTTGTATGAATAGTGGAATCAACATACCGCAAACTCAGATTGTGCTTGAAAAATACTTCGCATAGATATTCAATACTAATAATAAAATAAACTTCTCAAAACTAAACAGAAAGTACAGAAGCAATAACACGTTTAAAAATATAACGCACATCCAACTATGGCAAACAAGAAATATGAAATACCGGAAGATGATGTCATGATGGCGACAGAGCCTACACCTGACTATGGCATAACAATTCCTGTTACTGTGCCAACAATGGGTGGATATTCTTTAGAAGCGCTTAGGCATGAGTTGACTGAGTTTGCAAGGAAACTTGTCCTAACTCAAAATGTTGCTACAGAGCCCCCTCGACACATCAGTTGGAGAACGATGCCTATTTCTGATAGAGTCAAGAAGATGTCGTTAGGAAAATCAGATCTCTCGGCTGACAGTCGTACGACGAAGCAATTACTTGAGGAATCACTTCAGAAGAAATACCTATGAAAGTGTTCCTTGATACAAATGTGCTGATTGATTTCATGGCAGAACGCCAAGGTTATCCTGCTGATAAACTTCTAAAAATTAAGCAGAAAGACAGAAACAATAACACTTTGAAAATATAACGCACATCCAACTATGGCAAACAAGAAATATGAAATACCGGAAGAAGATGTCATGATGGTGACAGAGCCGGCTGTGGAGTATGCCAGCACATTATCTGCGCCTATTCCCGCACAGATTACGGTCAATATAGAAGACGTTTCGATGCTGAAGGAAATCAAACGTGCCATCAGCATGATACGTGGCGTTGTGAGCGTTGAAAAGAGTTCGGCAATGAAATCGTATGAACGTGCCCGTGCTGATGTGAAGGCAGGAAGGGTGGTGAAGTGTAAAGATAAAGAAGACTTCTTCTCAAAACTTGGTCTCTAATGGCGTATAAAGTCAGTTATACGAAGAATTTCAGTAAAGATGTAGAGAAATGCCGCAAGCGTGGTTATAATATGTCACGCTTGAAAACAATCCTCAACACTTTGATTGAAACAGGCACACTTCCTCCCTCATGCCGTCCTCACAAGCTCTCTGGCAATCACGAAGGTGAGTGGGAATGTCATATCAGTCCTGACTGGTTGCTCATCTGGGAACAAAACGACACAGAACTCACGCTTCTGATGCTCAGCACCGGAACCCATAGCGATTTGTTCTGATAAAAGATAATTTTCTCGTTACAAGGGGTCTGTAAAATGCAGATTCCTTGTTTCGTTTTCAATAACTGTTTATCTGTGATTTGTGATTACTGTGACTGGGCGTGGAGGGGTGTCGTTAGTAGCTACGCCCCTAACATGGGCAGATAGCTAATTCGGCAATGTGATTGACGGTGAACAATTAGTGCAGCGTATGGAGATGAGCCTTGATTTGAGGAGTCGCAAAATGCGATGGTGGTTTTGGTCTGGGTCTGATGAACAGGAATGATGCAATAGAAAATCGCTCTAATCTGAATTTTTCACGGTTTTACGTAGTTGGTGGCTATTGTCTTTTCCTGAACAGGGTCATTTTTTAGGGTTCAAAATTTTAAGCTATAATAATAATTCCGTATCTTTGTACTCGGTTTGGTAATGGTGTTAATTGAGGTGTTCGTGGCGATGAAGCTCTGTCGCTTGCACGGAAAAGAGGGTTCCGCAAGCGCGGCAAACGGCGTTCTGGAAGCGAATAAAAGGGTGTTTTTCGATGGTTTGGTTGACCTTTGTATTATTGCTTCAATCAATGTTCTGCCTTTCATAACTACAGGTGGTTGCAAGCCTCGCCATATCTTCAGTTCACTACATACCAATGTTGGTCAAAAGGCTGGTAAAAAGGCTTGTTATGGTTTTGGATGCCTCTTTTATGGCATCATCTTATATGAGATGACGAGAATGTGACACATATTGGACATCAACAAGCATTCTTTCTTACAACGACAAGAATTCTTGAGAAGTAAAATTCGGTAATTAGTGATTTTTATGTTACTATTGTCTGTAATGCGGTAGTTCACGTTAAACAAAAAATATTCACACGAAACCCTGTAGTACCGGTAAGGTATTGCAGGAAATGGTGTGAATAATTTATGCAGTTTCGCTCCACTTTAACTCACCCCAACTGAGCAAGTTAGAGCGAAAGTTGAATGATTTATTTTTTCTTGTGTGAAGCGTCAGTCATCATCATCGTCGTCGTCGTCCCAATCGTCATCATCATCCCAGTCATCATCTTCATAGATGACGGAATGGAGGCTTTTAGGAGTTTCAAACTCGTCGAGGTCGGCAAGAACGGAAATGGCAGGGAGTAAGTTCTGTTCCATAATTTTTTAGAATTTAATCATCAGTTCTGCCACGAGCTTGTCCTGTTCACTTTCTTTTGGAGTGCCGTTGTTAGGATACCAATACTTCTCGTAATTGAGGCGGATGTCGGTAGGGAAATACTTGTTGGCTACATGGAAGGTGAGGCCTGCTGTGAGGCGATGACGTTCTGCATCAGATTGTTGCAAGCGCGTCGTGCCCTCTGCGAACCCCTTCTTGCCATCGCTATGGTTGTCCATGTAATCGTAGCGAAGGAGGTAGCTGATGCCATTCAGATAGCCTTTTCTCATTGGCATCTTGTAGATTGCCATGGCATCAATCGCATTGCAGTCGTCGAAGGCATTGTGGGCATAGAATTTGCGGAGGTACTCAGCTTCGATGTGGAAGCCGCTGCTTTCGTAGTATGCGCCAAAATCAAGTGATGTGTATGATGCTTCACGATTGGCAATGAGTTGGTGTTGCACGCTCGGAATGAAGGCAAGTCCTTTGATTGGCAAATACTGGATGCGAGCAGAGTATGCAGGAGAGTCAAACCACGCAGTCTTCTGATTGTCAAGGTTGGAGCCGTTGTAGATACCTGCATCAATGATGAGCTGTCCTTCTCGAGGGAGCAGGATTGACGCACCTACAGCCGCACCAACATCGCGCATGTCGCCCACTTGCTTGGCAATGAAAGAGCGATTTGCAAAATACTGAGCAGATGGATTGCGATGGGCGTCAATAGAGAATGGCATTCGCTGCTGACCGAGTGTGACGCGAAGCGACTTGTAAGGGTTGATTCTCACCCATGCGTCTTTCATCTTTATTGCAGATTCGTCGCAGAGGTCGACCTCGAGTTTATAGGCAGAGCTGTGTGAAAGATTGCCCTCGGCAGAGAGTCGTGCGTTGCGCACTTCGAAGCGACTTGCTTCAAGATCTGGCTGATATTCATACTTGCCACGAAGAATGCCATGTATCTGTGGTGCATACTTTTGCTTGTCGGTCATTGACTGCAACTTCTCTTCAAGATTTGCGATTCGCTCTTCCATTGTTTGAGCCATTGCTGCTCCTCCGCAAGACAGGAGGAGTGTGAAAATACTTACTTTTACTTTGTTCATAAAATGTCGTCACCCCAATGGTTTGATTCGCTTTCGGAATGACGATGCAAAGTTCTGTTTCTTATGTTACAGAGTTATTTCAATGATGTTAAGTTTCGGTGAAATGCCTGGTAGGTAATGGTGAAATGGCTGGCAAATGTTACAATGTTGTTAAAGTTTCGTGTGGCGAAGTGGGAGTTGTGCTGTGTTCGAGTAAAAATAAGTAACTTTGCAGTATTAAATCACTTGAATCATGACAAAACGTATTCTTATCGTCGATGACGAACCAGATATTTGCGAGATACTCCGTTTCAATCTTGAGATGGAAGGGTATGATGTTGATGTGGCAGAAGGGGCTGATGAAGGACAAGGATTCATAATGAGAAACTTGTCTGTGGGTAAACAAACTGACCTGATTTTGCTTGATGTGATGATGACTCCCAAATCAGGATTTGAGTGGGCTTCAGAGCTGAAGCAGAATTATTTCACAGCCAACATCCCTATCATCTTTTGTACGGCAAAGACGCTTGAAGAGGACCTCATGCAGGGTTTTGCGCTTGGCAGCGATGACTACATCTGCAAGCCTTTCCGCATAAGTGAAGTGAAGGCACGAATAAAGGCGGTGTTGAGAAGAACTAGTCCTAACGATAACAAAGGTGTAGACGAAAACAAAGTTAGTTCGGCAAACATCGTAACATACGAAGGCATAAAGTTGGACCTCGACCGTAAGGAATGCTTCATAGATGGCAAGGAGGTTGTGTTCACTAAGCTTGAGTTTGAAGTGCTTGCCCTTCTTCTCTCAAAGCCCGGGCAGGTCTTTTCGCGTGAGAAGATATTGAGTTTTGTATGGCCAAGCGACACAATAGTTCTTGATCGTACTGTGGACGTCAACATCACACGCATACGCAAGAAGATTGGCCGCTACGGAGAGTACCTGCGCACAAAGTTTGGATACGGTTATATGTTTGGCAAATAAATCCATGCGTCTCTTCACAGTCGGTTTTTGCTGTCGTGCAGAATGCAGCCCTAAGCCTCAGAGATTGAAAAATCCACACCTGTTTTGAATGATGATGAAGACAAGATTCACAAATAAGATTTTCATTGTGGCGACTATCCTCGCCAGCATATTCACGCTCTTCTTCGGAATATACGAATACAGGCGTGAGCATGCCTTTCGTGTGGATATTCTGCATTCGCAGTTGCAGCTTAACAACTACCATGTGGCACCACTCTTATCCTCTCAAGGAGGCAGGACGACATTCGGGACAAAGTTTTCCCCATTGGGGGAGATGGAGGGTACGTCTATTCGTGTCACCATTATCGATACCCTTGGCAATGTTCTTTTTGACACAGAAGAGGCAGATGCCAGTCGCATGGGCAATCACCTGCAGCGTGAAGAGATACGGGAGGCATTAAAAAATGGTAGCGGTTATGCGATTAAGAGAGCGTCAGAAACTAATGGAGAGAAATACTTTTATTCTGCTACTCGCTTTGACGACAAGATAATTCGCTCTTCCGTACCTTATTCCGCTGAGCTTACTTCTTCGCTTGAACACGATTACACCTTTTTTTATTATACAGTTGGCATCCTTGCCCTAATAGCTACTGCCATGTACTTCCGTAGTCGCTATGAGCACAGCGAACAGGAGAAGCAGCGCATCAAGCGGCAGCTGACCGAGAATGCTGCTCACGAACTGAAGACTCCTGCAGCCACTATCGAAGGCTATTTGGAGACGCTTGTCAGCAATCCTTCAATGCCAGAAGACAAACGCCAGAATTTTCTTGAACGATGCCATGTCCAAAGCCGTCGAATGAGCCGTCTGCTTGCAGACATGAGTACGCTTACTCGATTGGACGAAGCTCACATCACTCGTCCGCAGACTCAGATTGATGCCGCACTCATACTCCGTCAGATAGAAGAGGAGACAGCCGCTCAATTTAGGGAGCGCAATATCCAGCTGCGGATGAACATCCCTCAGACGCTGCCGATGCAAGGCGATGCGTCGCTCATTTACTCTCTTTTCCGAAATATCTTCAGCAATACGCTTGCGTATGCTACTGATGCTACATACTTCAAGGTGGAAGTTAAAGCGCCCTCCAACTCTCCTAATGGCGAGAGCCATGTGGCAGATGCCATCCTTCCTCCTTGGGGTGATAAACATGGCGCTGTGTTCACCTTCATAGATAACGGCCCTGGAGTTCCTAACGAACATCTGCCACATATCTTTGAAAGGTTCTACCGTATAGATAAAGGGCGTTCACGTCGATTGGGTGGCACAGGTCTTGGTCTTGCCATCGTCAAGAACATAGCCCTTCAGTATGGAGGGGCAGTTACTGCATCCCAAACTCCAGGTGGAGGTTTGACTATTGAGATTACACTTACCGTATAGGACGCATTCATCCTATATTGGCAGTCAGCTAAACCCTGTTATCCAAGTTTCGCTCCACTTGTTGTGGAGTTAAAGAGAAGTTAAAGTGACAAATGTCCGACATAGCAAACGTCACTTTAACTCCAATCCTTCTTTATAAATCATGTTGCTGATGAGTTGCTTTACTTGCTGCTGATTATGAAAGCGTAATGCCAAGGCTTGTTGCCGTCTATCGTGTATTGAGGTAATGCGCGTCCGCCCCAAGTGTCTTTCCCTGAAACGCCATGGATGTTGAGGTCTATATTGATGTGGGGCAGATTGTCGCGCTTAATCTCGTGTGGATGGCGATGATTCATGTCAAGCTGCTCATCGCTGTAGTCGTGTATTCTGAAGCAGAAAGGTTGTACACCCTTGATGTATAGCCTGTTGTCGATGCTTAGCCATCGTGTGTCGCAGAAGTTGCCATTGTCTTGTGGACGGATGTATTCTGTCTGCGGAATGCCCTTAAAGGTGTACTGACCGATGTGCTGCGATAGTTTTCTGTCAGGATAGTTCTCTATAGGACCGCGTCCGTACCATGCGATATCGGTATTGCTGATTGTGTCATGTGAAGGATTGACGACCATGCGCATTCCAAATTTTGGCATCAGCTGGATGTCTGACTTAAGTGGCTTATAGTCAGCATCTACAAGTATGCTTGCTTTGTCATCATTGCTGATGGAGTAGGTAAGAGTGTAATCTGCACCTACAGGGAGTGACATGTAGAATGTGATGATAGTCAGTCCTTTATCAGTTTTTACGCTTACATCTTTCACATCTCTCTTTGCTGCACATTCTTTCCAGTCGCCTAAGCGTTGAGCATAGCCATTGACCGTCTGATTGTCGTTGGCGGGTTTCCAGAAGTAAGGCTCAAGTGGTTGGTGCAGTATGGTGTCGGAGTCAACGATGTATTGCAATAGTGCGCCGTTTGCCTCGTCAATGGCAACTTGTGCCTTTGGTGTAGTGACTGAGATGACGCCATTCTTGCGTGTAACTCTTGGTGCCTTCTTGCTTTCAACTGCAATATTGTGAGGGAAGTTATATGCTCCCTCAATGAATTGGTCATGAGCAATCACGAAGCCTTTCTTTGCCCATGGCGTGTCAGCTTTCAGTCGTGCTGTCACATTGATAAGCGTTTCGCCGTTGACCGTCTGTCGCTCTTCAGTATAGTCGAAATCTTCGACATCGACAAAGGGATCCATGCTTTTCTTCTCAACTTTTCCTTTATTGTAAGCAAACCAAATTGGCTGATACACATATTTCACCTCATAGAAATGAGGGTTTGGTGTGCGGTCAGGACCTACAAGTCCGTTGCAGCAGAAATTGCCGTCATTAGGCTTGTCGCCAAAGTCACCCCCGTATGCCCAGTATTCGTCGTTGTCTTTTGAAAGTCTGCTGCCGTATCTGTTCATTGACAGACAATCGTTGGATATGGACTTCGCCAATCCTTGGTCAACCCAGTCCCAGATAGCAGCGCCGCAGATGCTGGAGTCAGCGTATATGACATCCCAATACTCTTTGAAGTTGCCAAGTGAGTTGCCCATGGCATGAGCGTATTCGCGCATCATGAATGGCATTTCTTTCTCATTCTGTGCGCGTTCCTTGAGTTCGTGTGGGTAGAGGTAGCTATCATCATGTATGGTGGTGTGACGAAGGTCGGGAGCGTCATAGAATGGTGGGCGTGTGGAGTCAAGCTTCTCGATGGTTTCACGCATGGCGAGAAGATTTGGTCCGACACCTCCTTCGTTGCCAAGCGACCACAGAGTGACACATGGGTGATTCTTGTCGCGCTGCACAAGGCTCACGGCTCTGTCCACATGCGCCTCTTTCCAGTCAGGCTGCTCGCCCATGTACTCATTTGCGTATCCGTATCCATGACTCTCTTGATTTGCCTCGTCCATGACAAAGATGCCGTAGCGGTCGCAGAGTTCGTAGAGATACGGGTCGTCCGGGTAATGGCTTGTGCGGAGGAAATTCATGTTGCATTGCTTCATCATCTGTATGTCAAGTTCATAGGTGGCACGGTCAACGTAGCGACCTGTTCGAGGATGGTGATCGTGACGGTTTACACCACGCAGTTTTACATTCTTTCCATTGATTTTCAACACTTCGCCGACAATTTCCACCTTCTTGAAGCCTGTGTGGCTGTCGAAATGCTCATTGGCAACATCTATAGCTACGGGGTATAAATGTGGGTCGTATGCCGACCACAGATGCACATTGGCTATCGTAGTGGATAGGGTGACATCAATGGTGTCGCCTGATGCTATCGACGCTATTTCGCCTGTAAGTGTCTTTCCGTCTATGGTGACAGTCACAGGCACTTTTTTCGCTGTCTTTCTTCCTGTGTTGCAAACTTTTATGTCAGCGGTGAAATTGCCGTCTTGCAAGTTTGCTGAAGGCAGGGCTGTGAGGCGGTAATCGGCAATGTGGATGTTTGGTCGCACCCACAGCTGCACAGGTCTGAAGATGCCTGCAAAGCGCCACATGTCTTGGTCTTCGAGATAGCTGCCGTCTGACCAACGGTAAACCTCGACAGCAAGCTTGTTCTTTCCAGGATGGAGAAATCGACTTACGTCAAACTCAGCAGGCGACATGGAGTTTTGGCTGTATCCCACTTTCTCTCCGTTTATCCAGATGTACATCGCAGACTTCACGCCACCGAAATGAAGGATGTATGACGCATCAGCTATTGATGCGGTCTTCTGTGAAGTCTTGCCAGTATTGTCTGCTGGTATATTTATGTATGTGACATAAGATCCGACAGGGTTGCGGTTTTCGTAAGCGAACCAATCCCTCTCTGGTTCACCCATGACACGAGGTTCATCTCGCTTGAAGGGGTAGGGAATGTTGGTGTAAATTGGCTTGCCGTAGCCTTGTGTCTGCCAGTTGCCTGGAACGAGAACGGTGTCCCATCCGCTGGTGTCGTAGTCAACCTTGTAGAAGTCAGCAGGACGTGATGATGGGTCTTTTGACCAGCAGAAGCTCCACTTGCCATCGAGCGATATTATCTCTTTGCAATCTGCCTCTTTTGATGGAAGCTGGAGAGTGCTGTGGTAAGGAAGCTTGTTGATGCCAAACACATGCGGATTTTCCCAATCCGTTGTCTGTGAATGAAGAGTAAGTGTATAGAAGGCACAGAAGAGTGATGCCGTTATTGTTTTAATTATCATGTTATTAAGTTGTTGTTAAATCGCATCTTGTAGCAAGAATAGCGAAATGTCTTATGAAAGAATTATGTTATTTATACAAGTGTTGCAAGTTGCACTTTAATTCCTTAAACAGGGCGAGTTGTGAACTTGAGAAAGTCGAATTATTTGTTTCCAAAGTAAGAGTAATGATTGTTGTCTGGGTTGACGACAATCTGCTCGACAACAATCTCAGGATCAATCATTATGATGCGCATTTTATGCTTTCCTTTGGCGGCATCTAAATGAATGTCTAGCCATCGGATGTTGTCAAACACTTCGTCACGTCGTGGAAGCATTCTGCCGTTCACAAATCCGCTGAGAGCGAGTTTGTTGCGAGGGGGCAGCGGTTTAAGCACCTTTGATACTGCAAGATTTTGTGGTGTGTACTCGCCAAATTCGTCATGCAATCCCTGTCGTGCGTCAACAATCTGCATTGGCTGGTTGTCAATCTGTATGCCAATACGGAGCCCGCGTTCTGGATGCACGTCTTGCGTTGGAAGGATGCCTATTGCTACCTGTCCGTTCTTCAGATTTATGTCATACTCAAGCGAAGGACCAAAGCCTTCAACATCGCTTTTTGCCATTACATTGTCGATGCCCATGCACCCTTCCCCTCTTCCGAGGTCAGGCAGCAGAATCCATTTTGCGTCTTTGCCATCTGTCTTGTTTGAGTAGTTGAATGCAGGTATGCTGTATTCGTCAGTAGGAGTGTCGTCAAGATTGTAGCTGACCTTGAAATTCAGCTGCATAGGGTTTACATTCTTGTCAGGGATAGACCATTTGGTGTAGCCGATATGGTTGTCGAGCATTATGCCGTTCCATTTGCCCCCAGCAAGATTTCTGTTGTAATAGTCGGTGAGTTCTTTGTCTTTAAGCATAAGAGCTTCGATGGCAAGAGAGTCGCCAGCAGTTGCGCAGTTGTATATTTTTGCTACGCCAGCACTTGCCATAACAGGATAATACACAAGCTGGTAGAATGCATCTTGCGCTTCTGCTGGCATTTTGTCTTTAAGTATGTCTGTTCTTGCAATAAGTGCGTCCCAGAGGTTATTGACATGGAGCATCTCTTTGTTGTTGTAAATGCCGGGATATTGAACTTCTGGTTTGCGCCAGAGGTTGTATTTGCTGTATTTCCCGATAATGTCGGCAATCTCTTCTGCATATTGCTCGCCGAAAATGCTTTTTGCGAAGTCTTGCAGATAAGTTTTCTCGTCGCCAGGCTGTATAGCGTCGGGGGTCCATGCATAGTGCATGATGAAGTCGATGGGCATTTCTTTTGGTTTTAAATCGCCCACATTGATAATCCAGATTCGATCAATGCCTGACTGATATGCCAGGTTTAGCTGTTGGCGCAGTTTTGGCACAGTAGTGGTGTTTATCCATCTGTCGTTCCACGGACCTCCGTTCATGTCGATATGATAATACATTCCTAAGCCGCCTTTTCGCTTGCGCTCTGCTTCTCCGCCCATTCTGCGGATGTAACCCCAGTTGTTGTCGCAGAAGAGTAGGGTGACATCATCAGGTACGGTGAATCCCGCATCGTAATAGCGCTGCACCTCAGTAAAAATGGCCCAAAGCTGTGGCAGCTTGCTGGCAGGTTTTTTGTGTACACGACTGATTATATTTCGCTGGCTTTCAATTACCTTGCCTAAAGTTCTAATGTTATCAGCATCATTACCTTTGCCCATTGCCACATCACCGTCGCCACGCATGCCGATGGTGATGATGTTTTCATACTGTTTGGAGTTTTCTATGCCTTCGGTGAAGAATTTGTCAAGCTTCTCTGGATTTACGGAGTAATCCCATGGACCAACGTCTTCACGTCGTGTTGTGTATTCCTTATGAGCGCGCATCATCGGTTCGTGGTGGGAAGTGCCCATAACAATGCCCATTTCGTCAGCAACCTTAGGCGATAGTGGGTCGTCTTCATTGAATCTGCTGTTCCACATCGCTGGCCAGAAGTAGTTAGCCTTGAGACGTAGCAGAAGTTCGAAGATACGGCTGTATGCTTTTGAGTTGATGCCGCCAAACTGATTGTTGCACCACGTGCCGAACGAAGGCCATTCGTCATTTATGAATATGCCTCGATATTTTACCTTTGGCGATGGCTGCACCGTGCGGCCTGCTTGCCAATAGAGCTTGTCCTTATGAGCAACGGGAGCATCTGCCCACCAGTACCAAGGTGACACGCCAATGCGCTCCGAAATCTCGTAGATGCCGTAGATAGTGCCACGCTTGTCGCTGCCAGCCACCACGAGGTTGTCGTCGTCAAGAGTATCAATGATGTAGCTTTCCCATTCACCGCGCACACCATCCACATTCAGCTTCTTCTGCTTGATGAGCGCATCAATCAACTTGCTCTTGCCGATAGTACCGACAATAATGTGTCGCTTGTCATCATTTTTCACTTTGTCAACAATCTGCAATTCGGCATTCGTGTCAGTCACTCTGCCTATGTCCTCGCTCAGGTCACCAGCAGCACGAGCGACGCCTTTCCAATCATTTGCATCGACAGTTATGACAGCCGAACAGCCTTTGTCATAGATGCAGAAATCCCTGTTTTGTGCAATGGCATTAAATGCCAAGCAAAAGCTTATAGCAAGTACGATAATTCTATTCATGTTCTAATGGCTTATTTTGATTACCTACTTAGTTCTCTGATTACTCTTGCAGGATTGCCGGCAACCATAGTGTCTGATTCCACATCATGAGTCACTACGCTACCTGCTCCAACGATACAACGCTCACCAATCGTAACTCCAGGACAAATGGTTACGTTGCCACCAATCCATGTGTCCTGACCTATCTTTATCGGAAGAGATTTCTCTACCGGCTTGCGTCTTAGCTCATAATCGAACGTATGCTGAGGAGTATAGAAATGGCAATCTGGGCCTATCAGACAGTTGTCGCCAATCTCGATAGGGGCATTGTCAAGGAATGTGCAGTTTTGGTTGACGGTCACATTCTTTCCTATCTTGATTCTGAAACCAAGATCGCAACGGAATGGAGGCAGAACGGTGGAAGTTTCGTCCATATTGGGCAATAGTTCCTTTTGCAGCAAATTCATCTCCTCCAGATTGTCAAATGACAAATTGCTGTTTATCTTCATCGAGAGAAAGTATGCTTTTGCATGTAGCTGTTCAATCTCTGCATTAGAGTAATCGTATAGTTCTCCTGCAAGGAGTTTTTCTAATTCTGTCATATTTAGTCATTTGTTGTTTAGTTGTTTGGGCTATTGGTTGTTTAGTCGTTTGGGATGGTTCCGAATGGCTCTAAACATCCAGACAACTAAACGGCCCAACAACTAGTTACTTAGTTTCCTATTCTGTTGTATATTCAAACCAATCGAAATCGGCATAGCCCTTCTTATCCGTTCCTTGAGCATAGACACCGAGCATCACTCCTGTGAAGCCACCAATGACCTCGGTAGATAGGTAGCGGAAATCCATCTTGCAGAGCGTCTCGAAGGATTTGCCATCCTCCGAAACCTGCATGCAGTAATACGCTCCGTCGGAACTGATGCGAAGATACGCCTTCTTGCCCTTTAGTGTGATTTCCTTTTCAGAATGAGCAAGTTCGCCAAGGCGGATATTTGGACGCACAACAAGCCGTCCGCCACGATTCTCCACAATGACATCATAGTGATTGAGCGGAGCTGCGTATGCTGTAATGCCTGCTTGTACACCTTCTGCCAGATGAGAAGCATCGAGCAAGGTTGTGGCAGTAAAAGACTTCTCTGTCTGTCGTCTTGCTACGAAAGTAGGAGAAGTGGCAGCATCGAGTGGAGTAGTGGTTGGGTACAGACGGAGCCATCCCTTGCGCTCAGTAAGCGAGTAGCAAGAATAGTCAGGATTGCCGATGCTCATCCATCCCCAAGGCAAACCGATGGAACTGTAGCTGTCAGCAGGTACATTGCGCTTCATGAAATTGAACTCTTCACGCTCAGGATCAGCGGCCATCGGCACCTGTGGCAAGGTATTGCATTTCATGTCCACAGACAAAGTTCCGTTGCCATTCACCACTGGCCAGGCATTCTCATCCCAACGCACAGGAGCAAGCATCGTCTCGCGTCCCATCACATGCAGCAGATAACCGCTCGTACGATAACCAAGACAAATCATCCACCACGATGAGTCGGGAGCCTGCACAAGGTCGGCGTGACCGAGACCTTGTATCTCACTGCCTTGCATCTCCATATTGAAGTGCGAGAGGATAGGATTGGCGCGATTAGGTTCGTAAGGACCGAAGAGGTTGCGACTACGAAGTATATTGACCTGATGACCGTGCTCCGTACCACCTTCAGCAAGCATCATGTAGTAGAATCCATCTTTCTTGTAGATATGAGGACCTTCCGGATAACGACCGCCAAGTCCTGTGCCAAGATGATGAATCTCACCAAGTTGCTTACCTGTTTCCAAGTCGATCTCGCAAATCTTGATGTCGCCTTCCTTCCAAAGAAAATAAGTCTTGTCGCCCTCGAAATACAGCGTAGGGTCGCACGAGCCGATGGCAAAGTCTATCACTATAGGTTCCGACCATTCTCCTGCGGGATCATCCGTCCACACATAGAAATGACGGCGCGAAGGAAAGACAGTAGTTACCATATAGAAACGCTTGTTGCGCTCATTGTATCGGATTGTCGTGGCATAGACACCGCCATTCGTCCATCCCAATGCAGCGTTCTGCTGAGAGTACAAACCCGACAAGTCAAGCTGTGACGGGCGTGTCAAGCAGTTGCCCACCTGCTCCCAATGTATAAGGTCTTTGCTATGGAATACCGGCACTCCAGGGAAGTACTGGAACGTAGAGTTCACGAGATAAAAATCATCGCCAGCACGACATACCGAAGGGTCGGCATGGAAGCCAGGAAGCACAGGGTTCTTGAATCCTTGGGCAAATGTGTTGCCTATAGATAGTAACAGGATAAGTGTCAGAAATATCTTTTTCATATAACATTATATTCTTGGTTATCATTCCTTGCCGTGATTACTTATTGACAATTGCTGCCAGTCGTGGTATGTTGCACCCGACAAAGTTGCCTGCGACAGTTGCAAGATATACAGGTATTATGTTCATTGAGAGCTGATTCCATCCCACTGCATAATAGAATGCATCTGCCACGCAATGGTAGAAACCACAAAGTATGAACACGGGAACAGCAAACAGAAGCGGCAGCATCTTACCTTCCCTTGCAAAAGTCACAGCTGTTGTCATGAGCACACCACAGCCAATGGCGAGTACGAAGGCATTATACCACTCACATGCTGCACGCGCCTCTATGATTGCCGTAACATCAAGCTTTGTTGGGAATAACGAAAGCAATATGCATCCTACGATGTTGCCCAAGAGAATAGGCAATAGTTCCCAGATATTGGACTTTGTAACAAATCCTGCAGCACCAGTATAGAGCTTCAGTTTGTAGGATACAACGGCAATAAGTCCGATAGAGAACAGGACAGCACCTTCCACGCCGCCCACTTTAAGGAAAACAGTACCTCCAATGCCTATGCAACATCCTGCAAGCACGGATGATAAAAGTAACTTACTGATATTATTCATCATATCTTTTATTTTACAGATTTCTTTGTGGCAATTGTCACCAATGGCTTCCAGCCTTCAAGGTCGTATGTGTATGTTAGTTCCCATGTACATATTCTCTTCACATACGCACGAATTTAAATTGTGCGTGCAAAGATA
>JAKSLL010000054.1 GCA_024401215.1 Bacteroidaceae bacterium
CGAGAGCATAAAGCATTTTCAGTCCTTGGTCACGAGTAGTTTCCAATGCTGTGTAGAGTTCGCTCATCTTTGGTGTTTGCGGACACCTCTCTGCTAATATCATCATAACTTTTAGAAAAGCTTTAGTTTGGCAAAAAAAACTTTTGCAAAAGCTTTTTCTTTCAAAAAAAGACCTTTGCAAAAGTTAAAATGCTTGTTTTTCACTCGTTCTTCATCACATCAGCAGGATTCTCACTTGCCGCCTTGCGTATCTGCCAGATGACGGTGAGGAAGATGAGGGCTAACATGGCGAGGATAATGGTTGGGTATATCCACCAGTAGATAGGTGCCTGCTTGGCATACTGCATGAGCCAGAGGTGCATGAGGTAATAGCCGATAGGGAAGGCGATTACAGCACTTATCAGCAACAGGTAGATGTATTCCTTCAGGAACATGCGTATGATGGTGCCTGTCTTAGCGCCGTTCACCTTGCGGATGGCAATCTCTCTGCGACGGCGCTCACAGGCAAGGCTCACCATGCTGAAGATGCCGAAAATGGCGATGAGGACACACACGGCGGTGACGAGCATGAGGAGGTTGCAGAGGGCGCGTTCGGATTGGAGGAAAGTGTCGTACTCTTCCTCGGCACTGTAAGTCCTAATGCCGTGGATATTCGGATTGTCGCTAAAAAGTCTTTGATATATCCCTTCATCAATTTTCTCCTTTAGT
Source organism: Bacteroidaceae bacterium (assembly GCA_024401215.1). Classification (GTDB taxonomy): domain Bacteria; phylum Bacteroidota; class Bacteroidia; order Bacteroidales; family Bacteroidaceae; genus Minthosoma. The sequence continues at coordinate 709 of JAKSLL010000054.1, forward strand.
TTTCTCCAATCCGTTCCATCTTTCCAACGTATAGGTATATCAATCATGTAGTTGTTCTGCAGGTCGGATTCATGGTGAGTGAAGAGCAGAGGCTGCGTTGGTGTGGTTGGCGACATGTACGAGAGGTCTTTCACTATGCCTTTTACCACACAATCGACCTCGCCGCCCCATTTCACTACGCCTCCAACCTTGCCTTGTTCTCCTAACATGCGGGCGGCTGTCTCGTTGATGCACACCATCTTAGGGTCATCCGTGGAAGTGATGAATTCTCCATCCACCATAAGCAGTTCCATGAACCGAAAATAATGTTCATCAGCTTCTGTATAGAGGAACTGTTGCTTTTCTTCATTCTCCGTCTTAACATCCATTGTTTGCTGGAAGCCACTCGGAATAGGATAGTTGTAATCAATAATGAATTCGTCTATCTCCGGCATCTTTTTCAGCTCTTGTTCCAATATATTTGTGTAATTGTCACCGTTATTTTTTACTGATAAGCTGATGACGCCACGATTGTGCTTGGCAAAGCCCATGTCGGGCGATGAAGAGAGGAAGTGTATCTGGTTCATCATTACGAACGAGCAGAATATAGCGCCTATACTAACGACAAGCTGAACAATCAAAAGAGCTCCACTGAAGCCTCCCAGCAATTTCCTTCCTTCAGGTTTCTGTCGCTTGTCAAGTGACATGCGCAGTTGTCTGCGACTGCATACATAGACTATAGCGGCAGTAATGGCAAGCGACGCCAATGCTGCAGAAAAGGCAAAGACAATAAACCAACCGATAACGTACGACAGCGGTTCATCAATGCAGCTTAACTCCTTGAAGTCTTCGTACACATAACTGACAATGCCTATAGCAAGGAGCATGGAGACGAAAAGGATGAGCATCAGTTCTGTAGCTATAAGCATTATGAGACTACCCATTGAAGCGCCATGCACATAGCGTAGGGCCATTTCACGCTGACGGATGCGAATGCGAGTGACAAGCATCGTGAAATAATTGAACATAGCACAGCAGATAACAATGATACCAAGAATGACGAACAGACTAAGGTGGTTATGCTCAACAACCTTACTCACAAAGTATATTTTGTCACGAACCTTACTTAACGGCAGGAGTTTACATGAGTATTCGCGAGTCCAACTATCGTTTTGTGTTGCTGTTGCTGCTAAAGAATCATTAAAATCTTCAAAATCTTCTCTATGAAATGTTATATTCGTGTTTTCAATAGCCTTAGCCACCTTTTCCACATTTTCAGGTTTGATTCTTACAAAGGTATTTGCTACCGCAAATGCCTCATTATTAATGAAAGGACTGTGTCTTATAATGAATTCGTAAGGGAAGGATGTTGGTTTTTTGGGGTCCTCCACTATAGCCACGACCGTAAGGTAGCATTCCGTTCTTAAAAGTCTTTCGGAATACCACACCTTCTCTCCCAAAGCTTTCTTTCCATGGAAAAGGCGTTCAGCAGCGGTGCGAGTGAGAGCCACTTCGTCATGACCTAAGTCGAGCTGCTTTCGCCCTTCCAGCACTTTGATGCCGATCATCTCCTGTGCATTTTCATCAATCTGCATATAGTACATTCCACATTTTTCTTCCGATTCTGGAGTTAACTTCAGCTCGACATCGAGAAACACAATTCCTGACAATAGGTCAATGTCAGGATTACTCTCAGCAATCTTCTTTCCCATTGGCAGAGACATAAAGTTGCGGTAGCCATGCTCCAGGTCGAAACCATAACCGTCGCTACACTGCAGCATATACACATCATCGTGGTCTGTCCACCATGTGTCATAACTATCCTCATACCTCAGCCACAGAGCTGAGAGAGCGAAACATACCATGCCTACCGTCAGCGAGATGATGCTGATGGAGGTTTGCAACTTGTACTTCATGAGATTGCGCCATGCAATCGTTAGGTTGTGATGTAACATAAGTAAAAATTCGACCCTTCCCCCTGTCCTCCCGATGGAGGGATATGGTAGTCACTTTTGACCATGAGGAGTTGTAGGGCTGTTTTTAAGGATTGTAACTGTTTCTTGAGTTCTCTTGTTTTACTAAGGCGACTATCCTCTCCTTCCCTCGGGAGGGGTGGGGAGGTGTCTTCCACTTGCAAAGTTACTCCTTATGTATAATAAATGTATGGATAAAATGGCGCTAAAATAAAAAGTGTATGAAAATCATACACAATGCTGTATGATTTTCATACACTTTTTGAAAACTAACGGGAGTTATATAGAACTTACAAACTCACAAACTTAAAAACTCACAAACTTACAAACTCATAAACTTACAAACTCATAAACTTACAAACTCACAAACTTAAAAACTTAAAAACTCACAAACTTAAAAACTCACAAACTTAAAAACTCATCTTCTCTCCAAGATACTCCTTTCGTGTGTTTTTTATGCGGCGGAGTATGTCGTTGTAATGTGTCTGGTTGATGTCTCCTTCCTTGTGTGAAGAAATCTGCTTATTGCAGTATTCTTCTATTACTGTGAGATGCTGAAGAAGGTAGGCGGCAACATCTGTTCTATGCATGTTGGTGGTTTGAACATTTTGTTGCTTTTCTGTAGGATTCAGAGCGGTGTTGATGAATTCCATGTATGTACGCTCAAGCTGACGACGATACATGTTTTTGCGCTCATCGTTGTCTGTCAGAGGTTTCCATGCAGCTGCGAATACGTCATTGAGGTATTCTGTCAACTGGTAAGGTTCTGATGCTACGAATGAGTTATTATATATATTCACCATCATGCCTGGAGCCAAGAGGTAAGAAATTGTTGACATGCGGAGTTCAACAAGTTCATCATGCGCTTTGATGCCGAGTTTGTCAACCACAGACTGAGGGTAGAGCCACAAAGCAGGTTCAAAGACGTATCTGCCCATCCATTCTACAGCTTCGCGCTGAATTGGTCGTGGAACGATTTGTCGAGCAGGCAGACCAGGCGTGTTGTTTGAATATACGCCACCAATGTTTTTCTGCACATGGCCTGTATAGCGTACGAACTGAGCTCTCACAGTTCGGTGGAGAGTGCTAAGATCTTCGTACACATCATCTTCCTGATATGACCATTTCTCAATGTTTGTCATCACTCGCTGCAAGTTCTTTATGCCATAGGCTGTTGCTTTCATGCTGTTATCGCCAAGGTCTTCTGCCTGTGAACGAGGGTCAGAACCTTTGCCTTCATCGCCGCAATAGCGCAGACGAACATTGTTGCGAAGCATGGCAGTCACCTCCTTTCGGAGTGCCGCAGCCTCCTCGTTGGCATCTTTGAACTCATCGCGGTATTGGTACCCCCATTTGATTGCCCACTTATCGTAATCGTTGATACGTGGGAAGAGTCCTTTTGTACCGATATTGTCTTCAGGTTGAGCCACATAGTTGAAGCGGGCGTAATCCATTATGCTGGCTGTGTGGCCGTTAGCCTCTACCCAAGCTTTGTCACGCAGCTTCTCCACAGGTGTAGCAGAGCTGGCAATCATATTGTGGCGGAGACCGAGGGTGTGACCTACTTCATGACTTGACACAAAGCGTATGAGTTCGCCCATGAGGTCGTCTGGCAAGTCCATTGTCTGAGCGCGCTTGTCGAGTGGACCGCATTGGGTGATATACCACTTTTTCACCAACCTCTGCACATTGTGGAACCAGCATATATGACTCTCTATAATCTCGCCGCTGCGTGGGTCAACAATGCGTGGGCCGTAGGCGTTCTCTGATGTTGACGGCAGATAGCGAAGCACAGAGAATCGTGCATCGTCAACACTCATGGTTGTGTCGTTGTCCTGCCATTCCTTTGCTATTATGGCATTCTTGAAACCTGCAGCTTCGAATGCTACATTCCAGTCGTTGATGCCTTGCTTAAGGTATGGCACCCACTTCTTAGGAGTTGCTGGGTCGATATAATAGACTATAGGTTTTACAGGCTCGACGAGTTTGCCGGCACGGTATGCTTTCTTGTCTTTTGGTACAAGTCTGTAACGTGAAATTATTGCTTTGTCGTGTGTGGCGTCATCGTCGGAGTATTCTACGACCTTATCTTGAAAGTATCCCACTCTCTCATCTGCAAAACGTGGTCGCATAGGTTCGTCAGGAAGAGCCACGATGGATGTGTTCAGACCTAATGTCAAGAAGCCTGTGCGTTCGGCGAGTGTGCTGCCGCCGCTTGCTGCATAAGTGCGAATAGTTGATACTTCCACATTGATAGGGTATGTGCGTATAGTGTCGATGAGTGTTCTGTCTCCCTGTAACGCTCCAAGCTTCACCTGTGTACGGTCAGCCTGAATGAGTCCGCCAATCTTTGTGTCAGTCTCGAAAAGCTTGGTGACATTGACCAGAATGGACTTGTTCTCTGGGTTACGTCCCACAACATCGAATTTATGCACAATAGGGGCTGTCGTTGCAGTACGCATGAGAGCTTCCATCTTGGATTTTTCTGGCACATCAATGTTCTGCGCATAGCTGCGTAGAAACATTGTCTTCTCGTTGTAGAGTTCAAAATATACGGCATTGCGCTGCACCTCCTCACCTCCATACATAGAGAAGCCTTGCGGCACGGATGTGAAGCGTGTGACGGTGAGCAGGAGCTTGCCCAGCAAAGTCTCAGGCACCTCAAAGTACCAGTCTTTCTCTATATGGCGAACAGTAAAGAGTCCTGTGCGGCATGAACCACCTTTCTTTATCAGTTTGTCATATTCTGTTTCTTTGGCCTTTTTCTCATCCTGCTTTGGCATGCAGCATGATGAGTCGGCAGTGGCGGCACACGAATCTTTCTTTGCGGAAAGAGTGTCTGCTCTGTCTGAAAATGACATTGCAGCCGATGCGCTCATGCTTAGTGACATGAACGCTCCGGCTGCAATGCATAGTTGGTGTCTGTATTTCATACAAGTTTTTATAAACTACATAATTCACAGCATCAGCTGCACATTATTTAATATACTTTCTGTCGTCGATGATGTATGTGCCTTTTGGAAGTCCTTCGAGCGCATCTTCTTTGCGAATGCTGCGACGAACGATGACTCCGTTAGGCTGGATGACATTGACGAGGCGCTTTTCTTCAACAAGCGCATCCACCGATGCTGCATCAGCAGGCAAAAGCCAGAAGTCAATATAACGGAGGCGTGTGGCGCTTGTAGTGGCAGGAAGACTCCATTCAAAAGCGTCACCCGACCAGCAAGGATATGAATATTCCACACCTCCTACTTCATAGTATCGTGTCTGAACAGAGTCTGGACCCCATACATGCTGATTATCTGTAGCCTCGCCAGAATAGAGACCACCGCTTGCCCATGAACGGTAAGTGTCGAAAGCGACCTTTGCCATGCGGTATCCTTTTGGTGCTTTGAGTGTCATAGTAGAACCTGTGTACATATAGAGGTATGTTTCTACAATGTCGTTGTTGTTGTAGTTCTCATCGCGCACCATTGCATTGTCATAATCTGTCTCGTCTGGGTCGCTTGGAGTGACAGAGATAGAAATCTTGTCGCCACATGCAGGAATGTCAAAGACTGTCGTTTTGGTGAGGCGTGATGCTTCAGGAGTGTAGCTTGGCTGGCTCCATGTCTTCTTGCCATTATCTTTTGTGAAATATGGACAAGTTGCCATGTTCCATGGATTTTCGTTAAAGTCTAAACGTACTTTTATTGAATCGTTTTCTGCTGATGCTGTAAGTGCTATCATTGCGCAGAGTGATGTACAGATATTTTTGATTGAGTTCATATTATTTATTGACTAATAAATTTAACTTTTAAAAGTTTGATTTACTCCGTTATGGGAGTTAAAGTGGAGTTATCGCTTTGTTCTAAGCTATAGAGATGTTTGTTATGTACGGACATCTGTCACTTTAACTTCTCTTTAACTACACTTTAACTCCATAACATAGATTTATTACTTTTTCTTTTTCTCCTCGCAGTCTTTATGGTCAGCAGTTTCTGCTGAGCAGCAGCTTGGCAGAGACTTTGGATCAACTTCCTTTACGGTGTATTTTATTTTCTTGAAAGCCTTCTCCAAGTCCTGAGTAGTGCATTTTGTTGAGTCGTAAGTTATTGTTACTGTCTGCTGCGCAATACTTGTCTGGATAATCTTCACTCCTTTCACAAAACGAAGATTGCCAGTAATCTTGTCCTCGCATGACTGGCAATGCATCTGAGGAGTTGTTGTGTAAATTATGCGCTTGTTATTGCCTTTAGCTGATATTGACAATACGGCTACGATAAGTAGCATGAATGTGATAAATGATTTTTTCATAATGCTAATTTTTATAGTTATTAAAGTTTTCCAATATTAATTCTTATGCCTGCATATCCCATTGCTCCATGCACAGGGCCCCATACCATTGTTGTGTCAAATTTAGGTCCCCAAGGGTTGTCGGCACTGATGATAGGATTCTTCTGCTTGAAACCAGTAAGGTTTTCGCCACCCACATAGACAGAGAAATGGCGGAACCAGCGTGTCACCTGAGCGCTTAGCTGCTCGAAAGAGTGGAAGCTTGTGTCCCACGACTGACTGCCATCAGCAAAAGTGTATGGCTTTGGCATGCGTCCGCCGCCGTTGAGCTGGAGAGTGACATCAAACTGCCAGAGTCCAAGCGGTGTCTTATAGCCAGCAGAGATGAGTCCTTTATACTTGTTTGTCAAAGGCTTGGTCATCAATTCCTTGCCGTATGTAGCCTTCACGATGTTACGGCGATAAGCGGCTGTGAGTGTGAATCCTCTAAAGATAGGGTAGGTGGCATCTACCTGGAACACATGTGAGTAGCTCTTTGTGCCGTACGAATCATAAATGAATACAGAAGGCATCATTGAATTTCCACCAACTCCTGGATATATATTAGAGTCAAAGTCAATGACAGTCTGATTGATGAAATCTGTGTAATAGTATTCTGCATTGAGTTTGATGTCCTTGTTTCCTACAGGGATGTTGAATCCTGCGCTGAAGCCATAGTTCCATGCTTCTTCCATGCGTTCGTGATTGTCAATGAACAGTCGTGATGACGCAAGCAGATTATTATTTTCTGCATAGACATGAGCATTGCGATAGCCTTTTCCTATCTCTCCGCGGAAAGTGACAATCTCTGATGGCATCCACTTCAAATGCATGCGTGGAGTGACAAAGCCATCGTATTCAGAACTAATATCACCACGCAGACCTGCCATAGCAACAAATTTATCATTGAAGTTGTAGGTGTATTGAGCATAGATACCAGTAACTGACTCTTTCTCAAGTTTGTCAATTTGGTTGTAGCTCTGTAAGACGAATTTGCCATGATCGATCTGCTGGTCAAAATAATCGCGGTTGAATGATACACCCGCAGAGAGATTATGCTTCTTTGTGAAATTTGTCTCATACATCAGCTGTCCATAGAAATTCTTTTCTAAGACATTGTAAGTACGATATCCATAAACAGCGTCCATATCATGAATTGAACCTGTCATCATAAGGGCGAGGTTTGTGCCATGCTCCTTGTTGAGTACGAAGGCGTGTTTCATGTACATCTCATAGCGCTTGGTGTCGATGTCTATTTTATACAAACCCATAAGTAGGTTAATTGCAGAATGTCCGCCATGTGCTGTCTGACCACCAGCGCGCTTCTCGCTGAGCAGCGAGAGTCCTCCATGGAAGATATAGGTGTCACCAAGGTATGCCCAGCGGTTCTGCATATTGTACTGACGGATGTTGGGCTTGTCAAGGAATCCGTCTTTGTTCTCGTCATGCTCTTCATAATTTTCATCATAGTGGAGAAGCACTTCTGTAGAGAGACGAGGATTGATGTGTATATTGCCGTCAGCATTCGCCTCAAAGCGGGATTTTGTGTCGCCATAGAGATTGACGGTTACTCCCTGCTCATCCTCTGGCTGGAGGTATTGCACATTAATCTGACCTGTTATTGACTCATAGCCATTGCGCACAGATGAAGCGCCTTTTGAAACTTGGATGCTTTTCATCCATGTGCCTGGCACATAGCCGAGTGAGAACGGCATAGCTGCTCCACGGAAGTTGGGGATGTTCTCTGTTAGCATCTGCACATAAGTGCCAGAAAGTCCGAGAAGCTTTATTTGGCGTGCTCCTGTAGCAGCATCGCTGTAGTTGACATCTACGCTTGGGTTGGTGGTGAAGCTTTCACCAAGATTGCAGCATGCAGCACGGAAGAGTTCGCTTTTGTCGATAATCTGACCTATTCCCGCTCCTGGCATACGACGCATGCCGATACGGTTGCTGACTACTTGCACGTTCTGCAGCTCCTGACTATCGTCGATTGTGTCATTACCACATGACATAACAGTCTCTGCCCCTGCATTTAGAGAGAACAATGCAAGAGCAAACGATAGTGAATATGTTGTTGGATTCATATTGTCTATTTAAATGTGAGCTTATGCTAAATTACTGTATTCAACTTTCGCTTTAACCTGCTCGTTTAGGTGTTAAAGCGAAACTTGTATTGCTGAATAAAATGATAGGCTTCAAGTAAGTTGAAGCATAGCTCAAGCTAAATAAGTAATACACAGATGAAATTCAGATACTTGCGTGGCGGCCCATGACGATGGTTGCCAGAATAGCACAAGCCTTCTGATGTTGTTGTGGATAAATTTGTATATTCAAAAACAGGCTGTATCAGCCATGGAAGTGTTGATACAGATAGATTATGTTCGAGAGACAATGGCTGAACTTGGCTCATTGTTGACAACTTGAGTATGTATGTCTTCATGCAGCTTGATGTTGTCTTGCATTGCTTTTTGCATGCTTGCTGCTTGAATGACACGACTCTTGTTGAGCCTGTATGTTCACAATGCACAACAACTATGCCTGCCCCCATGATGACAAGCATCAAGGAGATAATCGTGGATAGCAGTATGTGCATCAAATTCTTCATATTGTCTTTTTAGGGGAGTTAAAGAGGAGTTAAAGGGACATTTGTCATATACGGAAATTAGACACTTTAACTACCCTTTAACTTCTCTTTAACTACACTTTAACTACTCTTTAACTACACTTTTTACTTGTTGTAGATCTTCTTTCCGTCACGGATGATAATGCCTTTCTCTGTAGAGGCTGTTTTCACACCGTTCAGGTTGTAAGCGCTATTAGACTTAACGTCATTCTTTGCAACCTTAATTGCAGTAGCTGCAGTCACATCAAAAGCAGCAGTAACAAATGCAAGGTCATCAATAGCCTTAGGGAATGCCTCTGAAGTCATTACTGCGTGTATGCCAGTAAATGAAGACTTGAATGTTGCTACGCCATTTTCAATTGTATAATCTGTACCTTCTGTGAGTGGAGTGCCTTCAGCATTGACAAATGCGAATGTTGTTGTTGCCTCTCCCTCTTCGAGTTCGCCTACTGCTTTGAGCTGAGCAGAAAGGTCAAGAGTGCCGTCAGCAGCAACTTCTACAGCCATTGGAGCCTGTGGAGCGTAAGTGAACTTCTTGATCTTATTTGCTGAATTGAGACCTTCTGGCTTTTTTGGAAGAGTGGCGATAGTAAGGCAGTTATTCTCGAGTTTGCAAGACTTTGTACAGTCAACAAGTGAGATCTTAGCAATCTTATTGCCTGCAGCTTCAAAGGTACCTACAGCAGATGGCACAACGAGTTCAGTAAGCTGGTTGTTGTTGAGGTAGAGCATTGAACTTGAACCTGAAATCTCAGGAAGAGCAATTGCCTCGAGAGCGTTGTCATTAAGGTTGATAGTCTTAAACACTCCGCCTTCCGCAAACTTCACAGATGTGAGTTTGTTGCCGTTGGCATAGAGACCAGTCAAAGCAGGATTTGGAGAGAGGTCGAGCGCTTCCAACTCATTATTATATATAGTGAGCTGATCGAGCATAGCGTTATTTGTCACATTGATGGAAGTGAGTTTGTTATCAGTAAGGTTTACTGATGTGAGCTTCAGATTTTTGCTGAAGTCCATAGTTGTGAGCGCTCCCTTAGCTGCAGTAAAGTTGCGGAGACTGTCACAGGCGCTGAGGTCTATATACTCAACAGCAGCACCTCCAATAGACATCTGGTGAGCCTTCTTGAGAAGAGACAAGTCGATAGATTCTATTGGAGAAGTAGTGCTCATACCTGTGCTTGTGCTGAAGTACCACACATCGTCAGCATTTTCAGCATAAACTTTGATGATGCCGTCTCCTTTTGCGATGCCTGTAGCAGCCACAGTTGTTGCTGTAGATGTTGTCAGACCTACCATTTCTGTTAATACAAGCTCGCCATCGCCGAAGTCAACAGCGTAGTATTCAGACTCTTTGTACGAACCGAAATTGAAAGTGCGTTCTGTCTCGCCATCGACAGTAACCTTCATTGTGATGACTGGTGTCACCTCATGACTTGTGCCGTCTGGCCAGTTAATATTTTTAGTGGAATTCTCTGCGTTGGCGTTGAGAGCCATAAGTGCTACAAAAGTGGGTAAAAAAAACTTTCTCATTATATATTGCTTTAAAATAATAGTTAACACTGTTAATATTTGGTACAAATGTACAAAAAACTAATTGCAATGAGTGAATTTAGATAAAAAACCAAAGAAATATGGATGAATTTTCTTAATTTTGCATACATTTTCAGCATTTGGATACTAATAACAGAATTATCACAATAGAATAATGGGAACACAGACTATGAAAAGGTTTAATACTTTTCTTTTATGCTTCCTTGTTTGTATAAGTGCAATATACGCCCAGAAGTCCGTTACAGGAAAAGTCGTTGATTCATCTGGTGAGGCTCTTTTTGGCGTGCATGTCTTGGAAGCAGGGACGACCAACGGTACAACAACAAAGATTGATGGAACATATTCCATTACAGTAAAGGGTGAAGGCAGTTCGCTCATATTCCGTTATCTGGGTATGAAGCCGGCAAAAATTGCTGTTTCTGGCAAGAGTCATAATATAACCATGCAAGATGATGCAGAGGTGCTGCAGGAGGCTGTTGTCGTGTCAACAGGTTATCAGAAGCTCAGCCGCGAGCGTTCAACAGCATCGTATGGCTTTGTTGACTCTACAGCTCTCACTCGTGTCATGCATAAGGATTTGCTCTCCGCACTTGAAGGTCAGGTGGCTGGATTGCGCATGGATGTCAATCCCAACACAGGTGAAAACAAACCTATAATCCGAGGTGTAGGCACATTCTCAACAAGTGTCGGCACTCAGCCGCTTGTTGTCATTGACGATATTCCGACAAGCCTTACGCTTGATCAGATTAACCCTCATGATGTAGAGTCTGTGACTGTGCTGAAGGATGCTGCAGCTTCTTCCATCTATGGAGCGCTCGCAGCTAATGGCGTGATAGTCATAACAACCAAGCAAGGCAAGACAAGCAAGACAAAAGTTGCTGTCAATGCTGATTGGCACATCACCACAAAGCCGAATTTTGATGCTATGCACTATGCTTCTTCAAGCGACATCATCGACTATGAGACAGCGGTGTTCAATGCTCGTGTGAAGAATAGCGGTGGCATAAGCAACCTCTTCAACAGCTTCGGCAACAACTACTACAGTCCAGTGTATCAGCTTTATCGTGACCAGTCAGAAGGGAAGATTTCGTCCGACCAGATGACTGCCACACTTAACGCTTGGCGAAGCAATGACTATTACGAGCAGTATAGGAAATATGCATGGCAGAACCAGCTTACACAGCGTTATAATGTGTCGCTTTCTCAGCAGACAGGCAAGGACAACCACTACGCATCATTCAGTTATGAGAACAACCGCGGGCGACTTGTCAACGACATGAATAACACATTCACAGCCTATATGAAAAGCACATTCAATGTCACCAAGTGGTTTAACGTGAGAGTGGGACTTGACGCTCGATTCTCTGACTCACAGACTCCTAACAGTTCGTATTCAAACTACGCTCTTCAGGAGCGTTATGCGCAGATAAAGGATGATAATGGCAACCTTGTTTATTCTCCTAACGTCAACATAAGCGGATATGCTGGTAGTGCTGTCAATCGTAATGTTATCGACCGTGTGGAAGGTGAGGAAGGACTTATGCCATTCAGTTTCAATGTACTGGAGTCTCTTGGTGAAAGTATGTCTCAAAGCAAGAGTCTTCATCTTCGCCCTTTTGCCAATGCCGAGATAAAGTTCACTAAATACCTGAAATACAATATACAGTATCAGTATGAATGGACACATCGCAAGCAGGAAATGTATGACGAAGCAAACACCTATCTCATGCGAATGACTCATAATGCTTTCATCAATCAGTCGGTCAAATGTCTTCTTCCTGACGGTGGCAGGTATATGCAGCAGTCAAACACTTCACAGCGTTACACATTCCGCAATCAGCTGGGTTTTGACCATAGCTGGGACAGCAACCGACACATCCTTACTGCTATAACAGGTCTTGAACTGCGTGAGAATTTCACTCCTCGCATGGTTCAGCAGCTTATGTACGGATATAACGATACAGCATTGACATCCTCACGCCTCGATTGGCAGAGCCTCTATACCGATGGATGGGAGAGTCTTGTTTATGACCAGACGCTGCGCTTCACAGGTTTGCCAACAACACAGACATTGACAAAACATCGTTATGCTTCGTTCTATGCCAATGCTGGTTATACATTCATGGGCAGATATAATCTCAATGGAAGCATCAGATGGGATGAGACCGACCTCTTCGGACTCGACACAAAGGAGCAGCATCATCCTCTATGGTCTGCCGGTTTGGGATGGAACATCTCGCAGGAGGAATTCCTGAAACCTATCAAATGGCTTGACTACCTCAAACTACGTATGACTTATGGTGTGAATGGAAATGTTGACCAGACTTCAAGCACATATTTTGTGGCACGCTATCGCACGCTGAGCCAGGACCCAACGAATACACAATATTTATATTATACTGACGATAATCTGCCTAACCCAAAACTCAGATGGGAGCGCACATCGACTTTCAACGCAGGTTTTGACTTCCGTGTCTTAGGCGGCATTCTGGCAGGTTCCTTCGAGTATTACAACCGCACAGGCTCAGACTTGCTTGTGCGTAAGTATCTTGACTCTACGCTTGGTGCTACGCAGCGTGTCATCAACAACGGCAAGATGCGCAATCAAGGTGTCGAACTTTCTTTGCGTGGCAATATCATCAACTCGGGTGACTGGGATTTGACGTCAACACTCACTTTGGGCTACAACACGAATAAGATGCTTCGTGTCGAACATTCATCTACTGACGGAGCAGCCAATTTCGTTACTGCACCTGCCAACTATTTTGTGCAGGGCACAAGCTATAACACCCTTTGGACATACCGACTCAGCCGCATTGTCAACGGCTATCCTGTGATTCTTGATGCCGAGGGCAATGAGATGGCGGCATTTGATGCTGAGGGCAATCCTTCTTCAGTAATGGTGACTTCAACACTCAAAGGCACCGATGCGCTAAAGAATTGCGGTTCGGTATTGCCAAAATACAATGGTTCGCTTCAGTTCACCCTTCGCTGGAAAAATCTCGAAGCAAATGCTTTTTGTGTGTTCTCTGGAGGCAATAAGCTTCGTCTCGATGTGGCAGACATGAACTCTTACGCTATCAACACAACGCATATAAACGACCGATGGACAGCATCTGCACCAGAAGGCAAGGTGCGACTCTTCTATGACATGCCAACAAATGTGCAGCAATATGCAGGCACTTTCTCTGAATGGTGGAAATACTGCGACAGGCAGATAAGAAGGGCAGACTACATGAAGCTTCGCAGCTTTTCACTCTCATACAGCCTTCCAGATCGTGTCACTTCGTACATAGGCTTTGGCACAACGAAACTGTCTCTTCAGGTCAATAATCTCTTCTATATCAGCGCAGCAGGTCACGATATAGACCCTGAGGCTTATGGACTTAATTCTGGTTCACGTTCTATTCATCAGCCTCGCTCATTCTCATTTGGTTTCTCAACATCTTTCTAAAGAATAATGAAAAAGCTATATATATTCGCACTATTTATTGGCGCATCGCTCTTTGTGTCTTGCGACTCTTACATAGACATCACGCCCAAAGGCGCACTTACTATCGACTCGGCATACACATACTATGAACTTGTATCCAACCCTATGCGATGCTACTATCCATCGTCCTTCGCATATCTCTCTGACGACCTCTGGGCAAAGGAGTCAAAGATTATAGGTTATGAGTCTGTCTCTGCTGATGGCATAAACTTCACGTTTAATGAGACTGCCGACAGAACAATCCTCCCCGACAATAACCTATATGAGAATATGTATAGCGACATCCTACGTTGCAACCTTATCATAGATAATATAGACAAGGCGCCAGGAAGTGACGAAGTGCGAATGCTGGCTAAAGCTGAAGCTCGCACTCTTCGTGCCTTCAACCATTTCCTTGCTGTCAACACCTATGCAAAAGCATATAATCCTGCGACAGCGGCAACAGATGGCGGTATATGCATAATGAACCATTATGACCTCGAATCTTCGCCTGCCAAGTCAACAGTAGCACAAACGTATGATTTCATTATAAACGAACTTGAAGAGGCTATTCCTAATCTGCAAAAGACAACACAGAATATCTACCATCCGAATGCTGCTTTCGGTTGGGCGTTGCTCGCAAAGGCATATCTCTTTCACCGAGACTGGGAGAAGGCGCGTGATGCCGCACTCAAATCATTGGAGATAAATAATGTGTTGATTGATTATAATGTGATAAACGATAATGGGGGAGTGGCTCGCTACCGTGAGTATGCTGACGACCATAACCCTGAAGTGCTCAGCTATATGTGGATGGGCAGCGGATGGACTGCCGAGGCTGCCACTTTCTATGCTTATGGTGTGATAAGTCCTGAACTTATCGCTCTATATGGCGAGAATGACCTACGCTATTCGCTGTTTTTCAGACAGTCGGGCACAACCATCAGCAATTATTATGATGTAGGGTCGGGGGCTGCAATATGGACTCCTGCAACAACAACAGCACGTTTCACTTACATGACAGTCGGCATGCGCACAGCAGAGACTTATCTTATCCTCGCTGAAGCAGAGGCTCGAATGAATGAGTTAGACAAGTCGATGGCCTACATCAACCATTTGCGCAAGCATAGAATAGCAGGTGGCTATGAATTGCCTGTTCCTTCTAATCAGCACGATATGATGGAGACTGTCATTGCAGAGCGTCGCAAGGAACTCCTTTTTGGTTTCCACCGCTTCTTCGACCTTAAGCGCTATAATATTGAACCTGAATATGCAAAGACGATAACGCGTACATTCCCTGTGGTGACAAAAACTGTTGAATCCAAGACATACACGCTTCAGCAAGATTCCAAGCTTTATGTCATACCATTCCCTCGTAGTGCCACCGACAAGAATCCGCACCTTACACAGAATTGACATCTGCATGTATGCAATAACAAAAACGATAATAAATTCGACCAGTACAACTCGAATAAATTATTCAACTATCGCTAGTTCTCTACTTTGCAGTATTCTTTTGTTTTCTTAATTGGCGCTTTGCTCAACAAAAAAAGTTGAATGGTTGCCGTTGGCTGATTTGAGAAAATAATGAAAATTAGCAAATTATAACTTTGCGAAACTTGTATATATTTTAATTAAATAACACTATTATTAACTCATTAACGGGTAAAACCCTAAAAAAAAAAAAAATGAAAAAATTATTATTTGGCCTTGTGGCTTTCGTTTCAGTAGTGTGTCTTACACTCTCAATCTCATCATGCAGTAAAGACGATGATGACACTACAAAAGTTGATGTAGCTTGGATTTTAGACATTGATGGAGATGAAAACACTACTCCTGAAAATGTGAAGAAAGAGGCTTATGAAATCGGTCTCGAAATGGAAAAACGTATCTTGGAGATTTATGGTGGAAGGACTTTCAAACTTCCTGCTGATACAAATACTAATAGACCATCAATTAAAGATATTCATGATGCCAAAGAGCGTTTCTCAAACGATAGCAAGATTAAGGGCTACATTGAACAGCTTAGGGCTATCAATGCTAAGTATGGCAAGAAATATGTTGAAAGTGTTCGATTCACTATTTACTGTGAAAACGGAGAACTTGGTTCTGACAAAATCAATATCATTTAACCTTGGGTTAGTATAAGTACATTTTGTCAAAAGTATGTCTATATCAAAAGTCATACTTTTGACATTTTTTATTTTTATATATACAAGTTTCTTTCTGCGAAAGCGCAAGCGATAACGCAAGCTCCACTTGTTGTGGAGTTAAAGGGTAGTTAAAGAGAAGTTAAAAGGTAGTTAAAGTGACAAATGTCCGACAAGACAAATGTCCCTTTAACTCCGAGCGAAACGATAACTCCTCTTTAACTCCACTTTAACTCACCAAAACGAGCAAGTTGAAACTTTCGATAGTTGAATATATTCAACTATCACTAGTTCTCTACTTTGCTGTATTCTTTTGTTTTCTGTGTTTCTTACATACAACGTCTGTGGAACAAAACCTGAGAAATTTAAAAACACTCATCACTCGTCACAAACACCCCTTAACTTACTGTAATTCTTAACCATACAATGGTGATGAGTGTGTGACGAGTTGAAAACGACTCGTCACAGTGTTAAAGACTTTAATTTCAGTTACTTACAGGCGGATTGTGACGAGTGACGAGTTAGTCGCAAAATTCATTTATACTGAAAGTTAAATGCCACCTCTAAGACTCCTCTATTCCCCCCCAAGGGGGAGGACACCATGCGTGACATTCAGCGTAACAATCCAATCCGAGAGGCTTCCTCTCCCTCACATGGAGGGCTGGGGTAGGTCTCTGATTTACAGGTCATATCCATTACCTCGTAACGATTATAAACTGTGTTCTTATTTGACAAAACAGTCTCGCTAAGTGAATGCTGTCAGTCAGTTCAAGTGAATAAAGTTATTCATGCCGTGTGAATAATGTCAGTCACGCCAGCAGCATAATAGCATTCACGCTAAGTGAATATAAAGCATGGGTCCCTCGAAGCAACTGCTTATATTGTTGTCTTGTATTTCATCAACACTTATATATCTATCATACTTAATGCATCTACATATAAATAAAAATAAGCAGAGTATTGCATTTTTATTTCTGTATCGTGCTTTTAATCCAGAATAATTTAGTAAATTTGCGAAATCATTGAGACATTAAAATGTCCTTTGAGATAAATATTGAATATTAAACGGAAGCGTTTGATTAGAAGTTACCCGTAAGTGAAATCTGGACAATTTCATTATGTAAACTGGGTGATGGACAACAAACAGCCTCCGCTTGTTGGTATATTCATACACATTATGTGTATCCATATACTTTTCAAGCGTGGGCGTGTTGTCTTATCTGATATTCAATAAGTCCAGATTGTTGTTGAGAAGAGTCTTGTTGAAAAAACGCTTTATGAATAAAAGTTTTGCTATATACAAGAAAAAGATAGTTGAAATTTATGACACATTAGTCTAATACAGTTCAAAAAGAGAATGTTTAGTGCATAAATGCACAAATTTTATATATGTTTAATTTTTTAATTATTTTGCTAATATCAGCGATATTTTTATTGATCTTGACTATTGTTGCCATATTTAAAGGATACAATGTTAAGATTAAGAATAAGTTACTTGGTGAAATAGAATTAGAAAAGAACAACAAGAATGGCAAGTAAAAAATATACATTCATAGACTTGTTTGCTGGATGTGGTGGCCTTAGTGAAGGATTCTACAGAGAAGGCTTTAAGGCTTTGGCTCATGTAGAGATTAATCACTTTGCTTGCGAAACGCTAAGGACTCGCATGAAGCATTATGGTTATAAAAATACAGAAAAGGAAGTAATCGAGCATGACATTACTGCTGATGATATTATTGAGAAAATAGACTTTGCTGTAAATGGACGTGATGTTGACATAATTATTGGTGGACCTCCTTGTCAGGCCTACTCAACTGCTGGTAGGGTTCGTGATAAAGTCGGAATGGCAACTGATGCCCGAAATTATTTGTTTGAAAGTTACGTCAAGATACTTGAGCATTACAAACCAAAACTATTTGTATTTGAAAATGTAACAGGTATTTTGTCTGCAAAAGCAAATGGTGAGGCTATATTTCCACAAGTAATTAAAGCACTCGGCAAAGAGTATAAAGTTATAGGTAACCCTGACACTATTCTGTTCAACACAGCCAATTATGGTGTTCCTCAGATAAGGAAACGTATAATTATAATGGGTGTGCGTAAAGATATTGATGGCATTGAAGCGAAAGATCTCTACAAAAATGTCATTAAGACTCATTACGATCCAGATATGCAAGAAACAGAAAGAGGTAAACTAAAGAAGTATGTTGACGTGAGACAAGCACTTGGGGATTTACCCCCCGTACTTCCTGGCAAAGATGCTTCAACCGACTCATTCTATTATCCATGTGACAATGAATTTTTAAATAGAATTGGTAAAAAGGGAATCTCTCCTTTGATGGATCATATCTGTAGAAAGAACAATGATACTGACAGAGAAAGATTCCGTGTAATGATTGAGAATCACTGGTCTTTTGGAGAAATGCGTCGTGCAAGACCAGACCTTGAACATGAACATGCAAGAGTTTTCGACAATAGTTATGTAGTTCAGTGGTGGGAGCTGCCAAGTAAAACAATATTAGCTCATATACACAAAGATGGTTTCCAATTTATCCATCCAGACTATAATCAGGCTCGCACGTTCACAGTAAGAGAAGCCGCAAGAATCCAGAGTTTTCCAGATGATTTTGTTTTTGAAGGCTCGAGAGGCGAAAAATATAAGCAAATTGGTAACGCAGTACCATGTTTGTTTGCCGAGGCACTTGCAAAGGCATCCAAGAAAATTCTAAAAAAGATAGATAGTTATGATATTTAAGTCAGTTGATAAACTCCAGTCGAAAGCAGAAAAGTCTTTCTTTAAAGAGCTAGTGTCTGTCTATTGCAAAATAGTCAGAGAGGTTCTTCGTAAAAATGGAAAGATTTATGCTCCTGCCAAAATGGAAGTTAGTGATGCGGTTGTTGCAGAACTAACCGACATGGGAGTTGTATCTGGCGTAACGCAACTCACAATATTAAATAAGGAGTTAAAAGGTCAATATATTGATTTTATCTACAGCGTGTCTCAATTTGTGAGCAACAAATCAATGTATGGCAATCTACTTGATAAACTCAATAATAAAAAACGTCTTGAAATCCAAAAGAAAGAAGCCAAACTTAAAAAACCTATAATTGCGGATTTCTTTGCAGGCGCTGGTGGATTGAGCCTTGGATTTATTCAAAACGGATTTCATGTGTGTTTTGCAAACGACTTTGAGGAGGTATGCGTAAACACATATCGATATAACCATCCCGACATTCCAACAGAAAAAGTCCTTCAGGCAGACATTCGTAAAATCGTAGATAATATCAATGACTATATAACAGAAGATGTTGATATTATTGTTGGTGGACCACCATGTCAAGGATTTAGTTCCGCAAACCAACAACGCATAATTGATGATCCTCGAAATGAATTGTACAAGTACTACCTAAAGGCTGTAAAACGTATCGTTCCAAAATTTGTAGTGATGGAAAATGTACGTGGTATGCTTGGCGTAGCAGAACAAGTAGTTGAGGATTATCGTTCTATCAAAGCTATAAAAAATGGCAAAGAGTACTCATACGATATTAAGTATGAGTTGCTAAACTCTGCAAACTTCTCTGTAGCTCAAAGTAGAGAACGTCTTATATATATTGCTATACGCAATGACATAGCTAAAGAAAAAGGTATAACTCCAAAGTATATTTTCGACCAGATTAAAGACTCATGCAAAGGAAATCCGACATATAATCTTTTTGATGCACTTGAATACATAAAACCATTGGAAGCCCCTCGTGTTAAAAATACAAATGAAATCGATGACGAAAAAACCGGAAAAAAAATTGATAACAATGAGTTTACTGGTATAGACAACGAATATCTAAAACTGATAAATCAAGGTCGTGAGATACCTCTGCTATACAATCATAAAGCGAGATACGTCAATGACATAAACTATGACATATACCGCCTTCTTGAGCCAGGCGAAGATGCTTCTAATGAAAAGATTGCAGACATAATGCCATATAAGCATCGTTTGCATTGCTTCAAAGATAAATATTATAAGCTAGTTCCTAATAAACCCTCACGGACAATTACGGCTCATTTGAGAATGGATTGCCATTCGCATATTCATCCTACTCAGATAAGAGCATTAACACCACGAGAAGCAGCTCGATGTCAATCATTCCCTGATGATTATTTGTTCATGGGGGCATATCTCAAAACATATATGGAAATAGGAAATGCCGTACCATGTGTAATGGCTAGAACCATAGCAAAAATATTAAAGAAATACGTATGAAAAAATCCATTTTCTTCCTCAAAAAGCTGACATCAGCAGAGGTTGGCGACACAAAAACACATGAAAAGTATGTGCGTTTACCTAACGATTTCGACTACGAAAGCTTTTTCCCTGGTTTAGCTAAGGAGAATGGTAATGTCATACAAGTTGATTTTACAGCAAAGAACTGCACTATAGGACATGCTACTGATCCAAACATTGCGTTGAAATTTGTGTTTTATGCAAACAGCAATCATGAGAAGAGAATACCTAGCTTGAGTTATGTATTTACTGCAAACAATGTGCAAATAGATGATGTTGTATGTATTGAAAGCCGTACAGAGAATGGCGAAACTGCATATTATATAACTTTTACGAAGTCCGACATGGCTTCTCTTAACCCTACTTCTGTTACATATTCAATCATAACAGAGGATACAATAAACGAAGGCGGACACAAAAAACAATCATTAAATCTCCAGCAAATCTACTACGGTGCTCCAGGTACAGGTAAATCGCACGCTATCAATGAAAAGACAGAAGGCGAAAGTGTAATTCGTACAACATTCCATCCAGATAGCGACTACTCAACCTTTGTTGGTGCCTATAAGCCAACAACAAAGGAAGTTCCACTTCGTGACGTCACAGGTAAAGTTGTGACTGAACTCAATACCGAGACAGGAAAGGTAGAGAAAGTTATAGAAGACCGCATTGTATATGAGTTTGTTGAACAGGCATTTTTACAAGCATACATAAAGGCTTGGGAATTCATTGCTGAGAATAGTGATGAGCCAAAGAAGCAATACCTTGTGATAGAAGAAATCAACCGCGGTAACTGCGCTCAGATATTTGGTGATTTATTCCAGTTGCTTGACCGTAATGATTGCGGATTCTCAGATTATCCTATCAACGCAGATAAGGACATGAAAAAGCAACTGAAGAAGGCTTTTAATGGTCTTGTTATCAATAACGCCAATACTATCAACGCCAGCTTCAAAGGTCGTGACGTTGTTAAGGAAGTGTTGAATGGCGACATCTTGCTCCTTCCTAACAATCTATATATTTGGGCAACAATGAATACCAGCGACCAGAGCCTTTTCCCTATCGACTCTGCTTTTAAGCGTCGTTGGGAATGGCAGTATATGCCTATCGGAAAGGGCTTTGATGAAAGTGGTCGTGAAATCAAGTGGGCTATCGAAGGTGTAACCAAGAAGTATGATTGGTGGTCATTCCTTGAAAAGATAAATGCACAAATAGGTGAAGCTACCCAGTCAGAAGACAAGAAGCTCGGTTTCTTCTTCTGTAAGGGAACTGATGGCGTTATCTCCGCTGAAAAATTTGTTGGCAAGGTTATCTTCTATCTTTGGAATGACGTATTCAAGAACAATGGCTTTGAAGGTCCAATTTTCAAGGATGTTGACGGAACAGAGTTGTCATTTGGTAAATTCTATAAGTCTGATTCTAAGGGAAATGCTATCGTACAGAAGGATAAAGTAGAGTTGTTCTTGAATAACCTTGGTGTGCAAGTGGCAAGCACAAACAATCCTATAGATGATACTCTTCCTGAAGTTGATGAAGATGGAAACAATGCATCTTCTGCTACCAAAGATTTCTCAAAATATGCAATCAATGGTAATGGTGCATATAGCAAGGGAAGTGTTGTATTGGAAGCAATGAAACTCTATATTGCAAACAATCCAAATAAGGATGCTATAAGTATCGTAAATGACTGGCTGGCATTAGGAGTTAACGTACCAAACTTTGTTGAGACAGAAGCTATGTTCATTGAAAGAAAGCAGAAATCTAAGGATTCACGTATCAATGAAAAAGCAAAGACTACGACTTTGTCAAATGGCGAGACTCTCTATGTGTCAAACCAATATAACCCTGAGAGAATGTCTGATGTCATTTCTAAGGTTAATGCGGCAAATTGGAACATTACAATCAGTAAGGTTTAATCTATGCGAATCATAATTGAAGAATATAAATATGCAGCTGCTGATGTGAAAGACGTTCTTAAGGGCATTGATGCTCTGGAGAATGTCGAAGGCTATGTCAGTGTGAACTATGTCGGCTATTTCTACAATACCGACAAGGATATTCGTGACTGCGTGTTTATTCTTCCTAAAGTATTGTTAGAGGATAAAGAAGGTAAAGAACTTGTATTTGGCAAGTACCGTCCTGAGGAAATCATCAACCTTGATGCCCACAATCCCTTGACTCGGGAGGAAAAAGACTTCATCTATGAGTTTGCAGTATGGATTTACCGTGCGATAGTGGTGTTCTACAATGACAAGAACAATAAAACTTCCATTGTCTATCATAAGAAGATAGCCGAGGTGGGGAAGGGTAGCAAGCATTTGAGCAACACTTTCCTTGACATCCTTTTATCGTTGGTGCAGTTTAATAGGGAAAATCAGAATTTCTTCTTCTTCGTGCTTCGCAATCTTCATGCAGGATTCAATAAGATAAATTGGAATCGCACTATTGCGACTACAGATGCCATAATACAAGGAAAGGATGCCATTTATCTTCGCCCAGTAAACAAGAAAAGGAAAATCAACTTTGACGAAGAATTGCTTGTAATCTTCTTCTCCATTCTGAACTACATCAGCGAGTATTACGGTTTTCCTGTATCTATAAATTGCAATTTCCAACTCATAACAGGCAAGCAGTTTAAGGCGTATCTCAACGGAATGGGTAAGGTGCGTCTTCGCCAAATAAAATATAAGTATTTCTCAGACAAAGCTCTACAACTGTGGGAGTTATGCTATGCATTCTTCGATACAGCTCGTCAGATCTCTGTCAGCACTGAGCAGAAGGAATACCTCCTTGTCAAGAACTTCAATATCGTTTTTGAAGCAATCATAGATGAGTTGGTAGGAGACAAAAACATCCCAGCAGGATTGAAAGAACAAGATGACGGCAAACGAATCGACCACATGTACAGCTACCAAGGATTGACCACACATGATGAGGATAAACCTATCTATTACATAGGTGACTCTAAGTATTATAAACGTGGCAATCAGATTGGCAAGGAGTCTGTGTATAAGCAGTTTACTTACGCAAGAAATGTCATTCAGTGGAATCTGAATCTGTTTATGGACGGAGAGCCTGAGGATAATGAATGGAAAGCAAAAGTAGGTAAAGTGAGGGATGACGTGACAGAAGGTTACAATGTAATACCTAACTTTTTTATAAGTGCCAAGTTGAACGAGGAACTGAGTTACAAGGATGAAGTTGATATTACAAATAAGCGTAATACTCATTTTACTAATAATCACTTTGAGAACCGCCTTTTCGACCGCGACACATTACTTATCTGCCATTATGATGTAAACTTCCTTTATGTCATATCACTCTATGCCCGCAATAACAGCTTACAAAAGGATGCATGGAAAAAGAAAGTGAGAGACAAGTTCCGCACCCAAATACAAGGAATGCTATCAGAGAAATATGACTTCTATGCTATGCAAGCGCACCCTAATGTGGATGCAAAGACATACCTGAAAGAGCATTTTCAACAGACACTCGGCAAGATATACACTCCATTCAGCAATGATGAGGTATTCTCTCTTGCTCTCGATAAAAAGGACCCAGAAGGTAACAACAAAGCATTGCTTGCTGAACTTCGCAAACATTTCTTTATTATTGAGATTGGTATAGGTGAAAACCCTGAACCAAAATTGACAGAGATTGCTGCTACAGAAGGGGCACAATATACCATTGAGAAAAAGAGTGGACAGAAATGTCTTATATTCAACCTCCTTGGAGACCAATATATCAATAGCGATGTAAAACTTAAAGAAGACAATAGATTCGGAATTGCCATTCAGTCAGAAGAAGGGCATAATGTACTTAAACTTGAAGAAGGAATTGTGTCTGCGGCTTATCTTGTCATTACAAATAAAAAAGAATGTCGAGTCTATCAATTATGTGAAAAACCTATTTTCCTACCTGGTGTTAGCTGTCAAACAATGCTTAATACCAAGAAAGATGCTATGGTCTATTTGGTTTTCAAAATTGATATACAACAAGATGAAGTCAGTCGAATTCTATCAGACATGATCGACATGGAAAAGGTGAGAGTCATATTTGGAAGCAGTCATGGCATTAAAATGTTAGATTTTGATTCAATATTGAAAGCTGAGTAACCTTCATTATTTTTGCTTCCAGCTCTCAAGTTGTATTTTCCACTTCTCTGCACGCCAAAATGTCAGTTTTGTATAACATAAGTTATAAAGTTTTATAAACATACGCTGTTTTAGAGAACTATTTTGCTCGTTTTTGAGATTTTTTTCATAAATTTGCTAAGAAAAGTTATATGCTTTCGCCACTGCAAGTATGAAAAGATTCAATACAGCGGGAACTTGTCGCCCGAACGAACACTATATGGTGGACATCACCGAACGCTTGGAAATCATCCGCAAGATGGTTGCCAAGGGTGACTATTTCTGTATCAATCGTGGTAGGCAGTATGGCAAGACAACTACTCTGGAAGCCTTGTCTGATTATCTGAGAAATGACTACAGCGTATTTAGTATCAGTTTCGAGGGGCTGGATGATGAGACTTTTGCCAAAGCATCAACGGTCTCTGTAGAATTTCTAAATTTACTTGCGATGGAATCTTCTGTGAATGATGCCTCTGAAGAAGTTCAGGCGTTACTAGAAGAAGCAACAACATCCGCAGGAGATAAATTATCAACAACAAATTTTACAAGGATAATAAACCGTCTTTGCAGTATATCTGAGAAACCTGTTGTTGTGCTGATTGACGAAGTTGATCAAGCAAGCAACAACGAAGGTTTTGTCAAATTTCTCGGAGTGCTGAGAAAGATGTTCTTATCACGCAATAAGTACAGAGCTTTCCAATCCGTCATCCTTGCTGGTGTCTATGATATCAAGAATCTCAAGCTGAAGATTCGCACGGAAGAGGAGCATCAGTATAACTCGCCATGGAACATTGCGGTACCTTTCGATGTAGATATGAGCCTTTCAGCAAAGGGAATTGCTGACATGCTTGCCGAATATAAGGCCGACCACAACTTGACTTTTGACGAAGTATTTGTAGGTCAGATGATACGCGACTATACTGCTGGCTATCCATTCCTCGTGA
>JAKSLL010000055.1 GCA_024401215.1 Bacteroidaceae bacterium
AGGAGAGCGAGCTGGCTAACCTTAGATGAAACGAAGAGCATAGCAGAACCGTTCTTACATGCAGCAACGCAAGCGCCGCAACCGATACATGATGCGCAGTCCATAGCCTCGTCAGCATCTGGCTTAGGAATGAGGATAGCGTTAGCATCCTGTGGAGCACCTGTGCGAACAGTAGTGTAACCACCAGCCTGGATAATCTTGTCGAATGCTGTGCGGTCAACCATACAGTCCTTGATTACAGGGAAACCTGCTGAGCGCCAAGGCTCAACAGTGATAGTGTCGCCATCCTTGAACTTACGTACATAGAGCTGACATGTTGTTGCGCCACGCTCAGTCTTTCCGTGTGGAGTACCGTTGATGTAAAGTGAGCACATACCGCAGATACCTTCGCGGCAGTCGTGGTCGAATACGAATGGCTCCTTGCCTTCAGCAATGAGTTCCTCATTAAGGATATCAAGAGCCTCGAGGAATGAAGTGTCATCAGGGATGTTCTTCAACTCATGTGAATCGAAGTGGCCAGCATCCTTAGGACCATTCTGCTTCCAAAATTTTACTGTGAATGATATATTTGCCATTTGTTTCTAGTCGTTTAATGAGGATTAGTTCTTGTAATTTCTTGTCTGAACCTTGATTGCTTCATACTCGAGTGGCTCTTTGATGAGAGTTGGAGTAGCGTCATCTGAGCCTTCGTACTTCCAGCAACCTACATAGAAGAAGTTCTGGTCATCGCGCTTAGCCTCGCCTTCCTCTGTCTGGTGCTCCTCACGGAAGTGACCACCACATGACTCCTCACGAGAAAGAGCGTCGTGAGCCATGAGTGAACCCATTGTGATGAAGTCATCGAGGTGGATAGCCTTGTCGAGCTCAACATTGAGACCTTCGCGGCTTCCTGGGATGAAGAGGTTTGTGTCAAACTCTTTACGGATGCCCTTGAGGAGCTCAATACCCTTCTTAAGACCTTCAGCTGTACGACCCATACCGATGTACTCCCAGCAGATGTGGCCAAGTTCCTTGTGGATAGAGTCAACAGAACGCTTACCCTTGATGTTCATGAGCTTCTGGATACGTGCCTCTGTAGCCTTCTCAACCTCTGCAAATTCTGGAGCATCGGTAGAGATCTTAGGCCAGATTGCCTGGTCAGCGAGGTAGTTCTGGATAGTGTAAGGGAGAACGAAGTAACCGTCAGCAAGACCCTGCATGAGGGCAGATGCACCGAGGCGGTTAGCACCGTGGTCAGAGAAGTTACACTCACCGATAGCGAAGAGACCTGGGATAGAAGTCTGAAGCTCATAGTCAACCCAGATACCACCCATTGTATAGTGGATAGCAGGGAAGATCATCATTGGGTTGTAGTAGTCAACACCATTTACTGTAGCACGCTTCTCACCTGGGTTTACGTCAGTGATTTCCTCATACATATCGAAGAGGTTACCATAACGCTGGAGAACGATGTCGAGACCGAGACGCTGGATAGACTCAGAGAAGTCGAGATATACAGCGAGACCTGTGTTGTTCACACCGAAGCCCTTGTCGCAACGCTCCTTAGCAGCACGTGAAGCAACGTCACGTGGAACGAGGTTACCGAATGCTGGGTAGCGGCGCTCCAAGTAGTAGTCACGATCCTCTTCTGGAATCTCGTAACCCTGCTTAGTTCCTGCCTGAAGAGCCTTAGCATCTTCGAGCTTCTTTGGAACCCAGATACGACCATCGTTACGGAGAGACTCAGACATAAGTGTGAGCTTAGACTGCTTGTCACCGTGAACTGGGATACAAGTAGGGTGAATCTGAACGTAGCATGGGTTTGCAAAGTAAGCACCCTTGCGGTAGCAAGACATAGCAGCTGTCACGTTACAGCCCATAGCGTTAGTTGAGAGGAAGTATGTGTTTCCGTAACCACCAGTAGCGATTACTACTGCATTAGCAGAGAAGCGCTCGAGCTTACCTGTTACGAGGTTCTTTGCGATGATACCGCGAGCACGACCGTCGATGATAACAACATCAAGCATCTCATAACGAGTATAAAGCTTAACCTTGCCGGCATTAACCTGACAAGAGAGAGCAGAGTAAGCACCGAGGAGGAGCTGCTGACCTGTCTGACCCTTAGCGTAGAATGTACGAGACACCTGAGCACCACCGAATGAACGGTTAGCAAGTGTACCACCGTATTCGCGAGCGAAAGGAACACCCTGAGCAACACACTGGTCGATGATTGAGTTACTTACCTCAGCAAGACGGTAAACATTTGCTTCACGAGCACGGTAGTCACCACCTTTCACTGTATCATAGAAGAGACGATATACTGAGTCACCATCATTCTGATAGTTCTTAGCAGCATTGATACCACCCTGTGCAGCGATAGAGTGTGCACGGCGTGGAGAATCCTGAATACAGAAGTTGAGGACATTGAAGCCCATCTCACCAAGAGATGCGGCAGCTGAAGCACCTGCAAGACCTGTACCTACAACGATAACGTCGAGCTTCAGCTTGTTCTTTGGGTTAACCAAACGCTGATGTGCCTTATAGTTAGACCACTTCTCAGCTACTGGTCCCTCAGGGATTTTAGAATCTATATTGATTGCCATAATTTTTCAATTTGTTGTTTTCTAAATTCAATTGTATGAACTTCTTATGCTCTATTAGAACATTGAGAGCTCAAATGGAAGAACCTTACCTTCCAAACCACCGAGACAATCTGGACAGATTGTAAATGCGAGAGCTACGACAAGGAACATGCCCATAACTACAGTTGCCCAAATGATACCGATCATCTTCCAACGGCAGAACCAAGTGTGACCGCTCCAGCCCATAGTCTGCATAGCTGACCAGAATCCGTGAGTGAGGTGGAACCAGATTGCAACAATCCAAATTACATAGAGGACTGTGAATATTGGGTTAGCGAAAGTGTACTTAATCCAACCGAAACCGTCTGTTGGAGAACACTGAAGACCTTCAGCGCCAATAATCTCTGCCCACATCATGTTTGCCCAGAAATCGTGAAGGTGGAGAATGAGACCAAGAAGAACGATGATACCAAGAACGAGCATGTTCTGGCTTGCCCATTCAACCTTTGCAGGCTTGTCTGTGATAGCATACTTGTTGTTACCACGAGCCTTTTTGTTCTGGGCAGTGAGAATGAAAGCATACACGATGTGAACTACCATCAAGGCAGCCAAAGCCAATGTAGCTGCTTTAGCGTACCAGTTTGCTCCAAGCAATTCACAGATCTGGTTGTATGCCTCTGCGCTGAAAATAGCTACTACGTTCATGCATCCATGGAACGTAAGGAAGAGGATAAGCGCCATACCTGTTACAGACATGAGCACCTTTCTTCCGATTGAAGAGTTACATAACCACATAAAATGTTTGAATTAAAATTATTAATTAAGTTTATTGATATTTTTGTCTCTAATATTTCTATATACATTTGAATTGCAAAAATACCTTAAATATACCAAACAAGCAAAGTTTTCGTCAGAAAAAGCCCTTTATGTACCTATGTTTTATATTTCATGTTCCCTTTTCTGCTTAAAAAACTGACATTATATATTATGTGTCTTAACTTACAAATGGTATATTGTAAAAAAGAATACACTCAAGACTATAATGTAAATACGCCTCTCAATTAATTGAGAAATGGAAAAACACCAATACATCTATCTCTAATCATATAAAAACTAACTGTAAAACCGCCCATTATCACCTAAAGCAATTATTCAATTACCGAAACCTTCCTTTTTCCGTGTGCGCACACAGAAAAAAGCACATTTTTCTCCGTGTACGAACACAAATATTGATACACATCAAGATTATCAAAAGTTTTAATCATTTTTTTTAGATTTTGTTTGCCACATTTTCAAAACCCCGTACCTTTGCATCGTCAAAAGGAAACAAGACAATTACTTCAAGTGAAAGTCAATCCTGATGACGCTTAACTTAACACGACAGGTTAGTTATTCAAAATATAGGTTTTGGTAAAGGTATTAGATTTAGGTTAGTAAAAGATTGTTATTTAGGAGTGTGGTCCTCGTGAGAGGCCCTCCTCCATTTTTTTAACATTCGAAAAATTATCAGGAAACAATTAAAAATTCAATATATTTTCTCAATAGGGTTTCGGGTAAAAGATTAAATTACACTTCAGTAGGATAAGGTAAAGATTAAACGTTTCAGGTAACACTTCAATAGGATAGGAATTAGTTTTGGTAAATAAGATTGTATTTCAAGATTACACAACTCAATAGGTTAAAAGGTAAAGATTGATAACAAAGACTCGAAGGTATAGTTTTTAGAAAAGGTGAAAAGAATTAGATAGTTTTCAGGACACACGAAACCAGCAGCGCAAAAGCACTGCACTTTTTCCGAGAAAAACTCAGAGCAATTTTGCTCTTGAGTTTGGC
This sequence comes from Bacteroidaceae bacterium, assembly GCA_024401215.1. Lineage (GTDB taxonomy): Bacteria > Bacteroidota > Bacteroidia > Bacteroidales > Bacteroidaceae > Minthosoma. The sequence goes on from JAKSLL010000055.1 coordinate 4,395, forward strand.
GGATGAAGGAGAAAATAAGAATTTCGAGATATATTAGACTACAATCCAGTGAGGTTTGTGGTCTTTTTTTTGTTTATGCCGTTTCTTGTCTTTGATGTGCTATAACAACTTAATAAACTTCACACGACCACATTCCATTCAACAATGTAACATCCACAATACGCTAAATGTTACACGCGTAACATACGGCATGTTACGCGCGTAACACACGGCGTGTTGCAAGTGTTACACACGGCATGTTGCAAGTGTTACACACAGGGCGTAAAAGTATCTCGTTTTTAACGAATATAATATTGTCCGTGTAAGTTATACATTATCAATTTTCAATTATCAATTAACCAGAATTTAATAGTCATTCAGGTTTTAGAGTTTCTATACTTTCTAAGTTTCTATAACTTATAGACTTTAACGTCAAAGATGGCTTTTTTATGTCAAAATACTATAAATATGACTAAAAAACTAAAAAAAACACATATTTTATAATGATAAGCCTATATTCAAGAAAAATAGAGTTATATTTGCAAAAAATATGTGCCGTAGCAGATGCATCTATTTGTGTCTGCTGCTTTTTTGGCGAAATAAGTAAAAACTAAAAAAAGCAAGTTAGAAAGGGTAAAAGGAAGTATTTCACAAAAACACTTACAAATAACTTTCTAAAGCAATAGGTGATTACATACAAGCGTTTTTACAAAAGAAAATATTAATTAAAAAACAAAAATAAGACAATGAAAAAAATTTTACTGATGGCAGCTGCTGTTGCTACAACTGCCATGACTATGATTTCCTGCAACGGAAAATCTGAAAACTATGAACTCAAAACATCCACTGACTCACTTGCTTACTACTATGGAATCGCTCAAGGCGAAGGTCTCAAGCAGTACATGACTATGCAGCTTGGTGTAGATACTGCTTACATGGATGAATTCATCAAAGGTATGAAGGAAGGTACAGTAAATGAAATAGACCCAAAGAAGACTGCATACATGAAGGGTCTTGAGATTGGCGGACAGATTCAGCAGATGTCAAAAGGCATGAGCCAGCAGATTTTTGAAGGCGACTCAACTCAGTCAATCAATGCAAAATATGTCTTGGCAGGTATCTGCGCTACCCTCAGAGGCAAAGCAGATAAGACTGGCGAAGAAGCTTATCAGGAATTCCAGAAACTTGCTGAGCCAATCCATCAGGCAAGCATAGAAAAATCATACGGCGATCACAAAGCAGCTAATGAAAAGTATCTCGCTGACAATGCAAAGAAAGAAGGCGTAAAGACACTCCCTTCAGGAACTCAGTACAAAGTCCTTGTAGAAGGTGACGGCGAACTTCCTACAGACTCAACAAAGCTTCAGGTAAACTACGAAGGAAAGCTTATCGACGGCACAGTATTCGACAGCAGCTACGAGCGCAATCAGCCATTTGAAGTTGACTTGGCAATGCCACGCGTTATTCCAGGATGGATTGAGGTACTCAAGTTGATGCCAGCTGGTTCAAAGTGGGAAGTTACTATTCCTCAGTCTCAAGCTTATGGCGCACAGAACATGGGTGAAATCAAGCCATACTCAACACTCATCTTCACTATCGAAGTTCTTAAGTAAACAATATATTCTACCCTCTCGTACAACTCTTCCACCTCAAAAGTACAAATGTCTAATAACCCAAAAGACATGAAAAAAAGAGTTGAGCAAGAGGGTTTTATTTTTATACGAAATGAAAAAGTTATTTTTACTCTCTCTCATTGCTCTCTCTCTTGGAGTAGAAGCAAATGCTCAGTCAACAGCAAAGGATTCTATAGCCGCAGCAAAGGAAGCAGCAAAAGCAATGAAGGTGCAAAAAGCAGCAGATCTCAAGGCATTCAAGGAGAAGCAGAAAGCAGATCTTGCAGCCTTTATTGAAGCACAGAAAAACGGCAACTCCGCATCTGAAGTATCACTCGAAAAGCCTGTTCTCAATACACCAGACGACTCTATCGCATACATTTTTGGCGTTGCGCAGTCTAATGGTTTGAAGCAATATGTCTTGTCACAGCTCGGCGTAGAAGAAGGCAATCTCCAGGAATTCGCTCAAGGAGTTATCGCACGCACAAATACCGACCCTAACGACAAAGCTCTCGCTGCTTTCAATGCAGGAAGTCAGCTTGGCGGTCAGGTTATCGACATGGTAAACAACTTTTCAAAGGAATGGTTTTCTGCCGATCCAGGCAACACTCTCGATGTGAAGATTGTCACTAACGGACTTCTCTCTGGACTTCTCGGCACAAGCGATATCGAGACAGACAAAGCAGGAGAGACTTTCCAAGAAACACTCACAAAACGTCAGGAAGCAAACAAAGAGAAGCTTTACGGCCCTTATCGTGAGGCTTGCCAGAAATTCCTTGAGGAGAACAAGACAAAGGAGGGTGTCGTTACACTTCCTTCTGGACTCCAGTATAAGATTATCACTAAGGGTACAGGTGCTATTCCTACATCAACAGACAAGGTTGAGGTTGACTACGAAGGAAAGCTCATCGACGGCACTGTGTTTGATTCAAGCTATAAGCGCGGAAAGTCAACTACATTCGGTGTCACTCAGGTTATCAAAGGCTGGACAGAAGCACTTCAGCTCATGCCTGTAGGTTCTAAGTGGGAACTCTACATCCCTTATGACCTTGCTTATGGCGAGCATGAGGCTGGCAAAGAAATCAAGCCTTACTCTGCCCTCATCTTCACAGTAGAGCTCAAGAACATCATTGAGCCTGAGCCAAAGGAGACAGCTGCTCCTGCTGACAAAAAGAAGAAATAAGCAGGTATTCGGAATTTAGTTTTATGGGGTGTTCTATAAATTATATTCATTGACAACTCATTGACATATGAAACAATATAAAATAATCAACAATGCACTCGGCTGGGTTATCTTCGCCATTGCTGCCTATACCTATTGTGCTACAATAGAGCCAACAGCAAGTTTCTGGGATTGCCCTGAGTTCATTTCAACTGCAGCAAAGCTTGAGGTAGGTCACCCACCTGGCGCACCTTTCTTCATGCTCTTCGGCAACTTCTTCTCATTGTTTGCAAGCGACTCTACCCAGATTGCGAAGATGATAAACACCATGAACGCTTTTTTAAGTGCTGGATGTATCCTCTTCCTGTTCTGGAGCATCACTCATTTGGCAAAAAGACTTCTTGTTGACAACAACGAAGTGCCTTCAACAGCGCAGACAATAGCTATCATGGGCAGCGGTATTGCTGGTTCACTCATCTACACATGGTCAGATACATTCTGGTTTTCAGCTGTAGAAGGTGAGGTTTATGCTTTCTCAAGCTTCTTCACAGCATTGGTGTTCTGGTTGATACTCAAGTGGGAAGACAATGCCGACAATCCACATTCTGACCGTTGGATTGTGTTTATCGCATATCTCATCGGCCTTTCTATCGGTGTTCACCTCTTGAACCTCCTGTGTATTCCTGCCATCATCCTTGTTTATTACTACAAGAAAAGCAAGAATCCTACAGGCAAGGGGTCATTGCTGATGCTCTGCATCTCTGCCATTATTGTGGCAGCTGTGCTCTATGGTATTGTGCCTGGCATTGTGAAGATTGGCGGATGGTTCGAACTTCTGTTTGTCAATCAGTTCGGAATGGCATACAACACAGGTCTTTACATCTATCTTGGCCTTCTCTTGCTGTCACTTGCTTGGGCGCTCTTTGAGACAACGAAAGCAACATCTAATGCACGCATGTACACATCTTTTATAGTATGTACAGCATTGCTTGGCATTCCATTCTATGGCTACGGAGTCACATCTGTCATTATAGGTATTGTGATTTTAGCTGCCATAACTATAGCGCTCATCTTCTTCTCAAAGAAAGTGACTCCACGCATCCTCAACACCATTATCCTCTGTATGACGATGATGACTGTAGGTTATAGCTCATATTCTGTGATTGTCATCCGTTCAGAAGCTAATCCTCCAATGGACCAGAACTCTCCTGAAGATGTATTCACACTTGGTGAGTATCTTGGTCGTGAGCAGTACGGCTACCGCCCATTGCTTTGGGGACAGACATACGCTTCACAGCCAGAAATCAAAGATAATGGCGATGGAACAATGTCTTACAAGACTTCTGAAGGTGCGCCTGTTTACCAGAGAAAGGACAAGCATTACGAAAGCGAGAAAGATGAATACATGCATATACGCGATAAATTCGAGCTTGTCTATCCAAGCAATCAATGCATGCTATTCCCTCGCATCTATAGCGAAGACTATGCTTCAGCATACGAGTCATGGCTCGGAGGAGCAAGCACTCATGCTGTTGAATACAGGATACCTGGCCGTGAGTCTCAGACTATAGAAATTCCAGGATGGTTCGACAATATGAAGTTCTTCTTATCATATCAGATGAACTTTATGTACTGGCGTTATTTCATGTGGAACTTCGCTGGTCGTCAGAACGACATTCAAGGTCATGGAGAGCTTGAGCATGGAAACTGGATTTCTGGTATTCCTTTCTTGGATAACATCCGTCTTGGCGACCAGAACATGATGCCAAGCGACCTCAAGGAGAACAAAGGACACAATGTGTTCTACTGCCTCCCTCTCATCCTCGGTCTGCTCGGATTCTTCTGGCAGGCATTATTCCGCGGAAAGAAAGGCATACAGCAGTTCTGGGTGGTATTCTTCCTCTTTTTCATGACAGGTATCGCCATTGTGCTTTACCTCAACCAGACTCCTCTCCAGCCACGTGAGCGTGACTATGCATACGCAGGTTCATTCTATGCATTCTCTATCTGGTGCGGACTTGGCATCGCTGCTATATATGTAATGCTCAGCAAATTGTTAAGCAAGAGTCTCGACCACCGCAAAGCAGCACTCTTTGCCGGCTTGGTAGGCATTGTGCCTGCTATTGCTGTGCCTCTGCAGATGGTGAGCCAGACATGGGACGACCACGACCGCTCTGACCGTTATGTATGCCGTGACTTCGGACTCAACTATCTTGAGACTATACCTCACGACGGAGTTATCTTCACAAACGGAGACAACGATACATTCCCTCTCTGGTATAACGAAGATACCGAAGGCAACCGCACAGATGTGCGTGTCTGCAACCTCTCATACTTGCAGACCGACTGGTATATCGACCAGATGAAACGCCCTGCATTCTCTGGCGAAGGCCAGTCAAGCCCACTCCCTATCTCATGGAAGCGCTATCAATATACTTCTGGAAAGAATGAGATGGTAGATGTCAACCCTGAAGTAGGTGCAGGCAAACGAATGAACGACTTGGTTGAGGAGGTTTACAGAGCAGACTCTGCGCTGGCAATACGTCTCTGGGGCGAAAATCCATTCGAACTGAAGAATGCCATCAAGCATTTCGTACTCAAAGAATATGATTATGTAACAGAAGAAGAGTATGACCTTGTAAAGGATCTTCCAGCATGTCTTCCAAATGACAGGCTTTATGTAACTGTTGATAAGAATGCTGTGAGAAAGTCAGGAATGAAGCTCATCAACGACAGCATACCTGAAACGATGGAGATTGACCTTAGAGGACAAGGACGCATATCAAAGAGCTTCATCATGATGCTTGAGATGATTGGACAGTCAAACTTCTCACGCCCTCTTTATATGTCAACTACTGTAGGCGCAAGCAACTTCGGCAACCTTTACCGCCACTTCATGCAGGAAGGTATTGCATGGCGCATTACGCCATACACATTCGAAGAGAATACTTCACAGCGTGGATATGTTCATACAGTTTGCGACACAGAGAAGCAGTATGACAACATGATGAACAAGTATCGCTACGGAAATCTCAAGCAGAAAGGCCTCTATATAGATGAGACAACTATGCGCATGTGCTACACACACCGACGCTGGTTCGCCAACCTCATTTCAAACCTCATCAATGAGGGAAAGATGAGCAAGGCACTCCTCGCACTCGAAAAATGCGAGACAGAGATACCATCTTATAATGTTCCGCATGATGCAGGAAGCTCTTCTCTTGAACTTGCAGACGCTTATATCAAGTGCTGCAAGCCAGAAAAAGCATCAGCCATCCTCGATGCTATAGGAAAGAAGAACACCGAATACATCAAGTGGTATCTTTCACTTGACAATATCCATTTTGCAGCTTCCTACAGAGACTGCTACAGCGATATCTTCACTCTTGCAAACATTCAGAAAACCTATAGTAGACTTGGAGAGTCAAATGCCAAATACAAAACGAAGGCAAACGAAATCGACAATTCTATTGAGGCACTCTTTGCTGTCTTTGCAAAAAGATGTGATGAATGTGGAATCAAAATTGAATAACGAAAAGTGATAATAGAGCAACCAAGTAAATGGCTGCGCTGGTTGTATCCAAGCGCAATATGGAGAATGAATCCGTCAGAGAAAGCAGTTTACCTGACTTTCGATGACGGACCAATCCCCGAATCCACCCCTTGGTTGATAGAGACTCTCGATCGCTATAATGTCAAAGCAACATTCTTCATGGTTGGAGACAATGTGAGGAAATACCCAGAACTGCTGGAACTCATCAAATCACATGGCCACCGTCTCGGAAACCACACCTTCAACCATATTGGCGGATTGACAGTTTCAAGCGGCCGCTACCTGCGCAATGCCAACGAAGCTGACAAGCTTATACAGTCAAATCTCTTCCGCCCGCCAAGAGGATGGATGAGAAACAGGCAGTACATACGTTTGCGACAGCATTACACTATAATAATGTGGGACCTCGTAACGCGTGACTACTCCAGCCGACTTACAGCCGAAGATGTTGTTGAGAATGTAAAGAAATACTCAAGACCAGGAGCGATAATCACATTCCATGACTCGCTAAAGAGCATCGACAAACTGAAGACTGCTCTGCCGCAAAGCATAGAATGGCTGATTGAGCAAGGATATGAATTCAAAGTATTCGATGAAAACTTACGACATTCACGATCTTACAAATAGGATAAAAGCCGAGGCTGCGCGCCTCGGCTTTTCTGCTTGCGGCATTGCAAAGGCTGAACCCGTGAATGCAGAATATGCTATGCATTATCGTAAATGGATTCAGCAGGGGAATCATGCCTCAATGCAATATCTTGTTAACAACATCGAAAAGCGCCTTGACCCAACATTGCTCATGCCCGAGGCAAAGAGCATCATCTGCCTTGCTCTAAACTACTACCCCAAGCAGCGACTAAGCGATAGCCAGTACCAGTTCGCCTATTACGCCTACGGCAAAGACTATCACGATGTGATGAAAGCGAAGATGCGACAGATGCTATCTGCCATTCCACAACTGACCTCCGCACAATCCCTCCTCTGCTGCGACACAGTACCGATTCTCGACCGCTATTGGGCACAAAGAGCAGGACTTGGGTGGATAGGGAAGAATGGCAACCTTATCATCCCTCATTGTGGCAGCTTTTTCTTTCTCTGCGAGATATTAGTGGATTTTGAACTTGAATATGACACTCCGTGTGAGTCACATTGCGGTAATTGCCGCAAATGCCTTGATGCTTGTCCATCAGGAGCCCTATATGCTCCACGCGAAGTAGATGCTCGCAAATGCCTCTCATATCTCACAATTGAGCACAGAGGGGATTTCGCCCCAGAAACAAAAGATGGCATAACACAGAGCATAGGGAAATACATCTACGGCTGTGACTGCTGCCAGAAAATCTGCCCGCACAACTCGTTTGCCTCACCAACAGATGTTGAAGAATTTGCTCCTTCCAAAGAATTTCTATCAATGCTTCCTGCTGATTGGCACGCACTCTCTATCGAGCAGTATCGCACTCTCTTCAAAGGCTCAGCCGTCAAGCGAGCAAAATACGAAGGATTAATACGAAATATAACACTACAAAAAACAAATTGAATTTGATAAGTTCTCGATTTAATTACGAAATACGAAACACGAATTACGAGATACGAGATACGAAGTACGAAATACGAGGTTAATCTCCTTGCTAATTCTTAATTCTTAACTCTTAATTCTTAACTTTTAACTCTTAACTCATTATGTATTCCGACCCAAAAACTTGTCTCTACTGTACAGACACTTTCGACAATCTCATGATTAAGATTGCTGACCTTAGCGTTTCACGCGTTTTCTTGTTCAAGGAACAAACTTACAGAGGACGCTGCCTTGTAGCCTACAACAAGCATGTTAATGACCTCAATGAACTCTCAGAAGCTGAGCGTAACGCTTTCATGGCTGATGTGTGCAAGGTAACAAAAGCCATGCAGCAGGCTTTCAATCCTGAAAAAATCAATTATGGCGCATATAGCGATAAACTCTCACACCTGCACTTCCACCTTGCACCTAAATATGTGGATGGCCCAGACTATGGCGGCACATTCCAGATGAACCCAGGGCAGACTTATCTTACTAATGCAGAATATCAGGAAATGATAGACAAGGTTAAAGCTTATCTGTAACTTCTTCATAATAGAACTAATAAAGCCTGAGGGGCTCAGTAAAGCAAACTTGCTTTGCGAGGTAACGCAACATTGCTTTGCGGAGTAACGCTATGGAAAAGCGACAGCAAAACTCAAATATTCAAAAAAGTTCAATGAATAAAAAAAACAAGAAAAGAGGCAAATTTCCTCTTTTCTTGTTTTCTACTGTGAATAATAGTCGATAAATATCATTATTCATCATCATCAAGCACGATGTGCGCTTTGCCACCCTTAGTAGGTTTCTCCTCAATATTGTCTGTAACACAGATAGGAACCTCCTTCTTGATGCTCTGGTCGAGAGATATAAGGGTTTCTGTCGAATCCACACCTGTTATTCCTTGAATCTTACGATTAAGAAGATCCATCAACTGCTCATTATCTCTTGCATAAAGCTTAACAAGCATTGTGTATGGGCCTGTTGTATAGTGGCACTCTACAATTTCTGGAATCTTATTAAGTTCATCGACTACACGAGTGTACATAGAACCTTTCTCCAGACAAATGCCCACATAAGTACAAGTATTATAGCCGAGACTCTTAGGATTGATGTTGTATCCAGATCCTATAATAACATCTGTGTCGATAAGACGCTGTACGCGCTGATGAATAGCAGCACGTGAAACACCACATACCGCTGCGACATCCTTAAAAGGAATACGCGCATTTGCAGAGATAATCTCCATTATCTGCTTGTCGAGCTTATCTATCTTTTCCATTTAAAATTTTGAATATAAAGTATATTATTATTAGCGAATCAAAATGCGTCAAAAACATTTTGTAAACAAAAGTAGGCTATTTTTTTATATTTGTCAAAGAAAAATGCCAAAAATTAATCAAATCTTAATGTTTTATTATAAAAAAGACACACAGGATGAAATAAAAGCATTAATTTCGCATTTAAATATAACAACATTCAACAATGAAAACAATAGTATTTGCCAGCAACAACGCACACAAACTTGAAGAGATAAGAGCTATTCTTGGCAACAAATTTGAAATTAAAAGTCTTAAAGACATAGGTTGTGATGCCGACATCCCTGAGACAGGCGTTACATTTCGTGAAAACGCACTTCAGAAAGCTCAATATGTGAAAGAACATTACAACCTCGACTGCTTTGCCGACGACTCAGGCTTGCAAGTTGAAGCACTCAATGGCGAGCCAGGAGTATATTCTGCACGCTATGCAACAATAAATGGTTGTGAGGTGACCAAAGAAAACAAGGACGATGTCAATATGAACGTGCTTCTTGAAAAGCTATCCAACAACACAGAACGTAAAGCATGCTTCCGTACAAGTATAGCTTTGGTATTGGGTGAAGAAATCCATTATTTTGATGGTGTTGTAGAAGGAACTATCACTACAGATAAACGTGGTGAGGGAGGATTTGGCTATGACCCTATATTCATGCCAGATGGATACGACAAGACATTTGCAGAACTTGGCAATGACATTAAAAATCATATCAGTCACAGAGCGCGCGCTGTGGCTAAACTTGCTGAATTTCTCAGCAATATATAAGATAAAAGCAAATCGCAAATCAAATAATTTGCTTTTTCTCACGCTTGTTCGTACCTTTGCACACATATTACAACTGTATAATGAAAAGAATAATTTATTTACTTGCTCTTCCGCTGCTCTACTTCAGTTGCAAGAGCAATAACACTCCATCCCTAACGGCTGACTATGTTGCTGTTGCCCCTTCATTCAATGAAGACTCAGCATATCAGTATATTGCTGAACAGTGTGCTTTTGGTCCTCGCGTGGTGAACACAGCAGCACATGATTCATGCGGTAACTATATTGCTGATAAATTCAGAAGCTTTGGTGCAACAATCACAGACCAGTATGCAGAGTCGAAGCTGTATGATGGCACACAGATTAGAATGCGCAACATCATAGCCTCTATAAATCCAGAAGCAGGCGCAAGAATAATAATCTCAGGGCACTGGGACAGCCGACCATGGGCAGACCATGACAATGATAAGGAAAAGCATCACACACCTATTGATGGAGCTAATGACGGAGGTTCAAGCATTGGCGTCATGCTCGAGTTAGCCAGACAAATGAGCATCCAGCCTGACTCAAGCAAGGTAAACATCGGTGTTGACTTTATCTGCTGGGATGCCGAAGACTGCGGAACACCTACCTTTGCCGAAGACAACGGAGATGGCAACACTTGGTGTCTCGGCAGTCAATACTGGTCAAAAAAACGTCATGACGATGGCTACAGAGCGCGCTATGGCATAAACCTCGACATGGTTGGAAGCTACAACACTGTGTTCTATAGAGAGAAAGGGTCATTAAACTATGCGCCAAACATCGTTGATAAAGTTTGGGCAACAGCCAACAATATCGGATACGGAAACTACTTCAAGTATGACGATGAGGGAGGATACATCACCGATGACCACATCTATGTAAACATGGGCGGTATAATGTGCATCGATGTCATAGGTTCAAGTACAGACGGAGCAAGCTTCCCTTCAACATGGCACACCGCCAACGACAATATTAAAAACATAAGTAAAGAAACTCTCAAGGCTGTCGGTCAGACTATGCTTGAGGTAATATGGACAGAAAAATGACAATAGAAGAAATACAAGAAGAGATTATTGAGGAATTTGACGGCTTCGATGACTGGATGGACAAATACCAGATGCTCATCGACCTTGGCGGCGAACAGGAACCGCTGCCTGCTCAGTATAAGATAGAAAGCAACCTTATCGACGGATGCCAGTCACGAGTATGGCTGCAGGCTGACCTCACAGAAGAAGGCACAATACACTTCCAGGCTGAGAGCGACGCACTCATTGTCAAAGGCATTGTCACACTCCTCATCCGTGTGCTTGACAACCAAACACCCGATGATATTCTCAGCGCCGACCTCCATTTCATTGAAGATATCGGACTCAAAGAACATCTATCACCAACACGCTCTAACGGACTTCTCGCTATGCTCAAGCAGATGAAGCTCTATGCCATGGCGTTTAAGGCAAAACAAAATTCATGAAAGAATTCTACAGTCAGATGGGCAAGTATTTTGCCCGCTACAAAGGATACATAGCAGGCACATTCGCCATGAATGTGCTTGCTGCCGTGTTCAATGTGTTCTCTTTTTCCATACTCATCCCTATTCTGCAGATCCTTTTCAAGGTGAACACAGACACTTATGAGTTTATGGAATGGAACTACAATAGCATTGATGAATTTGTCAGTATAGCAAAAAATAACGGCTACTACTATTCACAAAACCTTATTGAGGCATACGGACCGGCAACTACCCTACTCATGCTCGGAGGCATACTCGCATTCCTTACTCTTCTCAAGACTGGGGCATACTTTGGCGGTTCTGCTTTCCTCATGCCGCTGCGAACAGGCATCATCCGTGACATACGAGTTGACATCTACAAAAAGATACTATCACTTCCTTTATCGTTCTTCTCTGAAGAGCGCAAAGGCGACATCCTTGCACGTGTGTCAACCGATGTGAATGAGATTGACGCAAGCATCTCGTCATCATTGGATATGCTGATAAAGAATCCGATATTCATCATTGTCTATATCGGCACACTCTTTGGCATGTCATGGCAGCTCACCCTCTTCACGCTTCTTGTCGTTCCGGTCCTGGCTGGAGGTATAGGACGAATTGGCAAAAAACTGAAGTCCAACTCACTCTATGCGCAATCAAAATGGAGTGATGGAATAAGCCAGATAGAAGAGACTCTCGGCGGTCTGCGCATCATCAAAGCCTTCATCGCTGAAAGAAAAATGGAAGACCGATTCACGAAAGTGAACAACGAATACCGCAGCGCAGCTCTTAAAGTTGCCATCCGCCAGTCTGCAGCACACCCTGTGAGCGAATTTCTCGGCACATGTATGATCACGCTCGTCCTATGGTTTGGAGGTTATCTGATATTCTCGGGCAACTCATCTATCGAGGCGAGCGACTTCATCTACTACCTTGTCATGCTCTACTCCACCCTGCAGCCAATAAAAGACCTCTCCAAGGCTGGATACAGCATTCAGAAGGGCTTGGCTTCAATGGAGCGTATCAACAAGATTCTCGGTGCTGAAAACAACATCAAGGAACTGCCTTCACCTGCAGATATCGAATCGCTTAACGATTCAATAACTATCGACAATGTGTCATTCGCTTATACAGAAGGGCGTGAAGTGCTTTCCGACATCAACATCACAATAAAGAAGGGACAGACCATAGCCCTTGTCGGTCAGTCAGGTTCAGGCAAGAGCACACTCGTAGATCTTATCCCACGCTATCATGATGTAACGACTGGCGCTATCAAGATTGACGGAAAAGACATACGCAATCTCTCCATCAAATCGTTGAGAAGCCTCATCGGCAATGTGAATCAGGAGGCAATCCTGTTCAACGACACCATATTCAACAACATAGCATTCGGTGTTGAAGGTGCTACACAAGAACAGGTAGAAGCAGCTGCTCGCATCGCCAACGCCCACGACTTCATCATGGAGACTGAGCAAGGCTACCAGACAAATGTCGGAGATCGCGGAGGCAGACTCTCTGGCGGACAGCGTCAACGCATATCTATCGCTCGCGCCATTCTCAAGAATCCGCCAATACTTATTCTCGACGAAGCAACATCTGCACTCGACACAGAAAGTGAGCGACTCGTTCAGGATGCTCTTGAGAAGCTTATGAAATCACGCACAACAATCGCCATCGCTCACCGCCTCTCAACAATAAAGAATGCCGATACTATTTATGTGCTTCATGAAGGCAGAATTGTTGAAAAAGGCACTCATGAACAGCTCATCGCACTCAACGGATATTACAAAAAACTCAATGACATGCAAGCTTTATAATTTCACATACACAAAGAAGGCAGCCATATACCCTTTCAGCAAGGAATATGGCTGCCTTCTTTGTATTTAGCCCTAACAGATTCGTCTCTTTTTCTTCAACCCATCTTTCTGCACAATCTATATCTCGCCCCGCCTAATGCCATTATAACACCTTTCATCTCCATCTCGAAGAGAAGCATGCTCACCTTCGAATAAGACATATTAGTATCAATAACTATCTGATTGATATGCTTGTCATCCACACTCTTCAATACTTCAACAATCAGAGTCTCCTCATCACTCAACTCAGGGAAAAGCTCCATCTGCACAGCACCTTTCACCTTCTTATCATGCATATCCTCCCAACCCATAGCCTCAATCATATCTTCTGCGTTAGTGATAAGAGTTGCACGATGTTTTCTAATAAGCATATTGCACCCCATACTGTGTTCGTCATACACTCTGCCAGGGAAAGCAAACACCTCTCTATTGTAATTCAAAGCAAGATCTGCCGTAATAAGCGAACCACCCTTTGCTGCACTCTCTACCACAACACAAGCATCACACAATCCTGCAACAATACGGTTTCGTCTCACAAAATTCATACGCTCAGGAGTTGTGCCGCTTGTATATTCCGTTATCAAGCCACCTCCCGAATGCACCATGTCTGCGGCAGTCTGCCTATGCATTGAGGGATACACCCTGTCTAGTCCATGGGCAAGCACACCAATGGTGTCCATACCATTATTCAATGCCGCCCTATGAGCATTTATATCCACTCCATAGGCTAAACCACTAACAATAAGTGTGTCTGGAAAATGCTTCTTCAGATCAGCAACAAAATTTCTACATAGCTCCTTGCCATAATCCGAGCACTCCCTCGTACCTATGATATTTATCACTTTCGCCCTGTTCAAGTCAGCCTCTCCGCAGTAATACAGCACCAACGGCGCATCCTCACACTCCTTCAACCTCTGCGGATAATCATCATCATTGAGCAGCAGCACCTTAATGTTTTTACTCTCAGCAAACAGCATCTCCTTCTCCGCATCCCTCATAGCATCATCTACCGACGCAAGCGCCTCCACCAACCTATCGTTAGCATCAGGCAACACACTCTTGATATCTGTTCTATGAGCAAAAACCTCCGAAGCAGAGCCAAGCCTATCCATCAGAATGCGCACATTCAACAGACTTAGACCTTTTAACTTTGAGAGTGCGATAGAATAAATGATTTCTTGCTGGGTCATACAACTACAAATAATTATCTTTCAGATACTGCTTTATCTTCTCATCATCAAAGCCAAAACTCTTCTTAAGCTCATATATCTTAGCATCGACAAGGTATCTATACCAGAATCCCTGCAGAAAATGCCATATAAAACCCTCCTTGCCATCGAGGAATCCTGCCTTCAGCACATATCTGATATTAAAGTTAATGAAAGGTCTCACAAACAATGGAGCTTTAATGTACTTCAGTTTCAACCATCTCTTTCTTTGTTCCTCTGTACCGAACAGTTTAGGTTCTACTTCCGACTCGTTTTGAAGACCATATTCCATTGTGAGCATATCCACAACTTCACGTGTTGCATATCCATTATGCTTGCCAGTCCACCAAGTCAAATCATTAAGATTAGCATCAACCTGATCGCCAGTCTCGATTGTCATTGTTGTTCCATCGAAAAGCTTTATATGCTCATCCATCCATCGATTCTCACACTCACCATGCCCACGCCTCCACACTTTAAGATGGTAGCTTGGATACCATCCTCCATGCATAAGAGGTTTTCCCATAAAGTCAATCCTCTTCCTCACATAAATGCCGTTCACATCATCTTCGGCATGCTCATTTATAGCAGTCTTTACTGCCTCACCTAACTTCTCCTCAATAAACTCATCAGCATCAATTCGCCATATCCAGTCACTCTTGATGCCACACTCATGCACACCATAGTTAAACTGAGTAGCGTAATTCTTCCATGCATGCTTTACAACTCTCGCACCAAGCAACTCAGCAATCTCCACAGTCCTATCTGTCGAAAAGCAATCCACCACAACAATCTCATCACACACACCTTTCAACGAATTAAGGCATCTCTCTATATGTTTCTCCTCATCCTTTGTCAGAATGATAGCAGCTAAAGTCTGTTTATTCATCGCTATATTTATGTTTTTACTTGTTATGAAAACTTCACTTACTTAAGGTGTGTTCTATAAATTAGGTATTCGTAACAAGTCTTAAAATCGCCTCAACTAATTTTAAAACACACCTTAATTATTAACACAATTCAAACATCATACTATCTAAAACGGATAACTTCATTATTTTTTTCTTAAAAATATTTGGAAAAAATCCATAAAGACAATACCTTTGTAATCTCAATATTTATGTTTAAATAAAACAAATTGATTATGTTAGGCTTCACTTCTTCAAGGGAACCCGTTCGCGGAGAAGTAGCTCGCGAGATTCGATCCCAATTAAAGCGTATCGCTACTAAATCATTTAACGAGCAAGACAAGAAACGCATTAAGCAGCAAAAATGTCTTGCTACATATAATCATGAATAAAATGAGGAAACTTAGTTTTTATCCTCTTCAAGAAAATTTCAATGAAATACAAAATCTCATCTGTGGCATAAAAGTCATGGATGAGTTTTTGCATAGTAACGAGCTTCGTGATAGCCTCATTGATAATCATTGTGATGCGTATCTTGTAAAAGATGACAATAATATTGTTATTGGTTTCTTTGCCTTAGACATTACAACATTGGAATTGGACGACGACTATAAAGTTGACTTAATGCAAGGATGGCTTGATGCTGCAAAACCAGAATTTCAAACAGAAGAAGAATTAAAGGCATTTCTCGAATGCAAATCTTTTGAAGTTGTTGATATTGCATATCTTGCCGTAGAAGAAAGATTTCAAAGACTCGGATATGGCAAGATAATTATGTCTTTTATTTTTGAATTAGCTCGAAAGAAAAAACCAAACAGCATATTTATGACTGTTGATGCGCTACATCTGCCGAAAATCAATTATTCAGCAGCTCCATTCTACGAACGCTTTGGTTTCCAACGCATGCAACCTCCAACAATCGATACCATTAGAATGTTCTGTACTATTTATCCACATTAAGTGATTACAATTTACCGTTTCCTTATTACCTTCGCTGGATTGCCACCAACAATGGTACTCTCCTCAACATCCTTGAACACACTCGCAGTAGCACCAACAATAGCATTCTTACCCACATTCACACCCATACCAATAAAAGCCCTTGTACCTACCCATGCACCATCATCAAGAGTAATCTCTGCTGTTATAAGTCCTTCGGATGCTGTATTTTGGATATCGGTCTCATGCCCTGCTGTACAGAGATAACTATACTGGCTTACAGTAACATCCTTGCCAAGTACAACCTTATCCTGGTTATAACATATCACATCAGGACCAAGACAAGCACCCTCATCCATCACAAGATTCCATGGTGCCCAAATCTTAACCGAAGCATACACATTAGCTTTATAACTGATCTTAGCCCCAGCCAAATTCAAAATAAATATCCTCCATTTTCTGAACAAACCAGTAATGAAAGGACGAAAAAGAAACACGCAGACAATATTCCATAAAGCCCTGCGTATCTTTATCCCTTTTGAAACATAGCCTATGTGGTGAATATCATTCATATTTATTAGTATTTATCTTCCTCCTACACAAACCTTATATATAGGATTAATATACCTTTTAAGTAAAATTCCGATTAATATTGCAAAGAAAACAAATATCCATGGCGAGAGTAAATAACTCACAGCAAAGCCGAATTCGTCACACCCTAAAATAACAACTAATAATTTACGGACGACGTTCAATGTTGGCTCATGATATAAGTAAACAAAAAAGGTAAATCCACAACACTTTTCTAACAATTCATGCTTCTTTAGTTCAAAAGATTTTTTAATACATACATTGTATAAGTTCCAAAAAGACCATACACCAACAATCTTAATCAACAGACTCAAATAATGCGGACTAAAACTATTAGGATATATTATTTCAGCTATACAAATCAGAAAATACACACTAATTGCAGCAACAACAACCAACCTATTATTAATCTCCATCCTATTGATAAAATAGCTACCAACTACAAACCAAAACAACGAAGTTACAACAGGTATTTCAAACAAAGACAAGATAAATAAAAGACAAACGGAATACCCTCTTTTATCAATCTTTCTCAAGTAAAACAAAAATGGCGAAACTATTACAATAGCTATCAAGTCTCTTAAAAACCACAGATGGAAACCATACGGACTGCCTGAGCCACTATCAACATACAAACGATACAGCACATCCCATACATTTCCTTTTAAAAAGCAAAATTCTGTACAATTTACATACAATGATGCTCTTGGTAAAAGAGCTAATAACATATAAAAGAACGGCAAAAATAAAGCCGCTATAAGATAGGGAACCAACAAAGTTCTTATCCTTTTCTTCTGATTCCTAAACACATCACCAATATTTTTCACTTTGATGAAAAAAAGATATCCTGAAATCATAAAGAAAACTGGAACAGCTAATCGCCCTATCTTACCCGAAACAAAGTTCTGAAGAATAATGTTAAATGACATTTTCTCTACCTCATTCGGTATTTCGTGAAAATCCGAATGAATATAGAGTACAAGCAATATACTTACAAAAGAACAAACTTTTATCTTATCAGAAAGATATTGAGTCATTTCAATTATATTCAATAAATGGAGCAAACTTCTCATTCAACTCCTCGCATTCGCTCAACTTTCCATGCACAAGACACACACTCTCCACCTGAGCACGCACACAAAGCTTCATGTCTGCCAATCGGAAAATATCCTGCATAAAGATATATTTCACACCTTCTTTCTTTATCCAAAGCTTACTTACATACTCATCGCCACTTACCAAAGGGGTCTTAAACTGCATTGTCAAACGCGCCACAACAGCATCGGTGCCTTCATCATGAAGCTTTGCAAAACTGATATCATTAGCTAACAAAAACTCATGACGACAATGTTCCAGATAATGCTGGTAATTAGCGTTATTCACAATACCTTGAAGGTCGCACTCATAGTCACGCACCTTATCCTTATGTTCAAAAATATACTTTGCCATTACTTTTTTCTATTTTTAATATTCCTTTCTATCTGTCTTCTCGTATTAATAATCTTTGCCTTGACAAACTGGGGTACTTTCCAGCTCATCTTACATATTTTTGTCATGAATGCTGGCTCAAAATGATTTGTTCTATACATACGTAAATCCTCCTCCATCATCTGCCAACGTCTCTTCGCATCCGTACTCAAACCACCCATACGCATCTTTACAACATAGCGGTCGAGATAGCCAACCTTTACATCCTTCCTATACATATAACGTACAAGCAGATCGCTGTCACTCGCTATCTTATAAGACTCATCGTAATAACCGAGTTTGGCAAACAAATCTCTTTTGATAAACACTGTGGTATGTAATGGCAGCCACCCGACTCTTACTTTCCAACGCCTATATGCCCCACCTTTCCATCTGCGCACCTCCAAGTTCAGATTATCAGGATCAACATATATGCCATTTGCATATACTAAGTCAGCATTTACTTCCTTAAACTTTTCTACATAATCTGACACAACATGATTATCATGAAATATGTCATCTGTATGCATCATCCCTACTATATCTCCTGTTGCCATTTTGATGCCTTTATTCAAAGCCTCATACATACCGCGGTCAGGTTCAGAAACAAATTTGGTAATACGATCTTCATACTCTCTAATAATCCTAAGAGAGCCATCTTTCGATGCACCATCCACAACAATGTATTCAATATCGGGATAGTCCTGTGCCAGCACACTCTCAATAGCATCACGAATAGTGTCCGCTCTATTCCAGCATACTGTAACAATTGAAACTTTCATATATTAAAAAACTTTTTTTCCTATCAATTATCAACACCACTTGTCCACAACCACTCATCATTCTTTTTATTTGAACAAAAATTATACCAATGAACACCTTACGTTCTTTGCCTACTAATTAGGTAAAATCGAAAGATTAGTGTTCAAAAAATAATATTACATTCTCATTCTAATTATCATCCAGGTATATACCCATTCTTCTTCCTCCAGCAGTAATGCCAGATTCTGAATATTGGTCCCCATACAACCTCCTGAGGGCATAAAGACCAATATCTTGAATTTCGCTTGATCTTCCAAATGAACATGAACAATACGCCCTTTCTCATCCATTCGCCTTTGCTTTTATCAAAAAAGCCAAAATTGCCAGCGGCCATGACCTCCTCATACAAAAGCTTTCCACGCTTTTCATCCGGTACACAAAGCAACATTCTTTCATCCATCCCTAATACATCACTCATCACCCACATCAACGCCGTTGCAAACTTCTCCATTCCCAACTCACGCACCCATTGCATGATATAAGCATTTCTCTCGCCTTTTGTATCCTCATACAGACGGCATAACACATAATAATAGTCCACCAACTGACGCATACCTATTCCCTCCTCAAACAAATGCCTAAGCACATGCACCATTTGAAACACACTGTTAAACACCTGATCAGGCACAGCTATCTCATCATCTCCACAATTAGGCAACTTAACTTTATTATAGAAAATATCCTTTAAGTGACTATGACAAAACGCTTCAAACTTCCTTTGAGCAGGGATGCTATACATAAACATAGGCAGATAATGCACCTCAATAGTGATATCCGACTTTACAGGAAACTCCACATGATGCACTCTCGCCTCTATCGTATCAACAATCTTACCAACATAGCCAATAACATCCCTTCTATTCTCATCCACCCAATTCCCCACATCACTCCTACCAATACTCTTCTCCAAATCCTTTACCACCCAGATATCCACATCACCACTATTCCTGCTCATTGGATTCGGATAAAGCAACGAATTACCCTGCCCTTTTATTACGCATGTGCTGTATCCATCCTTAGCAAAACGCTGGCTCACGCCCACACAACACATATTCGTCCGGCGATTCTTATCCTCAATCTTATGGATATAATTGACCCAGTCGATAAGCAGCTGGAAAGGTGGCTTCTCATCAACACTAAGTCTCTGAATACCTTCAAAGCCAACACCCATCAAAGCTTGCTCCATACAAGTATTAAACAGCTCCTCCCATTCCTCATCTGTGGGCTTAACTGTAAAATGCTCCCTGTTTCCAAGTGATATCTGTATCAACTCAACAAATCTGCTCATCATATATAATTCTTAAGATTCTTACCACAATCTTCATTCGAGACTTCACCTTCGGTAAAAAAAATCGCATGTTCAAGAGACATCATACACTTTCTGGGGCAATCACTCCACGATATACTTCTCTATGTTTCGTGTCTCCTTCGAGAAGTTCATGCCGATGCGGATGATTTTCTGTCCCGACATCTCGAAAGGCAGGCTGTAGGACTTGTCTTTGATCTGCTGGAGAGCATCCTCTGCCGTGCCGTCGAGCTTGAACTCCATCACATAGCAGAACTTAGGCGTCTGAAGCACAAGATCTATGCGACCATCGCTTGTGCGGTATTCTGCCTGAACATAGAAGCCCATGAGCTTTGCTAATATCCAGACCACATTCTGGTAGTGGTTCTCCAGATTCTTGATTATTTCGTATGGGGTGTCGGCGAAGAGCGAGCGGAGGCGCTTGATGAAGGCTTCAGTATTGCCCGATTCCACATCATCAATAAACTTCTGGATGCAGAATGCAGAGTCAACGGCTGAGATTGGAGTGTAGAACGGCATGAGATAGTCAACAAAGCCCTCTGCAACCTCCTCATTAGGGAATCCAAGAGTATATATATTGCCTCTCTCCTGATAGCCCTTTATTGTCAGGTATCCACTCTGGTATATTACAGGTATTGGGCTGCTGCTGTTCGGGTCGATGCTGTCAAGAACCTTTGTTGTTGTTCTGCATGTTGACATCTCCTCAAGGTTGAAGTCGTGAGTCTGAAGAAGCTCTACCAGATATGTAGGCGTGCCGGTTTCAAACCAGTAGCTGCCAAACTTACGCTTGGAAAGAGTGTTCAGCACGCTGAATGGATTGTACACACCTGGAGCGGTCTCCTCAAAATGGTAACCGTCATAGCGTTTGCGAAGTTTGCCCAGACACGCATCCATGGTAAGCTTGTTTGCTTCTGCCAGTCGCTCAATGGAAGGCAGCAGGAATGATGTCAGATCACTCTCTGTCAGTCCACAGATATCGTAATAGTCAATATCCATGGAGATGTCATTCAGGTTGTTTAAG
This sequence comes from Bacteroidaceae bacterium, assembly GCA_024401215.1. Classification (GTDB taxonomy): domain Bacteria; phylum Bacteroidota; class Bacteroidia; order Bacteroidales; family Bacteroidaceae; genus Minthosoma. Next base: position 25,970 of record JAKSLL010000055.1, read on the forward strand.
TCGCTGAACACGCTCACCTTACCGAACTTTGTCACACCGGTCAACAGGGCGA
>JAKSLL010000056.1 GCA_024401215.1 Bacteroidaceae bacterium
TTTTTTTTGCGAGATATGCACAAAAAGCATACATTTGCACAAAAGTTGTAAATCATACCTTATGGGCATAATAAAAAGAATCTTTTTGCTGATTTCCCTCATAATATTGAGTATCAGCGCAAAAGCGAACTTAGGAGGCTACCACTACAGTTCAATACATGTGGAAGCCGTCGTCAACTCCGACAACTCGTGGGACATCACCGAGACTGAAGATGTCATCTTCGATGAGTCAAGGCATGGAGTGTACCGCTACATCCCCTACTATTTCACTGTGGGGCCATCACGCATAGGTTCAAAAATACAAAGCAAGAAGTACGAATGCAAGATTGACAATGTATATGTTGACGGATGGAATTACATTACAGAGTACGAAAACGACAATCTCGTCATCCGCATCGGCGATGCAGACAGATATGTCACTGGCAGTCAGAAGTATGTGATACGTTACAAACTGACATTCCCTGAAGACAGAATACCTGACGCAGACTTCATATACATCAACATCTTAGGAGCTGACATGCCCGAACTTATCGACGAGTTCAGCTTCAATATTACATTCCACAAGAACCTCCCTGAAGATGCAGCAGAAACATTAAAATCTTTCAGCGGGAAATATGGCAACGGCGGCAATGCCATACCAACAGAAATCGCTGTCGAGGGCAACCGCATCTACGGACACGCAAAAGCCGTACCTGCCAACAATGCCATAACACTCTTCCTGCCTCTCGAACAGGGATTCTTCCCTGATGCAGTGCCAACAAACAAATTGCTGCACTACATCAGCCTCGGCGTCACCCTCCTGCTCATCATCTACCTCCTATTCCGTGCTTTAACCATCAGAAGTCCGCATATCACAAAGAGCATCGAGTTCTATCCGCCAGAGGGGATATGCAGCGCAGAGATCGGCACCATCATCGACGGTTCTGTTGACCTCGTCGATGTCACATCTCTCATCCCATGGCTTGCAGGCAAAGGCTACATCAGGATAGAGGAAAAGGACGATGGAGGCACATTTATGAGCGCCATCGGACTTGGCAGGCGAAAAACCAAACTGCAGCTCACAAAAATCAAAGACCTGCCAGAAGATGCGCCTACATACCAGAAGAAGTTCATGAACTCTCTCCTCTTCAACAAAGAAAACATCATAAGACTTGACGAGATAGGAGAACGTCCGACAGAATACCAAGCAGTGACAAGCACCCTTAGTGCCGTCTTTACTGGTGACAGGAAACTCACCAAGACGAACGGCAATCTGTACTGGTATCTGCTGCTCATCATCAGTTCCACCTTCACGTTGGGCACCAACTACGCCTACTCAAGCCTCGAATTCCAAGAACTGTTTATGACGGGGCTCATCTGGGCTGTGCCATTCTTCGTCGGCTGGTCATCATGCTCCAACCTGCAAAACCAGAAGGCGATAACATCTCCATGGAAACTGTACGGCAAGTGCATTCTCAGAGCAGGAGTAATGGCGGCATTATGCTGGTTCTACATCGATGTCTTTGTAGAATCCGAGGCACTGATGACGAAACCTTTCATCTGGGCATTGTGGATAGCATGCTTCATCACCAACGAGCTCTCCTACAAATTCAAGTCAGACACACCATACCGTGCAGACCTTATGGGACGCATCCTTGGTTTCCGCGAGTTCATAGAGACAGCCGAGAAGCCACGACTGGAACAGCTCCAGCACGATGACCCTCAGTATTTCTACAAGATTCTGCCATACGCTATGGTGTTCGAACTTACCGACAAGTGGGCGTCACTCTTCAAGGGCATCAATGTCGAGCGACCTGAATGGTACGAATCTGCCGTTCCTCTCACAGGCTATGCTTTGGTAAGTTCGCTCACAAGCAACCTCTACACAGCAAACGACGCAATAAAAGTGATAAGCCACGACAGCAGTTCTGACAGCAGCTCCGGAGGAGGAGGTGGTGGCTGCTCCGGCGGCGGAGGCGGCGGTGGAGGCGGCGGCAGCTGGTAAACAAAGGCCATAAAGCCTCTCCAACCTCCCCGAGGGGAGCTTTTGCCAACCCAAACGACCAAACTGCCAAACGACCAAACTGCCAAATTATCATTGCAAAATGAGAGGAAAATATCCCTTTTTGCAAAAAAACGAGGGAAGGGACGTTATTTATTGAAAAAATATAGAGCATTTATTCCCAATAAATCATATCTTTGCAAGATATACATGCGAATGTATTTTCTATTGAAGAAATATAATGGAGTAATAACAATTAAAATAGTATAAAAAAGCACGATATTATGACGGAAACAGTAAAGAATTGTTTGAGAATAAAGCTACCGAAAAACAATCATGGTTTTTCACGTTTTCTTGCACTAACCTTCGCCATACTCTTTGGAGCTATGGCAGGTGGCTCTGCGTGGGCACAAAGGGTCATCTCCACATTCACCATTCCATCTAATTTGGAAGCCAACGATAACGGCGATTATTATCTTGGTGTTAATGGTGGCGTTACATATTATGCAGGAAAGTTGAGTAACAATAACAGTTTTACAGCAAAGGAAATAAATGGTAATAAATTTTACAAGCTACTGAGTGGAAACATTGATGATGCTCATTTTAAGCTACAATTCTCAGAAGGCACCGTTAAGGCTGGAGACATACTTACCATCTCTTGTGCTAATGTGTATGATAAAACTTATGATGTTGGATATGTAGTCGGCGGTTCTAATACTTTGGAAAGTACAACAGTAACCAATAATAATGATGTAAAAGAAGTCAGTCATATTATTGCTGCCAACGAAATCATTACTGAAGAAGGCAATAAGTACATAAGAATAGGAAGACATTCTGCTACAGGAGCAGACTTGGGATATTCTTCTTTCACTATCACTCGCAATGTTGTAACTTACGACTACAATGGCGGCACAGGTGACAGAGCTTCTGCCGAATTTGCCGCAGGAAGCTATTTCCAACTTCCGTATCCTACTAACCTCACATTCGGCGATGCCATCACCACAAACGGCACATGGACAAGACCTGACGGAGGTGCTGTTGGCACATACGTCGGTATTACTGGGGCTTATGAAGCATATAAGGATCACGGACCAGCTTTTGCCAACGAAGTTGTTCTTTCACAGACCGTGAATGTTGAAAACGGCATATATGAAGTAACACTTGTTGCTGCTGCGTCTTATACTCCAGAGCGTGGTGTCACTGATTATAATATAGGAAACTGGATAACTCAGGCTTTTGCAAATAATACAATAGAGCATATTCCTCTTGTCGAAAGAACATGGGTTACAGAACCAGAAGCGAACATAGTTACACTCATAACAACTGTTACTGATGGCAATCTTACTTTTGGTCTGCAGAACAACGGTCAAGCAGGCAACTGGTATGTAGTGCGCCTTGAGTCTATCAAGAAATGCAATTCCGACCCTATGTTCACAGGCTGGTACACAGCAGCTGAGGGTGGCACTAAAATTGGAGATGGAGGTCAGTGGGTGACTCTCCCTTCAAGCCAGACCCTTTATGCTCAGTGGGAAGATGTGGAGGTTGACCGTGGTGTTGTTATCGGAAATCTTGACAACACATCAGATTTCAACACCATGAAATCTGACGTGTTTGAAATTCTGAAGAATAAAGTTCGCGAGTTCTCATTCATAAACTACCGCGCAAATAACATTTACAACTACGACAGCTGGGCTCTTGGAGTGAACAATACCAACGCAGCAGCAACTAATGTATTCTTGCTGAACCTCTTCCCTCAGGTATGGCATGGAGGAACTGCTGTTGACACTTACCTTTACAACAAGACTTCATCAACAGTATCTACAGCATGGAGCGATGCCGACTGGACTACATTCCGTTCAGACATGAATGGCGCACAGGTCGATGTGAAAATTTCCCTCTCAAACGACGGAAAGATTGTTCACACATACGCCACAATGGAGAACAACGGCAGAACATACGTATATTCTTATACTGAAAATATGAATGCAGCCTTAGATGCTGTGTATGCATATTTCACTGTTGAAAGCTCACATCTCGAACATTTTGAAGAGGTGGCAAATCCTACAGCTTACGCTTTGGAATCTATCATTCAGATAGATATTAAGGTGAAGAATGGCGACAATCTGACTAACACATATAACCCATGCGGAAATGTGGATAATGTTCAGTTCAAGGATGTTGCAGGAAATGTTATACCTAAGGGAACATTGCTCAGCGTTGGCGAGGTTATCACTTGGACAGGAGCAGCGACAGCAAACGCCGGATACACCTTTGCTCGTTGGAATCCTGCCACTACTCTTACCGTCACCAAAGACGCAAGAGTGAGAGCAGTCTTCACAAAAGACGAAGCTACAGACTACACCAAGCGTATGTTCAACAACCGTATCACAGCGGAGTGGAACTTAGTTGATGACTTTGCATACGCCAATTATAAGAGCCACTTCAAGTTCCGTCTGGAGACAGACAGACTCAATGTTTCTAGTTCAAAGTGGACAAAGAGCACAGATAGCAAGACATATACATATAATGAAGCTCTCAGCAATCAAGAACTTACTTACGACGGCACACTCACATTCCCTCTCACTGCAGGATTGAAGTTCACAGCAAAAGCCGGCGACATTCAGATTGTCTTGAACAAAGTCGGCAGTGATGTGGAATATGCCTATCTTGTGCTGAAGACTGGCGTGGAAGTCACTATCCCTCAGTTGAAGAACACCAACGGAGGCGCAAACAAAGACAAGCGCGACCTTCTGTACATGATTACAGACATGACAGCCAACAACGGTTCGCTCACTTGCCTCGGTCCTGAGACCATGAACGGCAGCACATACTTCAAGTTCGACTACAACGGAAATGCAGCCTACACATTCAAGACTACAAAGGAGACAAGAATCAAGCGCATCGTAGTAAACCGCAACTTCGTCACATCCAACTTCATCGAACATGACGGTCAGACAACATTCACCGTTGGCGAGAAGGTGGTAGGCGTACCTGAAGGTGCGGTAGATGGAGCAAGCTACCTCAATAACGCGCCAGGCGTAGCAGGAAGCGGATACATCACTTATCCAAAGTCTATCACAATGACATACGGAGGATGGATCTACGGCAAATATGTAGAACAAACAGGCTCGGCTGGCGTAAACGACCAGTGGGGCAATGTGGAAGACTACACAGGATATTCAGACCACCGCATTCCAATCGTCACTCAGGACGGATTCTATCATTTCTCTCAAGGCAAGCAGAACGCCAAGAGCGAGCTTATGAACTATGAGGCTGCATCATACTACCATCCAAGCAACGGAGGTCAGTACTCGGTGCCATCGTCACCACAGTCTCCACGAACAAATATCACTCCTTGGACCATCCCATGCCGCGGCACCTATGTTAAATATGAGCCAACACAGCCAGGAGTGCTTCATGCCTATATCTTCCAGAACGGATGTCTTGATTACCAAGGCAATGACTTCACAGGAAAGATTGCTTGGCGTCCTCATTATATTGTTGATGAAGCTGGCGCTCTTGTGCCTGGCGTGATAGCAAAGACAAGCGCCCTCAACGCTCAGGGTCCAGACTATGACGTGACATACAACGGCACACGCTACACTATCGAGAACTCAGGTCTTACAACAGAACAGATTGCGTACCTCCGCAACTCATCATGGAAAGGCCAGAAGGCAGGCGACAGGGAGGAAGTGATACCAGCACCTGACGGCGGCTTCCTCGTGATGACAAAGGCGTATGTGGAATACACCTTCAACGTGCTTCCGGGCAAGACATACTACATCTTCTCTAACGGTTCAAAGCTTGGCAATGTGGGATTCATCTTCGATCCAGGTGTTGAGACAACAGACGGAGAGACAATGTCGGAAGTTCGCTTCGCTGCCAACCGCACATACAACGATGCTCTCGCAACCAAATACACAGCACCTACTGCGACAGAAAAGGCGGTGAACATCACTGTCAACCGCTCATTCTCAGCAAACAAATGGAGCACAATCTGCCTCCCTTACAGCATGAACAACGTACAGATGAAGGAGCAGTTCGGTGACGACTTCCGCGTGGTGCTCCTCCGCGACATCCAGCCTTCTGGCGGTCAAAACGGTGAGGACAAGAATACAGCCCACTTCATCTATCATGTCAACCAGGACATCATAGCAGGTTACCCTTACCTCATCTACCCATCAAAGAATGTTACTTCATTCTCATCTAATGCCACCCTCACAGCAGGCATCAGCAAGCCTGTCGTGTCAATCAGCGGCACAGGTCAGAGCATTGCAAAGGGCAGCATCTACGGCAACGACTACGAAGGCTTTGACTGCTTCACCTTCGAGGGCAACTACGAAAGAACAACCCTCCCTCAAGGCTCGTATGTTGTGACAAACGACGGCAAGCTGACAAGACTCAACCAAAGCACAGAGGCTAAGCCTTTCAGAGCATTCATCAAGTTTGTTGGCGACGGCAACAGCGGACCAGTGGAGATTAAGGCTGTAAACTTCGGTCTTGACGAGATAGAAGAGATGGAGACATCTATCGATGATGTGCTCTTCGAACAGGGCATCTTCACAGAGAAGGCAGATGTCTATAACCTCAAAGGCCAGATGGTACGCGCCAAAGCTGAGAGCATTCAGGACCTCCCTAAGGGCATCTATATTGTGAACGGCAAGAAAGTGATGGTAAAATAATACTTCTGCCATTCGCCCCAAAGAGGATTTGTGAATGAATAAGGTCAACAAGATTTCTAACGATTACATAAGCAAGAATATGAACATACAGAAGAAGAAATACACATCGCCAACAATCATCATGTCAGGCATAAATATGAACACCATCCTTCATGGCATCTCTGACGCCGACATGAGCAAAGCGGCATACGACCTTGATGACAGTGATGTGTCAATAAGCGGCATTACAGTCAGCAACGACAATGATGCTGTTGTAGGAAGCGATGACTTCGCCAAGGAGCGCAATTTCGGTTCGGGAGATGGTCCTTGGGATTCTTTGTGGTAAACTTTTCAATATACTAATCGATAAAAAGCAGTCTGGGCAGACTGCTTTTTTGTTTTTGTGCTAAGTAATGGAAAAACAATAATTGAAACTAAAACACAAAAATGTTGCTATTATTTGTTACTTTAATAACATTATCTTAACTTTGCACATATATGAGATTTTAAGTTTAGTTTCTAGGTTTTCTATAGATTCTAGAGTTTCTAGAGCTTCTAGGTTTTCTAGAGCTTCTAGAGAGAGCTCTTAATCCAAAAAATTTTTAGCTAACAATGAAAGGAATAGTATTAGCAGGAGGCTCGGGCACACGCCTCTACCCTATAACAAAAGGTGTGAGCAAGCAGCTCATACCGATATTTGACAAGCCAATGGTGTATTATCCAATAAGCGTCCTCATGCTTGCTGGAATACGCGAGATACTCATCATATCCACACCTTATGACCTTCCAGGGTTCAAGCGTCTGCTTGGCGACGGAAGCGACTATGGCGTGCGCTTCGAATATGCAGAGCAGCCATCACCCGACGGTCTCGCCCAGGCATTTATCATCGGTGAGAAATTCATTGGCGATGATGATGTGTGCCTCGTGCTTGGCGACAACATCTTCCACGGACGCGGATTCTCAGGCATGCTCAAGGAATGTGTGGAGAACGCTACAAAGGGCAAGGCAAGCGTCTTTGGATATTTTGTCAACGACCCTGAGCGCTACGGAGTGGCAGAGTTCGACAAGAACGGCAACTGCCTGTCTATCGAGGAGAAACCAGAGGTGCCAAAGAGCAACTACGCTGTTGTCGGCCTCTACTTCTATCCAAACAAGGTTGTTGAGATTGCCAAGAGCATCAAGCCATCCCCTCGCGGCGAACTCGAAATCACCACTGTCAACCAGGCGTTCCTCTCAGAGCAGAACCTCAAAGTGCAGCTTCTGGGACGAGGTTTCGCATGGCTCGACACAGGTACTCACGACTCACTGTCAGAGGCGTCAACATTCATCGAGGTGCTCGAAAAGCGCACAGGACTCAAGATTGCCTGTCTTGAAGGCATAGCATACCGCAACCTATGGATTACCGCTGACAAACTTCGTGAACTCGCCCAGCCAATGATAAAAAACCAGTACGGACAGTACCTGCTCAAACTTGCCGACACAAATTACTTTGGCGAACTTGAGAAGTAAAGTCTGGGTATATAAATCAGCTGAAACAAGTTGTGGAATTAAAGGGAAGTTAAAGGGGAGTTAAAGGGACAAATGTCCGTCCGTATATAGTCATCTTAACACTCCATACTGAGCAAGTTGCAACTTTCTCGCAATATGAAAATAGCGTTTGTCGCGAAGCGGTACGCGTTTCTAATTTTCGTATTGCAAAATGGCATAATCAGTTTACTAATCGTTCTAATATCACCACCTAAAAATACATTTAACAGCTTATGAGTGTGCTTAATGAAAACACAAAAATAGGACGATTCACCGTTCAAAACATTATCAAAGAAAACGAATACACAGAGACCTATAGAGTTATTGACGATAACGACAATGTGTATTTCCTTAAGTTATATGTGCTGAAACGCACACCCGAGCGACTTGTCAACACCGAGACAGGTGAGGTCTATGCCATCGAAAGATGCAAGAATCTTGCCAATCAGAACCTCGTGTCATTCATCGAGTCAGGCATCATAGAAAAGGAATGCGGAGCGTGTCACTACTACGTGACAAATTACTTCACTGGCGAACTGCTGCAAGACAAGATACAGCGTGAGGGCAAAATGGACGCTGACACCGCCACCGAGATATTCAAGGGCATCCTCAACGGACTGAAATATCTGCATGGACTCGGACTTTGCCATAACGACATAACACCTCGCAACATCATGCTGTCAAAGGTGGCTGGCGGCATACCAGAAATCATCGACATGGGCCATATAGCTCCACGATGCAATGGCAAGATCCCTTTTGAAGTGGGAGACCTCGAACTGCTGTACTGCGCCAACGAGACAAACATGGGCATGTATGATGAACAGAGCGACATCTTCTCTGCTACCGCCGTCTATTACACTATGCTGACAGGCACAGCTCCTTGGAGCATGGCATTCCCTGACAACATGAGCCACACAAGACAATTCACTCTGCTCAAAGACAAGAGAAAGGCTGAGCCGCTCGACTTCGAGAGCCTTGAAGTAGATGGCAAGATAAAAAAAGTGCTGGCTAATGGCTTGGCATTGAAGTATGAAAACAGATACAAAAACATAGACTCTCTGCTCGAAGCTTTAGACGGCAATCAACAGGAATCACACATAAATGCCAAATCATCCGCGAAACAGACAAGCCAGCAACAGCTGCAGTCGGCAGAGGACAGTCCTAACGCTTCTGAATTTGTGATAGAACAGACGAAGGGCAACGGCTTCGGAGACATAGCAGGAATGCAGGAGTTGAAGAATATGCTGAACCAGAAAGTCATCTTTGTATTGAAGAACAAAGAACTTGCTGAGAAATACAAGCTGACACCGCCTAACGGCATGCTGCTTTACGGACCTCCAGGATGCGGAAAGACATTCTTTGCAGAGAAATTCGCTGAAGAGACAGGCTTCAACTTCCTCATGGTGAAATCGTCAGACCTTGCAAGCGTGTACATCCATGGTTCGCAGGAGAAGATAGGCAACCTTTTCAAACAGGCACAGCAGAAGGCGCCTGCTGTTTTGTGCTTCGACGAGTTTGACGCATTGGTGCCAAACCGTTCTAACATAGACAATGCAAGCATGTCGGGAGAAGTCAACGAGTTCCTGAGCCAGCTCAACAACTGCTCAAAGAAAGGCATCTTCGTGATCGCCACATCTAACCGTCCCGACAAGATAGACCCTGCAGTGCTCAGAACAGGACGAATAGACAAGCAGGTGTATGTGCCGCTGCCAGACAACGAAGCACGAGAGGAGATGTTTATGCTGCACCTGAAAGGACGACCATACGATGACAATGACATAAATGCAAAGAAGCTCTCGGAACTCTCTGACGGATATATCGCCAGCGACATAGCATACATCGTAAACGACGCAGCTATGACAGCAGCCTTTACAAATCAGAACATTACACAGGAACTGCTCGAGACATCGCTGAAGAATACCAAGCCATCCATACGTCCTGAACTGATAAAGATGTACCAAGATCTTCAGTCACGGATGCAGGGCATTGAGAGGCGCAACTTCGACAGACCTCGGATAGGATTTGTCAAGTGAACGCAGCAAAAGTCAACAACCAGAACAATAACAATGAATAAAACAATACAAATTTCTTTCTGCGAAAGCGCAAGCGATAACGCTAGCTCCACTTTAACTCCAAAACGAGCAAGTTGCAAAGCGAAACTTGAATAAAACAATATGGGACTGATAGACTTTCTAAGATCGCTGTTCGGGGCATCAAACTCCGACAGCAGCCAGCAGGAGACAGACAACACGCCTCAGGCTCCACAGCCAGAGACACATGCCGATGCTGTTGAAGGAGACACAGAAATCACTAATACCTATAATAAAAATCTACAAAAACCAGATGCAATGAAAACATCAGAATTAATGCTCAAATTCCTCAAAGAGCAGGGATTCCTGCCTGAGACATTAGACAATGGCAACATTCTGTTCAAATACCAGATGTCGTCATTCCTGTACATCGAAAACGATGAAGACGAAAGCTTCTTCCAGCTCTGCATGCCATCTATTTTCAATGTGACAGAAGACAATCGCGAAGCTGCCCTCATAGCTGCCAATGCTGTGTCAAGCTGCATGAAAGTGGCTAAAGCCGTAGTGTTTGAAGACGATGTATGGCTCATCACAGAATGCCTGCTCGACTCAACCCCTGTGCTCGAAGACCTTGTCCCTCGATTCCTCAACATCCTCATGAGCGCGCAAAAGGAGTTTTACGATAAAATAAACTAACTCAGCAGGTTAGTGAATTAAGAGTTAAGATTTAAGAGTTAAGAGTTAAGAGTTAAGAGTTAAGAGTTAAGCAATGATGTAGATCTCGATAACTTATTTTATTATATAGTTAAGAGTTAAGCAAGGAGATGCCCTCATCAGAATAGTGGCTCTCCCCCTTGGGGGAGTTAGAGGGGGCGAACAACAAAGTGGCAGACAATCTCGCGATTATCTGCCACAAATACCAACAATAATAATATGCGTGGAATAAAATAACAACTCTACACCTGTGTTATATCTGTCGTGTTATATAGCGTGTTATGGAGTTATATTTTTTATGCCTTCAATTCGTGCTTAGAAGAATAGCAGGTGTGTTGCTATTACATCCACAGGAAAAAGTGTTATGCGTTATATGCTGTCTCTCCATGCTCGTAGATGTCGAGACCCTCTTCCTCAATACGCTTCTCAACGCGGAGACCGTGAGTATGCTTGATGATAAGGAATATCGCCATGCCTACAGCGAATGCGAATACAGCAACCACTACAGCACCAAGAGCCTGAACACCGATTGTAGCCTCAACACCGTCAATTTCAGGGTTGCAGAACACACCTGTGAGGATTGTACCAAGGAGACCACCCACGCCATGCACAGACACAGCACCTACAGGGTCATCAATCTTGAGTTTCTTATCGATGAATACTACGCTCATACACATCACGAGACTTGCCACAGCTCCAATGACTGCTGATGCCCAGATGTCAACACAGTCGCAGCCTGCAGTGATGCCTACAAGACCTACGAGCACACCGTTGCACACCATAGAGAGAGATGGCTTTCCGTCAACAATCCATGTGTAGATGAGAGCGACGATACCGCCTACAGCTGCCGCCATGTTTGTTGTCACGAACACGTGTGAAGCGCTAACGGCATTGTCATAACCTGTGATGGCAACTGTTGAACAAGGGTTGAATCCGAACCATCCAAGCCAGAGGATGAACACACCAAGAGCTGCGAGGGTGAGGTTGTGACCAGGGATGGCACGGCTGTTGCCATCTTTGTCATACTTGCCTACACGAGGGCCGAGAACGATAGCTCCAGCAAGGGCGATGGCACCACCACAAAGGTGAACGACAGTAGAACCTGCGAAATCATGGAAACCGAGTTCTGAAAGCCATCCGCCGCCCCATGACCAGTGACCTTCTACAGGGTAGATGAAGAGACTGATGAGGAGAGAATATACTACATACATTGAGAACTTAGTGCGCTCAGCCATAGAACCAGAAACGATAGTGGCTGTTGTTGCGCAGAACACAGTCTGGAAGATGAATGTAGCCTCAGCAGGGATGTTTGAATCCTCACCGATATAGGCGAAACCGCTCCATCCGAAAGCGCCGAAGTCAGCTCCGTACATGAGTGAGTAACCTACAATCCAGAAAAGCACCGTGCCCGCCATGAAGTCAACAAAGTTCTTCATGAGGATGTTGGCTGTGTTCTTTGATCTTGTCATGCCCGCCTCAACGAGGGCAAATCCTGGCTGCATCCAGAATACAAGCATTGCACCGAGCAGCACCCAAAGTGTGTCAAGACCGTTCACATGTTCGACCGCCTCTTCAACAACTGCGGCGGCAGCAGGAATAATATCTAATAGCATAATATAGAGACCTTCCACTCTCGTTCCCAAACGATCCATCACTGGAGCCATCAAGCTGAATGTCTGCCCAATAAAATGTCAGGAACGTACTGTAAGAAGGATTTTATTTAGTGTTTGTGAATTGTTGTAAGTCAAACTTACTTCTTGTCTCTGAGCACGGTATCACCATGTTCGCCTGTACGGATAGAGTAACAGTCAAGCACCTCGCTTATGAAGATACGTCCGTCACCTACATTTCCTGTATTTCCGCTTTCAAGAATAACTTTTACAGTATTCTCAAGGAGCATATCGCGACAAATGATTGTGATGTGCATACGTTCTATCATGTCGGTACTGTAAACGACACCACGATAGATTCTCTCCTGACGGCTCTGTCCGATGCCATGGCAGTCATGGTACTCGAACCAGTCGATGTCGGCGGCAAGAAGCGCCTCTTTCACATCCTCGAACTTGGTCTTGCGGATGATAGCTTCAATCTTTTTCATAAATAGGAACCCCCACCCTCTCCGCCGTGACAGCGGAGAGGCTTCGTAGCAGAGGGTGTGCTTTTTATTTTGTATTTGTGTTTTGTGTTTCTTGATGAACAGCTGCAGTTTCTATATTATCTAGAATTTCTAGATTGCCTAGATCGTCTAGATTGTCTAGATCGTCTAGAATTTCTAGATTGTCTAGATTGTCTAGATTGTCTAGTAGATACAGCTGCTTGCTGTTAGAATGAAATTCCTGCTGTGAAGTAAAGCTTCTGTGTGCTTGGATTTGCTGAGATAGCACCGAAGACAGGAACTGTGAGCTTAGATGAGAGAGACACCTCCTTGCTTGCCTTAAGTGTTACATTGTTGATTACAAATCCGTTGGTAGCATCCTCATAGTAATCTGTAGAATATGGTACAGCTCCTACTGTTGCTTCCCAGTCGAGACCACCAAGCTTGAAAGGGGCGCCAATCTCAAAATATGAAGAATATGCGCGGTCGCCATCCTTATTCATGCCGTCATTACCAGCGAAGATTGTGTACCAGTTGAATGAGAGAACACCGAAGTCGTAGCCGACATTCGCTTCAAACTCATGAGATGTCTTATGAGCATCATAGAGGAAATACTTTGTTGGGCAGTTTTCCGTTCCGCTTAAGCAGTAGTAATCTGTGATGCCTAACGTAAAACCTCCTGTTGAGTATGAAAGAGTAAGGTCGAACTCCTTTGTGTCATTGCGATCAGCTATTCCGTAAGAGCCCCATCCTGTAAGGCTGAAGCCTTTGTAAGAAACACCTATCGTAGGCTGAATCGCTGCACCGCCAAGATCAGAACCACGCCAAATGTAATTTGATACGATGTCAGCTCCCAAAGTTGCTTCTACCTCGTCCTGCGCTGCTGCCATTGAAGGCGCTGTGATTGTTGCTAACACTGCAACTGCTTTTACCAATTCTTTCATAATCCTAAAACCTTTTTATAAAATTTATACTTCTTTCTTTTTGATGGCGCTTGTGATATCTTGCAACCACTACAGCGCCGCCTACTGTGTTTGTGTTACTAATACTTTCGTGTCCTTTTGTATTGTGTTGTGCTATTCTTATGTCATTTTGTTTTGACGATGCAAAGTTACATAACATTTTGCAAACAAAACAAACTTTTTACTATCTTTTTGCAAGAAACATCGCTTTTTAATTGATTTTACACACAATTTGACACCAAAATAAGGAAAATGGCGACAATTTGACATTTTCATAAGATTCACACAACACAAAAGGCACCAAGGACTTTCCCTTGATGCCTTTATCATATCTTTTATCTTGTAACAACACAAACGATGTATCGTCAACCTTCTTTTTAAAAGAGCTTGTTTGGATATACTCCGTCAGCAACGAGCTTAGCGATACGCTCCACAGTCTCTGGGCGGTCTTCTGAGTATGTCACGCCGAACCACTTAGAAGTAGTGTCGAGAACCTTACAAGTTGCTGTGCCTTCATTGATGAGCTTGTTGATCATGAGAGGGATGAAGAACTCTGACTTGAGGTTAGCCATATTAGCAGGGTCAGAGAGGAATTCCTTGAAGTAAGCCTCTGAATACTCGAAATAGTCAGGAGTGAAGCCCCACATATTCATGCTGACAGGAGAGTTCTCATCGATAGTCACCCATTCGCCATCATCCTTGTTATCCTTACGGTAAGCGACAGTGCCATCCTCCTGGCGTGCAATCTTAGTGCATTCTACGCAAGTAGTCAGGCAGCCCTCGTCGTTCTTAGAGCAGATGCCACGAGACACTGTGCCGTTCTCGCTCAATGTGTTTGCAACGCGGAAGCCCACCATAGCGTACTGTCCCTTTGCGCCTTCTGGAAGTTCAGAAAGGAACTTGCCGATAACCTGGAAAGCGTCGCGGTTATAGAAGTCGTCACAGTTGATAACACAGAATGGCTCCTTGATGACATCCTTACCCATGAGGACAGCATGATTTGTTCCCCAAGGCTTAACGCGTCCTTCTGGGCACTTGAATCCTTCTGGAAGAGAGTCGATAGACTGGAAACAGAGTTCGCAAGGCACGACACCCTCATACTTTGAGAGAATCTGAGTGCGGAACTGCTCCTCGAAATCTTTGCGGATAACCCATACAATCTTGCCGAATCCAGCCTTAACTGCATCGTAGATTGAGTAATCCATAATTGTCTCGCCGTTAGGGCCAAGACCGTCAAGCTGCTTCAAACCGCCGTAACGGCTTCCCATACCTGCAGCGAGGAGAAAAAGTGTTGGTTTCATCTAATTATTTAGTTTTGTTAATTATTATATAAGTTATATTATGTGTTTTTACACTTATTCCTTGCAAAGATAACTAATTCTATATGAATCACACAAAAATTTCAAAGAAAAATCATTTTCACAGGCATTTCTCACAAGAAGAATGCGACAACACAAACACGAAATAAGTGTTTCAAAGAGCACTCAGAAAAGCTTAGTAATGGAAAAATAATAACTTCCTAAAGTTTCTGAGCAATCAATACCAACAGCTTTGACTTGTCTTTTTGGCTCTTTTGCCCCTTTACCCCCCTTGCGCTTAGCCTAAAAATACAAGTCAAATCTTCCGAAGTTATTATTTCACCATTACTTATTGTATAAAAGAACTCCCTGCAAGCACGTTGACGTGAATGCAGGGAGTTCTTTTCTATATATCAGCAGGATTTAACCTGCTTATACTTTAATCAATAACAACACGTGTCCAGTTATGAGTATCTGGTTCAAGACCGTACTGAATGCCACGAAGCTTGTTGAAAAGCATCTCGCTTACAGGTCCTGGCTTCTCGCCAAAAACATAGCTCTTGCCAGTCTCAACATCATCGATGCGAGAGATTGGAGAGATAACAGCAGCAGTACCGCAAGCACCAGCCTCCTCAAATGTCTCAAGCTCCTCTTCTGCTATCGGACGACGCTCAACCTTGATGCCGAGATCCTCTGCAAGCTGCATAAGCGACTTGTTAGTGATAGAAGGGAGGATAGATGTTGACTCTGGAGTGATGTATGTGTTATTCTTAATGCCGAAGAAGTTTGCAGCACCAGCCTCATCGATGTACTTCTTCTCCTTTGCATCGAGATAGAACTCACAAGCATAGCCCATATCATGAGCCTTCTTGTTTGCCTGGAGAGATGCAGCATAGTTACCGCCAACCTTATAGATACCTGTTCCAAGAGGAGCAGAACGGTCAAACTCACGGATGATAACGTAAGGATTAGCGAAGAATCCGCCCTTGAAGTAAGGACCTACTGGAGTAACGAAGATGAGGAAAAGATACTCGTTAGCAGGATGAACGCCTACCTGAGCACCAGTACCGATAAGGAGCGGACGGATATAGAGAGACGCACCGCTCTCGTATGGTGGGATGAACTTCTCGTTGAGGCGAACAACAGTATCAACCATCTCATTGAACTTCTCTGTTGGAAGCTCTGGCATGAGTATGCCGCGGCATGTTGACTGAAGACGGGCAGCATTCTCGTCAGAACGGAAAACGCGAACCTTGCCATCAGGACAACGATAAGCCTTCAAACCTTCAAATGCCTCCTGGCCGTAGTGCAAACATGTTGCAGCCATGTGCAATGGTATAGTCTCTTCAGAGCAAGTCTCTATCTCGCCCCATTTGCCGTCACGATAGTAACAGCGAACATTGTAGTCAGTCTTGCGATAACCAAATCCAAGATTTGACCAGTCTAAATTTTCCATGTTATATTTTGTTTTTTATAAGTTCTGTTTTTGTCATAATCAATGCTGAACGAAGCGCACGCTCAATCCGAACTTCTTGTCGCCATAGCCCTCGTAAATGACAGTACCTGTGCTGTAGAACACAAGGTATCCCATCCTTTCTGAATTCAACGAGTCAGGAGTGCTGCTCCAGATATAGCCAGACATCTGTTCGCTGCCATTTGTTTTGGCTCCGTAAAGCTTGTTATCAAGCACAAAGCCCGCAGCAGGGATGAAAATGCTATTGCCATTCTTGCCTGTCACTCGGTAGCCCTTATTTGCTATCTCCCATGTCCACTCGCACTCATCAATAAGCTCCTGAAGATCTTCTGCTGTAGGAAGAGACCAAGTTGCCGTTGAAGTTGGAGTCTTGGTATAAGTATAGCCTTCGCCTTTCTCAAACTTCTTAATGACAGTAGGAGTCATGTTGTCGCCTTCAAGTTTTTTCAATTCAATCTTGTCGAATGTGATTACTGCCTTCTCTGCTGTACTAACAAGCGTTACAGACAACACCTCAGCATCTCTGCCTAACTCGTCATTTCCAAATTCTATTGTGACATTACCCTTTGATGCATCAATGTCGTAATAGACAACAGACTGACCCGCCTGCTCAGACTCCTGAGACTCCTCAAACTGTTCTGGTGCCTCAGGCTGACCAGACTGCTCTGGCTCCTTATTCTGCTCAGCTTCTTCTGACTGTTCTGGCTGCTGTTCCTCCTCACCCTTAATGCTATATACAACCTTGATTTTCACATTCTCAGCAGAACTGTAGTTGATCTTCAATCCTTCATATTTTGACAGATCGACATTAGAAGTGACTTTGAATTCTGCCTTTTCAGCAGTAAAAACCACTGTGCCACCTGTTGACTCTCCCGCCTTCAGATTCAGCGAGTCAGGAATAGACGCGTATGAATAATACATGCCGCAATCTGTAGGGCTCGTCGCACCTACATTCTTGTCTGCCCACTTATTTCCACTTGGAAGACCAAGATCAACAAATTCATAAGAAGAGTTCTCTTCTTTCTTATTAAAAACCTTCTCGTAAGTAGGGTCGTCGTCACAAGAGCAGAGTATCTGTGTTCCAAACAATGCCAGTACGCCTGCAAAAAATAAAACAACTTTCTTCATTATCTACATTTTAAGTTAATCTCTTTCCCGCTTTCAGGCCTTCGAGGCACGAATCCTTTGTCTATCCAGAGAAAAGCACGCATGAGAAGCCCTCCTCCTTTCTGGCCACCGTCGAACACCATAAAGTTTCGCAAAAGTAATCAAAAAAATTCACACATTAACATTTTTTGTGCAAAAGTTTATTTGTCGCAACAAATTTGCACAAAAACTATACACATAACATCATTTTTCACATCCCGCAATAAAAAAGAGAGTGTATCACTACACCCCCTTTCCTAATCATTGTTACGACCCCATCAGATGAAGTTCAACAATAATAACAATAATATTCGCCAACAATAATATTCGCAGCAATGGCAACAAGCGGTCTCACAAAATCACCAATAGCAGTCTTACGAGATCATCCTCCTGCCATCACCTAAAACAACAAAAAACACAATTTCGAATCAGAACTGTTCTGCATTTTCACACTGCATGTATCTTAAACACAGTAGCAGACTGCAGAACCAGCGGATTGTCGTGAGCGAAGAACACCTCGCCGTAGCAAGGTGACTTTATCTCTTCTATCACAGCACCATTGAATGGGTCGATGACATGAGCCAGCACGTCGCCTTTCAGCACCACGCTGCCAGCTGGTTTAATTTTCTGGTAGATGCCTGCCACCTGTGTCTTGATGGTCACAAGGTCATCCTCGTCAATCAATGTTGACGTAAAGCCCCACTTCAGCGGCTTTGTGCTTATGATGCCTGTGCTGTACATGAAGCGCAGGATGCACTCCACCGTCATTCGCGCTCCGTCAACATCAAGACGGACGGTCTTGCCTGCATAGATGCTGTACGCCTTTGTGTCCCACACCTGCCAGTTGTAATTGAGCAATGTCGTGTCGAATGGCAGCGGCTTGCGCACACTCACATACGGGAAGCCGAAGAGCTTTGCACCTTCCACATCCTCATATCCAGCCTTCAGCATTCGCACATGAGGGACGAACTCACCCGGCATATAATATGACGCCATCTGCACTCCATATTTATACCCTTCCAGATGTTTGAAGATAGCGCCAGCGATCTGCTGTGTCGTCTCTCCCTTGTCATAGCCCGGGAACATGCGGTTGATATCGGTATTGTCCATTGTCCAGAAACGGCGTCCCACATTCATAGAGAACGGGTTGCACGATGGAATGACAGTTATCTTGCATCCCGGTGTTATCTGTCCTTGACGTTCAATCTTCTCAAGCAGGTTTACAAGTCGTGCGCAGATAAACTGCTGCTGTATCTCGTCACCACGCATTGCGCCGACAATAGCTATGCTCTTCTCTCCCTGCTCATCGCCGAAATGGAATCCCTGGATGCGGAATTCATCACGATACGAAGAGGGTATCCTGTATAATATAGTCTGTTTCATCCTTTATAAATTCTTGCCATTAAACTTCCAACATACACTATAGGATATGCGCGGATTGTGAACAGGAAGCCTCGTGTAGGCGCTACCACACGACTTAAAGTCTCACCTGTGAGCGGATTGACTATCTTGCCTATCTCCTGTCCCTCTTCCACCGTCTCGCCTGTATGCATGTCCGTGAGGAACACGCCACTTGCTGCAGCATTGAGAAATTCCACATTATCGCCTTCACACACTATCGGTTCGTGGAAACCCGTCTTGTCAACAGGTTCTGTCCACACGCCAATCTCATACATGAGGTTGAAGATGCCTCGCACAAGCTGGTTGCACATCTCGCTATTGATGCGCATGCCCACGCCCATCTCCTCGACAAGACATGGAGTGCCTGTGCTGTTGAGCGAATGGGCAAGAGTGGCTTCAAGCACTGTCGCCGCATCATGCACCCAGATGAAATCCACATTCAGCTGCTTAGCCATCGGCACAAGCTTTTCTTTGTCGTTGACATTGATGCGCACCTGAGGAGTCTCACGCAGGAAGAGGTTGCTCGAGTGGATGTCGATGACGAAATCCGCTCCTTGCAAGTCTTTCACAATCTTATACGCCGCCTGCTCCGCCATAGAACCGTCCATATTGCCCGGGAAGATGCGGTTCATGTCGAGATCGAAATTCGGTATGCCTCGCTGCAAGGTGTCAATACCGAGCGGATTGAGCGCCGGGTATATCTCTACGGTGCCGTTCAGCTTGTCCATGTTCTCATTGATGATGCGCGCCACCTCATAGCAGCACAGCTGACCTTCGAGTTCATCGCCATGCGTGCCTGTCACGACACAGAAGCGCTTCTTGCCCGTGCCGTTTTTTAGCACATTCTTGCGTATGAGAAGTCTCTCATCGATAGGCAAGGCTGTCGAAACTATTGTCTTTATCATAAGTCTATAAGTTGGTATTCAAAATTATTCAATCTGTATGGTTACGCTTCGCGCCAAGAAAAAAATATACAAAAATAAATAAAAATAAGTGTCTGATCAAAATTATTTTTTATAATCAAGAACCTTTAGCCTCGGCGAAGCCAATGAAGAGAATGAGAGAAATGCCATCCGGATGGCTTCTCTTAATTCCAATCGTAACGATTTAATTCTGAATCAAAAAGAACAGTTTGCTACAAACTGAAAGATGAAATCTCTATTTTCTCTAAATTCTTGATAAATATAAAAATAATTTTGATTACTTACTTAGGAGTTAAGAGGACGATAGTTTAAATTATGAATTCAGAATTAACAATTAACAGTTAACAATTGACAGTTAACAGTTAACATTGAGCAATGAAATGAACCTCTAATTTCGCAATTCGTATTTCGTATTTCGTATTTCGTAATTCGTATTTCGTAATTATTCATTCGTCCCTTTAACCACCCTTTAAATCCTCCTCCAGGCACTCAGTCACCACACTTATCTGCATCACCTCCTCTGCCCTGCCGATAAAGCTGCCGCGGTTCACGGCGCAGTCACACACATCCCTGCCATGCGCAAGTTTGATGTAGCCAGTGGCAGCGGCTGTGTCGTTTGTAGGGTCGAAGGCATACCAGCATTGTCCGTCATGCACCTCCACCCATGCGTGTGTAGATCCCTCGCCCAGCATCATGCCGCATACATACCGTGCATGCATCCCCGCAGCACGGCACATGGCAATCATCAGGTGGGCATAGTCCTGACACACACCCTTGCGCATCACACACACCTCTCGCGCCGTAGTGTCCATAGCCGTCACCCCTGGCGTGTATTCCAAATGCTGATGCACGGCATGCACAATCCTCATGCAGTCGCCAAGGATGTCGCCTTTCAGCGCAGGAAGCAGAAGAAGAATCTCGCGGGTCGTCTCCGTCATCCTCGATGGCAGCAGGTACATAGGATGCGGGTTCGTGTCAGGGATGCAGTATGTTGACGTCTCAACAACACCCCGACTCGTGTATGCAAGTTCTGAATGCCTCTCACAAGTGCCTCCGCACATCACCCTGTTGCCGAAGCCATCAACATCCTCCCAGCTCCAGAAATCGCCGGTAATATCAAATGTCTCAGAGCACACATGCTGAAACGCCTCTCTTGCAGGGAGGCATCTCAGCAGAATGTTATGTCTGCCTACACTCGGACAGAACGTCACCCGTGTGGTATAGCTATAGGAGAGTTTCACGCTCTGACCACAGTATTAATATACTTGCACAGCGTCCATCTGAAATTCTCGTCAGCATTGGCGTATGCCTCAGGCTTCAGCATCTCAGCAATGTGGCTGTCGATATTGTCGTCGATAAGTTCAGGCCATTCTTTAGCCCAGTTCTTCAGCATGCTGTACTGCACGGCGATGCGGTCGTAGCAGTAACAGAATCGCAGCATGATGTCTATCTTCTCCACAATCTGGCCTATGGCGAGTACTGTCAGTTCTTTAGGATCCTCTATGCGCTGTGCAGCAGAGCCGCGCAGAGCAAGCATCCAGTCTGTCACGGGCTGCAGGTTTGTGATGTTTGACATCGCGTCCATGCGGCATTTCTTCATCAGCGAGATGCTCATCTCGATATACGACATTGTCTCGCTCTTGATATCCTCACGCAGCATTATGGCGTTGTCCATGGCGCGGTTGAGCGATGAAAGCACCGAACTTGGGTTCTGTTCGTCATACATCATGCCAAGTTTGAACTCGCCATTTGACGCATAACTGTCGTTCACATCCAACTTACGCCAGAATGTCTCGTAGTCCGCTGGCTGACCGTCAATCATCTTGTCATACACTCGGCGCAGCAGATGCATTGTCATATACACTCTTTCTACATATCTCCCCAACCAGAACAAGCGGTTGGCTTTGTTTGCACTGATAATCATATTGTTGTATAGCCCCACGCATCGCTTCCGATACGTCCCGTCCGTTTGTAGGGCATGGACGGCATGTGTCGTTATTATCCTTTATGTAGCTTCAATCTCTTTTTATCCCTCTATACACTTTCTATGCATGATACAAACTATCTCACCATAACCCATGTGTCCTTGAATCCGCCGCCCTGGCTTGAGTTCACCACGAACGAGTTTGGATTGCGTGAGAATCGTGTCAGTCCGCTCTTCCACACCTTTGTGTCTTTGCCGCTCACCACGAAAGCACGGAGGTCAGCCTTCCTCTCCACCACCTCATCGCCTTCGAGCAGTTCGAGGTCCTTAAAATCTATCACTTCCTGAGCTATCCATCGGCGAGGCTCGTCCATCACCAGCTGCTTCATCTCTGCAAGCTTCAGCGCATCCATGTCTTTGCCAAACATCACGCCGTAGCCGCCAGCTTCGCTCACGTCTTTGATGACGAGCTTCTCAAGATTGTCGAGCACATACTGCTTGTCTTCAGGGAAATATGGGAGGTATGTCGGTGCATTCTGCAATATAGACTTCTCGCCCAGATAGTATTCCACCATCTTTGGCACAAAGTAATATATGCCTTTGTCATCTGCCACACCGTTGCCTATAGCATTTATCAGAGCTACATTGCCTGCCTTGTACGCCTGCATCACACCCGGTATGCCAAGCAGCGACGATGCCTCGAAGGTGAGAGGGTCCATGTACTCATCCGACACGCGGCGGTATATTGCGCCCACCCTGATCTTCTCCTTGAACATGCCGTCATAATACACCTTGCCGTCCTCTACGAAAAGGTCGCCCGGATACGCTAAAGTGGCGCCTGTCTTCTCTGCCAGATACGAATGCTCGAAGAATGCTGAATTGTATCTGCCAGGAGTGAGAATCACACTTATTCCACCATCCACGCACATATCATCCATCATCTCTTTCAGCAGCTGACTGTAATCGCGGTTGTCAGCAACGGAGTTGTCGGCGAATGTCTCTGGCGACACCTTGCGGCACAGCTTTCTTGCTATCATCGGATATGACGCACCACTCGGGATGCGCAGGTTGTCCTCAAGCACATACCAGTTACCGTCTTTGCCTTCCACAAGGTCGATGCCCGAAATATGAGCATACACGCCCCCTACAGGATCCACGCCCTCGCATTCCGGCATATAGCCTTTGCTCGAATACACAAATTCCTCAGGCACTACACCGTCAGCAATGATTTTCTTGTCATGATAGATATCCCAGAGAAACATATTAAGAGCCTTCACCCTCTGCTTCAAACCAGCCTCGAGATAGTCCCAGTCACTCTTAGAGATAACCCTCGGAATAGAGTCATAAGGGAAAAGCTGCTCTTTGAAAACGCCGTGCTTATACACACCGAAGCGCACTCCGAATCTCTCCATCCACTTGTTCACAGTATCCCGGCTGTCAACAAGCCCTTTTAAATTAATGTAAGCCATAGTCTATAATTTGTGTTTGTGTTGTGTTTGTGTTATGCCGGCCTACACAACAATTATTATCTATCTTATCGTTTATTATTTTGTGCAAAGTTATACATTTCGGAAGCATTTTCAAAGAATATTATACAAAAAGTCATCACATAACGCTAAAAACTATCATTTTGCTCACTTTTACAACAAAATAAACTCCTTTACAGAGAACAAATGCCAAAAAGTGCAAATTTACGCATACAAACACATTGCATTGATTTTATCACTTTTTAATAACATTTGTTTATGATTTTTGCGTTTATTATAACAAAATGTATTATCTTTGCACCCGATTTCTGACACACAGAAAACAGATAGACATATATAATATCATAACAATGTACGAAATTGACGTACAAAACTAATATAATAAGGATAAAATAATAACTCAAATACAAAATAAAAATATGATTAAGAAAAGATGGATTATCCTGATGGCCGCAATGGTCATCTTTGCCATTTGGGGCGCATTCGCCCACGAAGGCTCATTCGATTGTGAATTTGGTACTGAGGAGGGTCAGATAAACCCTGCCGATGTGGCTTGGCTCATCACAGCAACAATCTTCGTGCTGATGATGACGCCTGGACTCTCTTTCTTCTACGGCGGTATGGTGGGTGCGCGCAATGTCATCTCAACAATGCTGCAGTCTTTCATTGCCATGGGTATCATCTCCATCCTGTGGGTGGTGATTGGTTTCTCGCTCTGCTTCGGCGATGATGTCGGCGGACTCGGCATCATTGGCAACCCTTTCACATTCCCTATGCTTGACAATGTGGGAGGCGCCACATACATCACAGAAAACACAGGCAAGTTTGTTGGCGGCGCAACAATACCGCTCGCCCTCTTCGCCCTCTTCCAGATGAAGTTTGCCATCATCACTCCTTCGCTCATCACAGGTTCGTTCGCTGAGCGCGTGCGCTTCTCTGGTTATATGTGGTTCATGATTTTCTTCTTCTTCTTCATCTACTGTCCGCTCGCCCACATGACATGGCACCCAGACGGACTGTTCCTCAACTGGGGCGTTGTGGACTTCGCCGGCGGTATCGTAGTACACGCATCAAGCGGTGTGGCTGCGCTGGCAGGAGCGATGTTCCTCGGCAAGCGTAAGACAGACAACCGCAATGCCGAACCTGCCAACATCCCATTCGTGCTTCTTGGCGCTGCAATGCTCTGGCTCGGATGGTTCGGCTTCAATGCAGGTTCAGGCTTGCACTCTGACGGTCTTGCTGTCAAGGCGTTCCTCAACACCAACACATCATCAGCAGTAGCAATGATGACATGGATATTCTTCGACTGCCTTCGTGGTCGCAAGCCAAGCGCCATGGGTGCTGCTGTAGGTTGCGTGGTGGGTCTTGTGGCTATCACACCATCAGCAGGCTATGTCACTGTGGGACAGTCAATCACAATATCTTTCATCATCACACTCATCTGTAACATCGCCGTCAACTGGGGTAAGAACAGAAGCATCGACGATGCCCTCGATGTGTTCCCAACACACGGTACAGGCGGTATCTTCGGTACTGTGCTCACAGGTATCTTCATCCAGGAGGGACTCATAGCTGGCACTCAGGAGGGATTCATAATCTTCCTCTACCATCTCCTCGCCATCGTCATCGTCATCGTATATTCATTTGTTGTAAGCTACATCGGTTACTGGCTGGTTGACCACTTCATCCCAATGCGTGTGTCTGCGAAGTCAGAGAAGATTGGTCTCGACATCTCACAGCACGACGAGCACTACGGACTTGCCCATGTGGCAGAACGAGAGATTGCAGAATATGCAGAATATGAGCATGAGAAGCACAGCAAAAACTAATCATTAGCGCTGTTTCATATTGAATCTATAGGGAGTTAAAGACGATACCAACAGCAACAGTATCGTCTTTAACTCCTTTAACCTGTATTATTCATACAGGAGTTAAAAGTTAATAGTTAAAAGTTAAAAGTTGAGTTTTTAAGTTGTAAAGTTGCAAGTTTGCGGAAAAACGGTTCCGAATGGCAACTTTTAACTATTAACTTATAACTATTAACTCCTACATTATGAAGCATGAATAATGTAGGTTAAAGACGATACCAACAGCAACAGTATCGTCTTTAACTCCTTTAACCTGTATTATTCATACAGGAGTTAAAAGTTAATAGTTAAAAGTTAAAAGTTGAGTTTTTAAGTTGTAAAGTTGCAAGTTTGCGGAAAAACGGTTCCGAATGGCAACTTTTAACTATTAACTTATAACTATTAACTCCTACATTATGAAGTACTAGTGATGCGATAAATTTCGCTTAACTATATTTATATATTTAATATTTAATC
>JAKSLL010000057.1 GCA_024401215.1 Bacteroidaceae bacterium
AAGTTAAAGAGAAGTTAAAGAGAAGTTAAAGAGAAGTTAAAGAGAAGTTAAAGAGAAGTTAAAGAGGAGTTAAAGGGACAAATGTCTGTATATGTAAGTTATTTTTATCCTCCCCAATAGAGCAAGTTGCAAACTTGCAAAAGTTGATTTAAGGAATAATACAAGAACATAAACACACCAAACAGCACCTCCGCTCCTAAACATACAGCAATAGAGAGACGCATATCCTCGGTTGTGAGTTCACGCTGATTTGTTCCGATATATGGTTTATAGAAATACTCGCCAAAATAATTATGCGGTCCTCCAAACCTGCAATTAAGAATACACGCCACAGCAGCCTCCGGCCATCCGCTGTTAGGAGAGGCGTGCTGAGGACCGAAATGGGCGATAAAGGACAAGCCATACTTCAACTTGAACGAAGGAGAGTGCTTTGCGCTTGCAGGATAATCGCGCTTATTAGGCATAATGCTGTAATACAACAAAATAAGAAATGCAGTGAGGCGGGCAGGAACATAATTAGCAAAATCATCAATCTTGGCTGCCCAGCATCCAAAGTCCTTGTAACGCTCATTCTGATAGCCTATCATCGAATCAAGAGTGTTTATCATCTTATAAGCGCACATGCCTGGCAAACCTAAAAACAAAAACCAGAACAGCGGCGCTATCACACCATCCGAAAGGTTCTCTGCAAGCGTCTCAAGAGCGGCTGTGCGTATCTCATTGGCAGACAACTCGCTTGTGTCTCTGCCAACAATACGCGCCACCTGCACCCTACCCTCTTCAACACTTCTGTCAACAGCCTCAAACACCATTCGCACCTCTTTGCGGAGGGTGTGACCCGCCAAGCAGAAAAAGATTATGATGCCAGCAACAAAAACATAAAGCATAGCAAACATGATGTAACTGAACTCTAACGAGATAGGAAGAAGATTGATACCCACAAACATCAATGTATTGAGTCCATAAACAAGCAATCTGACAAGCACAAAAACGAGGACTATGCTAAGAACCGCAAAGACAGCACCTTTGACTTTACGATTTTCGCCTTTGTTAAGACGTTTCTCCCAAAAAGCTATCCATTTGCCATAATAGACTATTGGATGAGGAAGGCGTTCTGGATCGCCAAACATAAAATCAAGCGCCCATCCCACAGCAAGAGGACCAGCGACCATAATGAACGAGACTATTGTTATCAGGTTATCTATAATCATCGACTTTTCTATCTTATAATTGACACAAAACAGCTGCTTAACCATTATTCACTTATCCATTCGAGGATAGCATTCACAAGCACATCATCATCCTCAGGAGTCTGAACCGCGATTCGGAAGAAGCTGTCATCCAGACCGTCAAAATTGCTCGCATCACGAATAAGAATGCCATGCTCCCTTGCAAGATACTCTTTCAAAGCCGCAGCCTTGCCAAAGCGCAGTTTGCAAAGGAGGATGTGAGTGTCACTTGGCCACACCTCAATACATCCAAGCGAAGACAGCGCCTCCGCCATCCTCATCCGCTCCGACATGAGCGCCTTCACATCAAGGACATACTCTTCTGAATGCATAAGAAGATAATGACCGGCAGAAATTGCCACCTGATTCACCGACCACGGCATACGCTGGAGACGCACACGCTGAAGCAGGTTCTCACTTCCCGACAGGTAGCCAAGCCTCAACCCAGGGATGGCAAACTCCTTTGTCATGGAATGAAGCATCAGCACATTTGGCATCTCGGCAGCCTCTTTAGGAGTGATAAGCGGTGACTGCGTGAAAGGAGCATAACTCGCGTCAATGACAAACACGACGGCAGGATGAGACTCTATGCACTTGACAAGTTCCTCCTTCTCTATGACGGAGCCCGTCGGATTGTTCGGACAGCACAGCCATACTGTCTCTGCCCTCGATGGTATCTCATTGATATTGAATATAGAGCATAACTGATGTTCGTGAAGTCGGCAGGCATCAGCATACTCTGAGAATGTAGGTTGAAGTATTGCTGTCTTGCTTCGACGGAAAGTCTGTGCTATGAGATAAATAGCCTCTGTAGCGCCATTTGTCACACACACGTTGCCGCTCTGCAGACCAAGCATCATGGCAATCTCCGCCTCCAGCCTCTTAGGTGCAGGTTCGGGATACGACACTACATCGTCAAGCCTGTCTGCAAGATAGCAGAAAAGCCCTTCATGGTCAAAGTGGTTATAGACATTAGAACTGAAATTCAGAGTAATATCCTTGTATTTATAGACATCGTCTCCGTGCCCTTGTATCATCTCTTCTAAATTGTTTTACTCAATGTTTTTATACAACTTTCCAAACCCTCTTCCGCATTATTGTCTGCACCACTCCTCTTGTCGTAAGATATGCCACAAAGGCAATCCACAAGCCGTGATTGTTCAATACAGGAACAAGAGTGAAATACAGCAGAAAGAACATCGCCATGCCTGTCGCCATGGAGATGAGCATGCCCTTGGTGGCTGTCGCACCGATATACACGCCATCCCAGATGAAGGCACCCACACCACATATCGGAAAAAGTATAGTCCACGGCTGATAGGTCATCGCCATGTCCAGCACCTTTGCATCGTCTGTCAGCAAAGCCATAAAAGGACGTCCGCCAAAAAGATACAATGCAGAAAAGAGCAGAACCATGCCGCCACCCCAGCAGAACAGACGCTTTATCGTATCATCGTATATGCCTCGTGACTGCGAACCAATAGCCTTACCCACCATCGCCTCTCCAGCAAACGCAAAACCGTCCATGATGTAGCTGTACAGAGTGAAGAGCTGCATGAGCAATGTGTTGACAGCCAGCTCAGTATCGCCCTGCTTTGCACCTGCCGATATGAAAAAGAAATGCACAAGGATAAGGCAGCATGTCCGCAGAAAGATGTCTTTGTTGAGAAGAAAAAATTTCAGCAGCGACGCCTGCGTGAGCACCACTTTCCTGCAGAAATATCTCCTCAGTCTGTAATAGTTCTTGAAAAGCAGCAACACAGCCACGCCCAACCCAATGTATTGAGCGATAACGGTGCCAAGAGCCACCCCTTCTATCGACATATCAAACAGATATACAAGAACAAGGCTTATAAGGATGTTAGACACGTTCTGTGTGATAGCAACCACCATAGGTATCTTAGAATTCTGCATCCCGATATACCATCCAGTAAGCGCAAACAAACCTAAAGCGGCAGGTGCGCCCCAGATGCAGATATTGAAATATTCGCACGTGAACCTCGCCACATCCTCCGATGGTGAGATTATCGCAAGCGCAAGCTCTCTGATAGGCAGCTGCAAACAAAGCATCACAGCGGATATAGAAAGCGACACAATAACGGCACGCAGCAAGACGCTTACAACCTCCGTGAGGTTTCTTGCGCCAAATGCCTGCGATGTCATTCCGCTCGTGCCCATTCTCAGGAAGGCGAACATCCAGTATATGATATTAAACAGCATGCCTCCCACCGCTATAGCACCTATATAGGCAGAAGCTCCAAGGTGTCCAGTAATGGCTACATCTATCAATCCCAGCAGCGGAACCGTGATGTTAGACACTATGCTTGGAAGAGCAATGCTGAGGATCTGTTTGTCCCTTATATCCATCTCTCAAATGAGCTATACATAGTCCTACAAATTATACGCCATAAATCCTATGCCTATGATATACGCGCTCTACCTCTCTACTCGGCAGTATTCTGCAAGCATCTCCGCACATCTCTCACCATCAACGCCAGCACTGACGATACCGCCAGCATAGCCTGCGCCTTCACCGCAAGGGAAGAGTCCTTTGACACGCACATGCTGAAGAGTCTCCCTGTCACGGAGAATACGAACAGGAGCACTCGTGCGAGTCTCCACACCTATCATCACGGCTTCGTTTGTCAGGAATCCGTGGCTTGTCTTGCCAAAGTGCTTGAACGCCTGCTGCAGTCGAGAAGTGATGAACTGAGGCATCCAGAAGTGGATAGGTGTGCTGATAAGACCCGGGGTGTATGATGTAGAAGGCAGGTCGTAGCTCATCTTGCCATTCACGAAATGCGCCATTCGCTGCGCTGGAGCAGTCTGCTTCCTGTTACCCTGCAAAAAGCAGGTGTATTCCAGCCTCTCTTGGAATTCAAGCATAGCGAGAGGTGAATCCACAGACTCAAGCTGAGACGACGGCGCTGGGGGCAGATTCATAAGACTGAGGTCCTTTTTTATGTCGTCGGTGTGCAGTTCCACCACCATGCCCGAATTGCTCCACGGACTGTTACGCTGTGAATTTGACATTCCGTTGACAACAATCTGGTCAGGACCGCTCGCCGCAGGCACGACTGTGCCGCCAGGACACATACAGAACGAATATACGCCGCGGTTCTCTACTTGAGTGACAAACGAATACTCTGCTGTTGGCAGATACTTGCCCTTGCCCTCTCTTCTATGATACTGGATTTGATCTATCATCTCACTTGGATGCTCGAGGCGCACTCCAACAGCAATATCCTTAGCCTCAATCTCTATACCTTGAGCATATAGGTAGCGATAGACGTCTCTTGCCGAATGACCTGTGGCAAGAATCACAGGACCCATGAACTCCCTATCGCCACAGGTCACACCTTTCACGATGTCGTTTTCTATTATTATGCCATCCATCTTTGTCTCGAAATGCACCTCGCCGCCACAACGGATGATTGTGTTACGCATATTCTCTATTATGAGCGGCAGCTTGTCGGTTCCAAGATGAGGATGAGCATCTGCAAGTATATTGGTATTTGCGCCATGCTGACAGAACACATTCAAAATCTTG
Source organism: Bacteroidaceae bacterium (assembly GCA_024401215.1). GTDB lineage: Bacteria > Bacteroidota > Bacteroidia > Bacteroidales > Bacteroidaceae > Minthosoma. The sequence goes on from JAKSLL010000057.1 coordinate 4,780, forward strand.
TCAACATTGCCTCTTTTCTTGCTGCGAGTGTAAAGTTTGCCGTCAGAGAAGGCACCAGCACCTCCCTCGCCAAAAGAATAATTAGACTCTGGGTCAACAATATGATTTCTTGATATCAGAGCAATATCCTTACGCCTGTCGTGCACATTCTTGCCCCTCTCCAACACTATCGGGCGAATGCCAAGTTCTATGAGTTTCAAAGCAGCAAACAGACCACCTGGACCTGCACCTACGACAACAGCCTCCTGGCATCCGCTGACATCAGGATAGTCAACACGCTGATATTCATCATCGTCAGGCAGTTCGTTGATATAGACACGCACCTTCAAGTTCACAAAGATTGTGCGCTGACGAGCATCTATGCTTCGCTTAAGCACACGCACCGCCGTTATATCATCTACTGCTATCCCCTTCTCTTCCTGAAGGAACAATTTAAGCTCTCTCTCGTCTGCTGCCTGCTCTGGCAGAACTCTTATTTGATATTCTTGAATCATATTTTACATTTTTATTTGCAAAGGTAATTGTTTTTTTTCACTTCTATCTTTTAACTTCTCACTTTTATTAAGTATCTTTGCATAAATTATTTGACTCAATATGGAAAATTATGTAGTTTCTGCTCGAAAATACCGCCCTATGTCGTTTGACACTGTGGTGGGTCAGAGTTCGCTGACCGTCACGCTGAAAAACGCCATCAAGAGCGACAGGCTTGCTCACGCATACCTCTTCTGCGGTCCGCGAGGTGTAGGCAAGACAACTTGCGCCCGCATTTTTGCAAAGACAATAAACTGCCTCTCGCCAAAAGACAACGGTGAGGCGTGCGGAGAATGCGAATCATGCAAGGCTTTTGACGAACAGCGTTCATACAACATCCACGAACTGGATGCTGCATCAAACAACTCTGTCGATGACATCAGAGATCTCATCGAGCAGGTGCGCATACCGCCACAGATCGGCAAATATAAGGTTTTCATCATTGACGAGGTTCACATGCTGTCTGCACAGGCGTTCAACGCATTCCTGAAGACACTTGAAGAACCGCCACATCATGCGATATTCATCCTAGCAACAACAGAGAAGCATAAACTTCTGCCAACAATCATCTCACGCTGCCAGATTTATGACTTCAGCCGAATGTCGGTAACAAACATCGTGAACCACCTTAAGAATGTGGCAGAGAAAGAAGGCATTACGGTCGAGGAGGCTGCTCTCAATGTCATTGCCCAGAAGGCTGATGGAGGAATGCGAGACGCCCTATCCATCTTCGACCAGGTAACATCATTCTGCGGCGGCAACATCACATACCAGCGCACCATTGAAAACCTCAATGTGCTTGACTATGACTACTATTTCCGCCTCACTGACCTCTGCCTTGAGGGGAAGATAACGGAGTGCATGGTCACTCTCAATGAGATTCTCTCAAAGGGCTTTGACGGCCAGCGCCTTATCAATGGCCTTGCAAGCCATTTCCGCAATCTCCTCATGAGCAGAGATGCACAGACTGTTGACTTTATCGAAGCCAGCGAGGAGGTAAGAAACAAATATAAGGAGCAGGCGCAGAAATGCAATCCACAGTTCCTGTTCAGAGCAATGAAACTCGCAAACAACTGCGACCTCAACTACAAGCAAAGCCAGAACAAACGCCTGCTTGTAGAACTCACCCTCATCGAGACTGCTCAACTCTCGTCCGATGATGGAGCGTATTCGGGGCGTGGCCCTATAAAGATTCTTAAGCCTATATTCGCCCAGGCAAAGGCTACTGGGCATGCAGCCGCTCACAATCCGCAGGCTGCCAGCCAGAACACATCTGGCACTACGGTGACAACAGCCACTGTCAACAATGCCACACCCGACACGACACAACGCCTCAGCAACCTTCTTGCAAACAATGGCAACAGTGACAACAATCGCAGGATAAGCAAGGTGACAAGCTTCTCACTACGCCACTCCCAATTGCAACCTGCAAAAGATGCCGCCATCACCCATACTGAAGGGGTAACAAAACAGGTAGAAATTGCAGAAAATAAGGCTTTCTCAGAAAATGACCTTATCGTTGCATGGCGTATGTTTGCCAGTCAACTGCCTCAGGAAGATGTAGCGTTATCTACACAGATGACAAACATCGAACCGACAGTAAATGAGGATTTCAGCGTGAATGTCGTAGTGGATAACCCAATGCTGCTAAGCAACTTGTCTAAGTACATCCCTAAAATCGAGATGTTCCTGATGAAGGAGCTTAGCAACAGCAACATAAAAATCCACACACGCATCAGCGAGCAGACGGAAAGAAAGAAGATTTTCACAAAGCGCGAACAGCTGAACATCATGATGGACAGAAGCGAGGGACTGCGCAAACTGAGAGACGCTCTCGAACTCGAACTGAACTGACAATATAGAACACACATAATCACTGCAATACTACAAAGGCAGATTGCAATACAACATAAGAAGATGGGAAAAGGAAAACTCGCCAAATTCGCCGATATGGCAGACAACCCGCTGGTTGTTCAATGCCCTTTCTGGCAGCTGCAAAAGGAAGGCTTCGCCCTGAAAGGCAACTGGCATAAGCAATTCTTCAAAAATGAGAATCCAATAGTTCTCGAACTTGGATGCGGACGAGGCGAATACACAATAGGACTCGCACGTCGATTCCCAAACGTCAACTTTATCGGAGTCGATATCAAGGGTTCACGAATGTGGCACGGCGCACAGACTGCCATGAAAGAAGGAATGACGAATGTAGGTTTCCTCCGCACAAATATCGAATGCATAGACGGCCTCTTTGCTGAGGGCGAAGTGGCGGAGCTATGGCTCACCTTCTCTGATCCTCAGATGAAGAAAGCTACAAAGCGACTCACTTCAACATTCTTTATGGAACGCTACCGCAAATTCCTTGTCGATGGCGGCATCATAAACGTGAAGACCGACTCTAACTTCCTCGCAACCTATACTAAATATATGGTTGAGAAGAACAACCTGCAACTTGACCAGTGCACGTTCGACCTCTACAAGGAAAAGGACATCGACTCGTCACTCACAGACATACGCACCTACTACGAGGGAATGTGGCTCGAAAGAGGCATTCCTATCAAGTACCTGAAATTCAGACTTCCACACGACGGTGCGCTCGTAGAACCAGACATCGAGATTCCTGTTGACGGCTACCGCTCTTATAATCATCAGGTAGTATCTACACGCACCACAGGAAAGTAAATAGGTCTTCCCCCTTAACGACAAAAAGTCCAAACGTCTAAACAACAAAACAACTAAACGACAAAAAGCAATATGACAATATATCCAGCACTTATACACGAAGCACTCTCAACCGTTCGCTACCCAGGCAACGGCAAGAGCATAATGGAAAATGAGATGCTTGAAGACGACCTTCGCATCGACGGAATGAAAGTCTCTTTCTCTCTCATATTCGAGAAAGCAACAGATCCATTTATGAAATCTGTCGTCAAGGCAGCAGAGGCGGCAATCAAAACTTTCGTAGCACCAGATGTGGAGGTTACGATCTCCACAAAGTCTAAGACAGCTCTTCCACCTGAGCCAGACAAACTCCTCCCTGGCGTGAAAAATATCATCGCTGTATCTTCAGGCAAAGGAGGTGTGGGAAAATCCACCGTCACAGCAAACCTCGCTGTAGGACTTGCAAAGCTCGGCTACAAAGTGGGACTTCTTGACACCGACATCTTCGGTCCTTCAATGCCAAAAATGTTTGATGTTGAGGATGCACGACCATACGCAGAGCAGGTCGATGGCAGAGACCTCATCGTGCCAATAGAGAAATACGGAGTGAAGCTCCTCTCTATAGGCTTCTTCGTAAACCCAAATGAGGCTACTCTCTGGCGTGGAGGTATGGCATGCAACGCACTGAAGCAGCTCATCTCTGATGCACAATGGGGCGACCTCGACTACTTCATACTCGACACGCCTCCTGGCACTTCCGACATCCACCTCACACTCATCCAGACTCTCGGCATCACAGGTGCTGTCATCGTGTCAACACCTCAGCAGGTGGCTCTCGCCGACGCTCGCAAGGGCATAAGCATGTATCAGAACGAGAAGGTCAATGTGCCAATCCTCGGACTTGTAGAGAATATGGCATGGTTCACTCCAGCAGAACTGCCTGAAAACAAATACTATATATTCGGAAAGGATGGATGCAAGAATCTTGCAGAAGAACTCAATGTGCCTCTCCTCGCACAGATTCCGCTCATTCAGTCTGTATGCGAGGATGGCGACAAGGGCGAACCAGCTGTGCTGAACCCAGCATCGCCAGAGGGCATCGCCTTTATGAGCCTCGCAGCCAAGGTTGTCACTCAGATTGACAAGCGCAACATCGAAATGGCACCTACACAGAGGGTGGAAGTTTCGAAGAAGTAAAAATGAAGGTTAACGGCTGAAGAAATATCATGGTGCAGATGTTCATCGACTAAGCATTATTTCTTTAACCGTTAACCTTGCTGTTAACCTCAAAACACAATGTCGCACACAAGGTTTTCATTCATAATAACATTATTATTTCTGTGCTGCCTGCCTATGGTAGCGCAAGATATTGAGGTGAGCGCCCATGTCGTAGATGCAACAACCAATGAGGCACTCCCTTATGTTAATGTGTTTGTTTCTCCTGGTAACGGCACTCTCACCAATGCAGAAGGCGATTTCTCTATCAGCGTAAAAGAGGGAGAGTCGCTGCGTCTCAGTTTCGTTGGCTACGAAACGCTGACAGTTAAAGGCAATGAAGTATCAGAAACACTTAAACTTCAACCACTTGCATTATCTCTTGGTGAAGTGACAGTGCTCGCACAAGAGAACATTCTTATCTCTGCTGCTAAATTGCTGGAGAAAGAATACAAGAAAGCCAAGAACGAGAAAAGCACTTACTTCTACCGCATGAACACCACTTATCGCAATGAATTGATGGAGGCGTTCGTAGAAGCAAACTCATCTGTAAACCTTCGCAACTTACTATTCATTAAAGGACGGAGAGGACAGTCAACACTTTATGGACTTGACGAAACAGCCATCGGCGACATGAATCTGCACCACACATTGGAACTTGCTCCGATGGTCAACGACTCAAAATTCTGGAAACGTCTGCTCACACCTTTTATGCTGCCGGATCAATATTTCTACTACACGAGAATTGACAATGAATCACTTAACTATTACTACGACATAGAAAGCGAGAAGCTGAAAGACGAGAAAGGCAAGGAGACATATAAAATCACACTTTCAAAAAAGAAGAGAAATGAACAAATAACGATAACACCATCGTCAAAGCAAGGATGGGGAAAAATCAGAGAAGCGTTTAGCACCCCACCAGCAATACTCACAGGCACAGTCTATATCGATGCAAAGACTAGGCATTTGCTGAGATTCGACGGACAGGTGGAGAACATGGAACTGCAGACCATCAAGGACTTCTATGTTCGTACTGCGCCTATTGACATGAAACTGAAAATAAACTTCACTCATGAAAAAGGCTTTACAGAAGTTGCAAGCATTGCAAACACCATCACGGATGGCGTTGTGACCATCAACTCATTATTATATAATGTGGACGACCTCGGCCTCAACGTGAACAATGACAAGCGCGAAAAAAAGAAGAAGATAAAAACACAAATACAACGCGATAATATGCTCGCATCGATAGACGACGCAGGCTTCGATGCCCTGCTCTGGCAACGCTCCAACATTGTGAAGCGCACAGCACGTGAAGCCGAGATTGCAGGCATGGCTGAGCAGATGGCGCAGAATGACTCCGTGCAGCAGGTCAATTCAAGCATTGAAATGCTGGTGGATCACCTTACCCGCTTCGGCAAGAACCTGCCACAGGAAAAGGTGTATCTGCACATGGACAACACCAACTACTTCGTGGGCGACACTATTTGGTTCTCGGCATACACCCGTCAGACAAACGACAACATGCCGTCAAATATCAGCGGCGTGCTATACGTGGAACTGTACAACCAGGACGGCTATCTTGTGGAACGCAAGATTCTGGAGATGACCAACGGAAGAGGCTATGGAAACTTCATTCTTGACGAACAAAACTATGCAGGCTACTACGAGCTGAGAGCATACACTCGCTGGCAGCTCAACTGGGGACTCTACGAGCATTTCCACTCTAAGGAAAGTGAGAAATGGTTCGTTACCAAAGACTTAATGCAAAACTATCTGCGCGACTACCATAAGCTGTACAGCCGCGTCTTCCCTGTGTATGACAAGCCAAAGGAAGATGGCAACTATGCCGAGATAATGTCGCTGCGCCCTATGAGACAGGTGTTCACACACGACCCCGACAAGTCGAAGATGCTCCTCACACTCTTCCCTGAGGGCGGAAACATCGTAGAAGGTCTTCCATGCCGAGTTGCATACGAAGCTGCCTGGGACAACGGACAAGCACTGGAGGGCAAGCTTGGAGAGACAAAGTGCGAACTGCGAGGAAGAGGCACCTTCGAAATGACACCTACAAAAGGAGGTGATCGCGAGATTATCTTCACAGCAAAGGATGGCACGAAGGTGAAAGCTAAATTGCCTAAGCCAGAGAAAACAGGCGCGTCGCTGAGAGTTACACAAGATTACGATTCTGTGTATATCAAAATCCGCACCACTGCCGACCTCGCAACAGAGATAAAGGGCATGACAATAATGCACCAAGGTGTACTTGAGAAGTTTAATCCTATCAGCGGCGACAGCCTGTCGCTGGCAATAGCCCTCACCGAACTGAAAGAGGGTGTGAATCAAGCAACGGTGTTCGACTGCCATGGCCATGTGTGGGCAGACAGACTATTCTTCGTGAGAAACGACGAGACAGGTAAGGCAAATGTGAGCATCAGCGGAATAAAAGACATGTATGAGCCATACGAGAAGGTGCAACTCTCCATCAACGGCCCTATGGGCGTAGGCACAATGTCGTTTTCTGTAAGGGATGCGTCTCACCACGACAACCTCTACGACAATGCGTCAATTCTCAGCGAGATGCTGCTTTCATCCGAGATAAAAGGCTTTGTTGAGAACCCAGAATGGTTCTTCGAGGCTAATGACAATATTCACAACCGCGCCCTCGACCTTCTGATGATGACACAGGGATGGCGCCGATTCGACTGGCAAGAGATGGCTGTGCGCGGAGCATGGGAAATAAGCCAGGTTGCAGAAAGAACTCCTGTCATTGAGGGACAAGTGTATAACATTAGGGAAGGAGAATTCGACCGCAACTTCGGAGAGGAATACGAAATCGCAAAGATAAAGGCTGAAGCCCAAACGAATGAAATAAACGAAAATGCTTTCACCTACCTTAAAAGGGGCACGCCAACAAAAGACGAAGACACCGATGGAGATAAGGATAGCGAATACTACGATTCCAATGGGTGGGGCGGATACATGTACCTTGACACCAAGAGCAATAAATCCACATTCGGCATCGACATGTTCGAACAGGAGTTTGAAGAAAAAAATAACAGCAATTACAAACAGTACAACACCCGTAACCATTGGCAAAAGAATATAGACGGCATCATGTACGGAGCTGGAAGCAACACAAGCAACCTTTCTGAGGTGCGCTACTATCCTGGCAAGAAGAACAAAGCATTCAAGAACAAGGGAATCAAAGTACATGCGGTAGTGGAAACGATGAATTCAGAACAGCATGCCATGAAAGAAATGGCAACAGAAGACGGCGCGTTCAAATTCCAGCTGCCACGCTATTATGGAGATTTCATTCTGCACATTGCTGCTGCCGACACACTCACCTGGAAGAAAGGCAGACAGCCTCTATGGTGTCAATTATTCAAGGAGAAGGAACAGGAATTACATTTACCATGGGCAGACCTCTCTGTAAGAGTCAATTGGCCTTACCCAAGATTCGTCAAGCCATACAACTACTATCAGATGCACCTCGACTATAGCGGTGACCCAATGCTCAGACAATCAGTTCTTGCTGACGGTTCACTGAGCATCGACAATGTGAATGTGTGGGGCAAGCACAACACTCTGCATTCGCAGCAAGACTCACTTCCTACGCTCATCGTGGATGCTTACGATGCATACAATCAGACGCTTGACGCCGGTTTCCTCAATGGAAGACAGGAGTATATCGTTAGAAACTTTGTAGGTGACTATGGGTTGAACAAGCCATACACCAAGGAATATGGTTATGACATTCAGCAGATTTATGGATACGATATACTCAGACGAGGATTAAATAATATCACCACAAACCGCGACTCTGCTTATTTGTACCAGAATCTCAGGACTATACGGCCTTTCAACCGAAAAGGAGAGTTAGACATGAACCTAACGGAAGAAGAACTCATGAAATACTCATTCTTCGACCGCATTGACAAGTATGTGCTATACACCGACTATCAGCCAAGACTGGCAGGCAGTCAAAGGTATGCTGGCAGCAATATGCCAAACACACGCATTGCTACATATATATTCCCTGATGACTCTCGACGCGCGTTTTACAAGAACCGCCGCTATGTTCTGCCTGGATTCTCTTATGTCAATCAGTTCTACAATCCCGACTACTCAAATCGCAAACTTGACGATAAGCCAAAAGACTACCGACGCACACTCTACTGGAATCCGTTCCTTGTGCTTGACAAAGACGGACATGCCGAAGTGCAGTTCTGGAATAATGGCAGTCAGCACAAGATTTCTGTTGACGCCCAAGGCATAGGTGTTGACGGCACTGTGATGTCGGGCAGAGAAATGTAGCCCGAATTATTCATCATCAATTCCTGCACAAACAATGCAGAGTAGATGCATTAGTATAACAAGTTTTGCTCCACTTGTTGTGGAGTTAAAGTGTAGTTGAAGAGAAGTTGAAGTGACAAATGTCCGACATGGCAAACGCCTCTTTAACTCCGAGCGAAGCGATAACTCCACTTTAACTCCCCAAAACGAGCAAGTCGCAATTGCGAAAGCTGAATTAGTATTTTTATTTATGGACACAACAACACTACTACATACACTACCCATAGAAGCAAAGGATATCCCTGCTCCTCAGCAGTTCACTTTTCCTTTCTGCTACGAGCCGCATCCCTTATGCAGGCTTGCGGCAAAGGAGGTGATGGAGCATTGCTACACGTCGGAGGAAATGCGTCCGAAGGAGGGTAAGATGTTTGGAGTGCTGGTAGTGGAGGGAGGCTGTTACCTTGCCGCCTTTTCTGGCATCTACAATGGTTCGTACAACCATGCCGGGTTTGTGCCTACCATATACGACCTGCAGAACCCCGACGGCTATTTCTTCGAAGAGGAGCAGCGTATCGACGCCATCTCAAGACAGATAGCAGAAACCTGCGACGCAGAAGAACAGACGAAGCTGAAAGTGCTGCGCAAGAGCAAGTCGCACGATTTGCAGATGTGGACCTTCCGCCAGTTCAAGATGCTAAATGCAAGAGGCGAACGCAAAGACCTCACCGAGATATTCAAAGATGTCAAGTCGCCGTTCTCCGTCGAGGAATACAACGACTATATCACAGGCAGGACACAAATAAAACCGAAGTCGAAGATAGGCATCCCGCCAGGCGGAGCTGGCGAATGCTGCGCCCCTAAGCTTCTTCAGTATGCCTATACAAATCATCTCAAGCCCTTATGCATGGCAGAATTCTGGGTTGGCCCCGCTCCCAAAGATGAACTGCGCTCCGAAGGCCTCTACTACCCTGCCTGTCAGCATAAATGCAGACCTATACTCTCTCACATGCTTCAAGGTCTCGATGTCGAAGAGAATCCCATGCTGAAGAAGAACAGAGAGATGCTGGCACAGGTGCGCACCATATACGAAGATGACATAATGATGGTTGTCTATAAGCCTTCAGGACTGCTTTCTGTGCCTGGGAAGGACGAGGACGAGCCTTCACTGCTCACACATATCCGCACCACAATACCGCAGGCAATGCTCCCTCACCGCCTCGATATGGACACAAGCGGACTGATGCTCGTGGCAAAGGACGAGGCGACATACAAATATCTGCAAGCAGAATTTTACCGCCACAACATAAAAAAGAAATATATCGCCATCCTGTCATCACCGACAGCCGCTGACGGGAGATGCTGCTCTGCGCAGTCTGGCATCATCAATCTGCCACTTTCGCCTAATGCTTTTGACCGTCCAAGACAGATGGTCAATTACGAACGAGGCAAGAAGGCTGTCACACATTTCAGGTTCATCACCGACAGCAAGGTCGAACTCATACCTGAGACAGGACGCACGCACCAGCTGAGAGTGCACTGCGCCCACCCTGACGGACTCGGCAGAGCAATAAAAGGTGACAATCTCTACGGCACACCGTCCGACCGACTGTATCTCCATGCCCAAAGCATTGAGTTCCTACATCCGGCAAGCGGTGAACAGATGTCATTCTCACAAGAGGAATTATAGACTGAAACATATTAATGACAAAAATTAACGATATACAAGTATAACTCTATACGTATGTTTGCAGGATAATCCCTCAAACTGCGATATAAAAAGACTGAAAAGATGAACAAAATAACAGATTCAAAGATTAAGGCTATTTATTGGCGAATGCTCGTCGCTATATTCGTACTCGGATTCGCTTTCAGCGCCTCTTCATGCAACGAAGAAGATTACGACAGCATTCTCCCTATGGAACATGAAATGAGATGCGACACTCTGCTCATCAATGATGTGAAATGTCTGTCATATTATGCAACAAGGTCGTATTCAACAATCAGCAGCATGTGGTTTGTCAGCCAGAAGATTGGCGACATCTATCTTTACACCTGCCCTGTTGACCATCCCTTCTATTTCGAACCTACATTCTACTTCGAAGTGGCTTCAAGCGTACAGCCTGTAGAAAACATGCAGATGCACACTAAAAAGAATTTCTGCATGTACAAAGCACCTGATTGGATAGACTGCTATTCCTACAAAAGTGGAACAGCCATTGTCACTGCAACGACAGGCAACACATTAACTGTTTGTTTCACAGACCTCGTTATGGCTAACTCAGAAGGCGACACCTACACCTTCACTGGAACAACAACTCTGAATATAAGGTTTGAATAGCACCATACATTACCAAGCCTGAATTATTCATAAATGAGTCCACTACAAATAGTCGTTTACAAAAATCAGCCTGTATCTTCAATGGAACAAACTTTTTTACCCATCACATATGCTTCGCCAAGTACTTTGAGATTCTCTCAAACGTTTTGACTTCTTTCTCAACATGCTTCGACTCCTTATCGGTAAAGAATATGAAATCTATTACCTTTTCGTTAAGAATCCAGGCAGGAGTGAAGTCAATCAATTTATCATAAGGCCTTTTGTTTTTCTTGACACTTCAAATGTAAGAACAAATTCATCGCCATCATACTGAAGCGCGCTATCCCCTTGTCGTATAACATCTAAGCCTATTATACAACAATGACGTGGTATGTTTGGTTCTTCCGATGCTACAACAGTAAATTTCGTTCCATCTTCCAATTCCAAACACAGCAAATACGATCTTGACACCTTACCGGTTGTTCCTATTCCGGTTACGACTCTTTCACCAACACAAGGCAGATCCAAATCTCTAACAACCTGAGGGCTGATAGCACAGCAAGAAGCACCTGTATCCCACAAGGCAGAACATCTCACGAGATGCAAATTCGCAGGATCTGTGAGATTAACGCACACGGATATACATTGGCTCTGTTCCTCTATAACTTGACGTAACATTCTTGTCTCCTACCTTTACAACAGTAACACAACTTTTGAAGTTCACATCTGGTACAATCCACACACTATTGAAAGTGGCTGGGTTCAATTGATTGTTGTTTGAATTTTTCGTCTCCATAACTGTGCGTATTTAGATTTTACACTCAAGGAAATAAAAGCATGTTTTTACGATGCCAATAGCACACTTATATGCTATATAATCATATCACAAAGGTATAGCTTTTATTTCTATATTACAAACAATTGCCGCCTTTTTTCATGTATCAGCATGTCTAAGAATCCGATATGTTGTCTATAATCAAACCTGAATTGCAGATAAATCCATCATACAGGTCAAAATAAATCGTGGCTATTATATGACTTTCAAGTATGAAATTTCATATAATAACCACGATTTTTATGTCGGCTTTATTGGCATCGGCAGTTAACGTCCGATAGCACTAGCGCAAGTTAAGGTTCTATGACGCCGAAGTTTCCTGGCAAAGACATAGACTTAGGCATAAGGCTGATTACAGCGTCGCTGTTGCCTGATATTGTCAGAGCAGAGTAATTGCCTGTGAAGAAGCTTACCAGGCTCTTTTTGTCGCCAGAAGCTGTAGCATCGGCATTATCGCGAGTCTCATTCTTATATACGAGAACCACGCCATTGCGACGCACGACACAAGCCTTCTCGTTTCCTATGATGAAATTCACAGTGACATCCTTGTCCTGCAATTCATTGCTGTTGTTTATGATAGCAGCAAATTCGAAAAGCATGTCGATTGTGCCCACAGCAAGCAGCGGAACGAATTTTGTTGCAGAGAATTCTTCTGGTGCTGGAGTGCCGGCACGCAGTTCCATAGCTCCTGTGAGGTAAGCATTTCTCCATGTGCCGCTCTCGCTCTGGTATGCCAGCTGCTCCAAAGCGTCAGCACATAGACGGCGCGCCTCCATGTTTGAAGGGTCGGCATAGACAAGCTCTTTAGTGACCTGAGCCACCCACTGATAGTCGCCCTTGGCAAAATCCGCCCTTGCAAGATTCAACACACGCTGAGCATCACCCATATATTCGACCACCTTCTTTGCTGTCTCTGTAGGAGGCAACAAGTTAAGGTTCACAGGATTGGCATCATACCATCCCATATACTTCTGATAGACAGCCTTGATGTTGTGTGACAGCGTGCCGTAGTACTGACGAGTGTACCATACCTTGTCGAGCTTTTCCGGCAGCTGGAGCATGTTGGAAATCTCTGTTGAAGTGTAACCTCTGTTGACATAGTGCAGCGTCTGGTCGTGGATGAACTTATAGATGGAAGCAGTATTCTCAAGATACTCATTCACAACGCTGTTGCCCCAGTGAGGCCAGTTGTGACTCTGGAACACCACCTGTGCGTCCTTGCCGAACTTCTGCTTTGCCTCAAGGATGTAGTTGCACCAGTTTTCAGCATCACGAACCTCAGCGCCGCGGAGAGTATAGAGATTGTGGAGCGTACCTGTGCAGTTCTCTGCCATCCAGAGCGCGTTATAGTCTGGGAAATAGGCGTTCATCTCAGCAGGAGCCTCTGTGCCAGGTGTTATCTGGAATGTCACTTTAAGTCCGTCAATGACATATTCCCCTGTCTGCCCCACCTGGAATGTCGGAGCAGCAAGTCCGGCAACATCATTGACTGACTGTCCCATGCCGATACCCATTGCCATGCGTCCTGTCACACCCCTTGGAAGGAACGCACCATACTGATAGTTTGCACGGCGCTTCATGGCAGGTCCTGCATACACATTCTCTGAAATGACATATTTCATGAATCCCTGAGGAACGATGACTGCTGTCTTGCCATCCTTGACCTGCTCAGCCAAGTCGAGGCCAGCGTCAGCAACCTTGCAATCCTTCAGCACCTCTGTGATACCGCCATAGTGGTCGATATGGGTGTGGCTGATGACGACGGCTGCAATGTCGATAGAAGAACTGTGGAGGTACTCCGACTTGAAAAGGTCCATAGCAGCTTTTGCTGTGAAATTGCCCATGAGCACATCAACGATTATCCATCTGTTGTTAGGAGTTTTGATGAATGTCATATTTGCCATGTCATAGCCACGAACCTGATAGATCTTGTCGGGGATAACCTCAAACAGACCACAGCGAACATTGCAGAGCGAGTTCTGCCACAAACTTGGGTTTACAGTGGCTGGAACAGCTCCCTCTTCATAGAGGAACTTGAAATCCGCCATATTCCACACCTCATCGCCTTCACCGTTATAGACAATCAAGTCAGGAGTGGATTTGAGGCAGCCGCGCTTGGCATTTTCCAGCTCACTCTGATCCTGGAAGTCCAGACGGCTCAGCCAGGCATTATTCAGCTCTGCTGTCTTTGCTGTAGCGGCTTTGTTGGCTGTAGGATTGTTTGGGTCAACTGTTTCTTCCTCTGCAGGAGTCTTCTCCACTCCCTCTTTGAAGAAGACGAGGCTGTCCATGTCACTTGAAAGCACGATCTGCTTAGCAGAACCGTCCTTATAAATATAATAACCCTGTGCGTTGACGCTCAGCATTGCTGCAGAAGCAAGCACAAAGCTTAAAATACGTTTTCTCATTTCTTTATTATTTTAAATGCTTTATTACCTGTTTTAACAATGTATATGCCATTTGACAGATGGTCGATAGCTATTGTGGCAACACCCTGAGAGTCTGCCTTGCCTGTTGCAAGCATCTTGCCGTCAAGAGTGTAAAGTGAGAGACTCTCACACCCACGCATAGTGATTGCAGACTGGGAGATTGTGAACGAACTGCTCATCACCTCACTGACAGCTGTCTCCAGTTCTGCCTCCTCGATGGTGATTTTCAGACTGCCTGTCAGAGGATAGAGCACCTCCATATCGCCGCACACCATCTTCACATCTGTTCCGACGAACGACACCGCAGGCCTTTGCTCCATGTCGAATGCTGTCTGCCCCTGCGCCTCATGAACGACGACACACAGCTTCTTTTCCGCATAGCATGAAAAGCCTATCATACAAGCAAATAAGATTAAAAATACTTTCTTCATCTATTTATCATTTTTATTACTACAAGTTTGCAACTTGCTCGTTTGGGGTAGTTAAAGTGGAGTTAAAGCGAAACTTGTATTGAATTACTTACTTCTTATGAATTGTAGGAGGTGTCCAGCTGTCGAGCTTATCAAGGTCTGGCAGATAAAGGCGCATGAAGAGGTGGAAGCCTTTGTCTCCTGTAGGCAGCCAGAACGAACTGTCCTGTGGATCTTTGAATGAGAGTGTCACATCGAGCGAGCCATCAGCATTGATGGTGTAGTTGCTGCGGTCTGTCACATTATATCTGTCGATAGGATTGTCGATGAGGTAATCGTTGTCGCCGTAAGCTGTGATTGACCAGAAGCCATTCTCAAGCACAGGAGGCATAGAACTGAAATGCAGCACATAGGTGTTTGCGCCATTGAGGACTTCGCCTTCTGAATCATTGTCTGCACGAGGGTAGATGGCAACATCGGTAGTGTTGGCTCCCAGTCCGATGAGTGAAACGGCAGCACGGTAGGCATATTCAGAACCAAAGTCGCCGATAGGCTCCTTGGAGTATGACCAGATGCCGCCAATGCTCTTGCGGTACATGAAACCGATAGCTCTTGCATCGTCTTTGAAACCCGCCTTGACAGTTTTGAACATCTGTTCGCCGTTTTCGATGTTGGCAAGCTTAAGGCCAGGACCAACACCAAGCTTCTTCAGACGCTTAATAATCTCGTTGTCGAAGCTGAGCGGAGGGTTCTTCTCCATGAGTTCGTTAGCCTTGGCAAAATACTCTTCGAGAGTCATGCCCATGCATTTCTGCACTGGATTGACCTCCCATGCTGGGTCGTATGTGCCTCGTGCAGGCACATAGCCGGCATTGCCATAAGCAGATAGAGGATAAGCCTTCATGGCATCCTGGATTTTCTTCACATTGGCAAAATCGCCCTCACCCTTGTTGACGATACGCACGAGAGCCCATGTGAGGGATGTTGGCATCTCAACCAAAGTGGCGCCTGCAGGCAGAGTGACTTTCTGACCTTTCATTGCGAACACATAAGTGCCGCCCTTATAGATTACCTTTGTAGTGTTTGTCCATGCGTCGAGCACCTGGATGTTGCAGAAACGGTCTGGCACATTAGGGAACTCAAGCACAACAGGCTCTTTGCTCAAATCCATCCACAGACGTGTGTAGTAGGTGTCAACATTAGGTGTTACAACCGATGTGCTGCTGGCATCAGATAGCTTGATGGCATGGATAAGCTGATTGACAGGAGCACGAACAACACCCGGCACAAATGCTTCGGTATTCGTCTCTACCGACTTCGTCGCATCCATGATGACAAGAGGGAAGGTGTAATAGAATGCCTCTCTCAGCTCTTCTGTCGTCACACTGACAGGAGCATCGTCCGCCTTGTTGTCATCATCCTGACAGCCTACTAATGCCAAGGCCACCATTGATAGCAAAAAGAAAATCTTCTTCATAAGCTTTTAATGTTAGTTAATTATACATTGTTCAATTTTTTTCTCTTTTTATCGGCTGTCTCTTTCTGCCGCTTCTTGCTATGTTGGCTGTCGCTCCACAATAGACCGCAGAAGATGGCAATGCTAATGATGAAAGGACTAATCAACAGAAGTATCTGCCAGTCGAAAAGTGAAGATATGTCATGCATTTGCGATTATTGATTTTTTCATGATGCAAAGGTAAGGAAAAAACACATAACAAGGTGTTAGACTTCTATGGTTAGGTGTTAGACTTCTATGATTTAGGTGTTAGACTTGTAACAAATCTAACAGTAAAAATCACGTTTTATTGCTGATAATTAGTCGCTTGCAAATTTCTTGCAAAAAAATCGTTTTTTGACAAAAAAATGATGCCTGACTTTCACAAGCCAGGCATCATTGAATAATCATTAGCTAATTTTCATGTCATTTTTATCCCAATTATTAAGTAGGTGTTCATAATTATTTTGAACATCTACTTATAAAACCATTGCAAAGGTATGCATTCCTCTGCAATACCTATTACGCTAAGTTGGCGCTCACAGACGTTTGTATAATTTTTAGACAGACGACTGTAAATTTTTTTTACATATTACTTGCCGCTTTCTCAAAAAAGTTTTTTGAAGAAAACAGCATTTCGTTTTTTATCATTAACTTTGCAAAAAAGACAGAAAGAAAGTGATAAGATTAGAAAATATCATCAGATCGTTTCGTGCTGACGAGATAGAGACTGTTGCGCTTCAAGGAGTGAACCTCGAAGTGCAGGACGGCGAGTTCCTTGCCATCATGGGACCTTCGGGATGCGGCAAGACAACGCTTCTAAACATCATAGGACTCCTCGACTCGGCTGACGAGGGCAGATATTTCATTGACAACAAAGACGCAAGCGGACTGAGCGAAAAGGAGATGACAGCCCTCAGACGCGGAACGATAGGCTTTGTCTTTCAGTCATTCAACCTCATCGACGAACTCAATGTGGAGGAGAATGTAGAACTCCCTCTCACTTATCTCAAGATTCCTAAGACGGAACGCAAGAAACGTGTGGCAGAGGTTCTGAAACGCCTCTCTATCTCACACCGCTCCCTACACTACCCTCAACAGCTCTCTGGCGGACAGCAGCAGCGTGTAGCCATAGCCCGCGCCGTAATAAGCAAACCGAGGATTATCCTTGCCGACGAACCTACAGGAAATCTCGACTCACGCAATGGCAAGGAGGTGATGGAACTCATCAAACAGCTGCACAATGAAGGCACGACGATTATCATGGTGACTCACAACCAACGCGACGCATTATATGCCGACAGGATTGTCAATCTCTTCGATGGACAGATTGTGGCTCAAAATGAGATGCTGTGATTCATCCATGCAACTGGTTGTCCATAATTAATTCAAAAACATCTGCTTAGTAATGGTGAAATAATAACTTCGGAAGATTTGGCTTGTGTTTTTAGGTTATTTTGTCCTAATGAAGAGGGAGTGATGCGGGCATCATGACCGACGACATAATTACGAAACTAAATGTTTCGGAAGCAATGTCGGGGCGCAGCGCTCTTCTGGAAGGAGGCAACGATAGGAAGCCGAACTTGCAGAAGCTAAGCGCAAGGGGGAGGTAGTTGGGGCAAAAGAGCCAAAAAGACAAGTCAAAGCTGTTGTTATTGATTGCTCGAGAAACTATAGGAAGTTATTATTTTACCATTACTTAATAAAACCAAGACAATGAAACCTTTATCAAATAGGACATCAACTTTTACCGACAGCGTCATCCGTCGAATGACGCGTGTCTGCATGAAATATAATGCAGTAAACCTTTCGCAGGGCTTCCCCGACTTTGAACCGCCCCGCCCTATTCTTCAAAGATTGGCTGAGGTCGCAAACGAAGATTTCCACCAATACAGCATCACATGGGGTGCCCAAAACTTCCGCGAAGCCCTGGCAAAGAAGCAAAGCAGACAGATGGGGATAGACATAAACCCCAACAGGGAGATTGTGACCACTTGCGGCGGAACAGAAGCAATGATGGCGGCAGTGATGACCGTCTGCAACCCAGGAGACAAAGTGGTCATCTTCTCACCTTGGTATGAAAACTATGGAGCGGACTGCATTCTCTCCGGAGCAGAACCTGTCTATGTTCCGCTTATTCCCCCAGCATACAATTTTGACGCAAATGTTCTTGAAGATGCCATGAAGCAGCCCAGCGTCAAAGCGCTGATTCTCTGCAATCCGAGCAATCCCTGCGGAAAGGTGTTCACTATAGAAGAGATGACAATCATTGCCAATCTCGCGAAGAAGTACGATTTGTATGTCATCACCGACGAGGTGTATGAACATATCATCTATAAACCTCATACAATGGTGTATATGGCCTCGCTCCCAGGAATGAGAGAACGCACTATTGTTTGCGGTTCTCTGTCAAAGACCTACTCACTTACGGGATGGAGACTTGGATATACCATTGCTCCTCCTGAGATTACTGAGAGAATAAAGAAGGTGCATGACTTCTTGACGGTTGGAGCCGCAGCCCCTCTGCAGGAGGCAATGGTAACAGGTCTCAACTTCACGCAGGAATACTATGACGACCTGCTCGCCAAATACTCTCATAAACGCCAACTGATGTGCGAGGGACTCGACGCCATCGGTCTTGAACACAATATCCCTCAAGGTGCATACTACATCATGATAAACATTAAAGAATTCATGAGAAATACAGGCTGCGCTACTGATTTGGAACTTGCAGAACTGATGTGCGAAAAAGTTGGAGTTGGCACCGTACCAGGTAGCAGCTTCTTCCACGAACCCGTAAACGACTATGTTAGAATCCACTTCGCAAAGAAAGATGAAACTTTGAACGAGGCCCTTAACAGACTTGCCACAATAAGAGAAAAGCTATAACATAAGGAATCCGAAAAGACATCTCTTTAAGATTAAGGAAGTCAACTTCAGCATGAGGTAAATTATGACCGATTATAACCGCAAACAACTGGATTATAACCGTTCGTTATTTCTTTCGTTATTTTGTAACCCCTGTGTTATTTTTTTCGTCATTGTGTATCAGTTTTTTCTTCTCTCTATCTTCACCTCCTTGAATTTTTTGAATTCCGGATGATGGCGATAAGCATAGCCAGTACCGACAGGGACATACAATGTTATGTGCTCAACATCATTTTCATTAAAAGATGCTTTAATTATGTCAGGATTCTCATTGTGGATGTGAATTTCCGTGAGGTTTGTACAGCCATCAAATGCATTGTCCCCAATTTCAGATAAACAATCAGGCAATAAGACCATATTTAACTTGATGCAATTAGCAAAAGCATACCTTGGAATGGATTTCACGCCTTGAGGTATTACAATCCTTTCCAGATTTTCACAACCACTAAAAGTTTGCTGATCCTCTAAAAGTTCCAAATCGTCATTTAACAGAATTTCCGCAAGTTGGCATTTTTTGAACGCACAAGCTCCCAATGCCTTAACCTCATTAGGGACAGTATAGGATGACTCCTTTCTTTCTTGTGGGAATTTCAGTAATTTATGGTGGTCTTTTGTGAACAGAACACCATCAACATCCGCATAATATTGATTTTCCACATCTACCTTATAATATGTTATTGGACAACTACAAAAAGCGTGTTCTCCAATATGTTCTACATCCTTATGAATATAAGTGCGTGTCAATCCTGCCCCATGAAACATAAATCGTGCGATTTTTTTATTGTAGTAGGCAAAATAAACTCCTTTAAATTCTTACAACTACTGAAAGCGCTACCACCTATCTCTGTCACCGAGTCAGGAATCTCTATGCTCGTAATCCCTGTGCAGCCTTCGAAAGCACTACCACCTATCTCTGTCACCGAGTTAGAAATCTCTATACTTGTAAGACCTGTGTAGCCTTCGAAAGCGCTATCACTAATCTTTGTCACTGAGTCAGGAATCTTTATAATAAGCCCTGTGAAGCCTTTGAACGCACCACCCTTCGTTACCATCGAGTAAGGAATCTCTATACTCATAAGCCCTGTACAGCCTGCGTTTTTGCTACTTATTGATTATCAAATAAATGCATATATAAAGGTAGAAAAGTGATTTGGGGTATTGAAGAACATGAGTTTAGAAGTATGGATTTAACAATTTTAACTATATTTGGGCGTAAATTGTAATGTCAACATTGCAAATGATATACTCTGAGGTCTATTATCGAAATTACAATTCTGATGAACGACTGAAACTTATCAGTAAAAGAGAAACACACCCACCAGTCTGTTATGACCAGTGGGTGTGTCATCTAACTAATTATCAATCAAACACAGCATGTGAGGATTGCGAGATTTTTATCGTCTTCTGACTCTTCCTTATAGGAACCTATATTCAATGCAAGTTAGAGGAAGATGTCTTCGAATTTTATGTAGGATCAGAAATACACTATCTTTACAACAGCTTGAATCTGACAGAAGCAACAATATTTCTTGGTCTCAGCTGCGAGGTCTGTGTGTAGATGTCGAGACCGCTGTAGTTGACGCGGGTGTACTGGCGCTGGTCGAAGAGGTTGTTGAGTTTCAACTCCAGGTCGATGTGTTTCAGCTTGAGCTTGGCGGTGGCGTCGCCGAACCAGGCGTGGCGGTTCTCGGCAGTCAGGTTGTTGTAATTGTCCTCCACAGTGGCAGCAAGGGTGAGTTGCTTGGTCACATAGACGTTCACCTTCAGCCGCTGGGTGGCCGAACGCACGGTCTGGGCAAGCTTATCGCTGTTGCCGTTGGTCTGGCTGATGTTCCATGAGTAGCCGCTGCTGAGAACGAAGTTGAGCCACGGCAGAGGCGTGATGGTGCCTCCTGCGCCGACGCTGATGGAGCGCGAGTGGAAGGGATAGACCGTGCCGCCGATGAGCCGTTCGCTGGTGGAGTAGCCGTAGCCACCGAAAGTGCGGAGCGTGGACTGGAGCCAATCGAAGCCCTTGCTGCCGTCGAAACTCAGGCTGTAGCT